>CADCTL010000129.1:0-14422 GCA_902805625.1 uncultured Acetobacteraceae bacterium
CGCCGGCGCTCCTCTTGCGCCGCTGCCGGCAGCTTGCGCATGTCCACATGCTTCATCCCACCGACTTGGGGCGAACCTACTTGGCCTCATGTTCGCCCAGGCCGGATCAATAGAACAATACAGAAGGTTTCTGATTTCCACCGCCGCGCGCCGTTCGCGCCGTCGCCATCTCACAGGCGCATCCGGCGCGGTCACGTCACGTGCGCGCGCCGGCGCCGGACGGGGGTTCGGACCGGTCCGCGCCCCCCGACCACCGCCCGCGTTAGCGCCCGAGGTCGGCCGGGGCCAAATGGCGGCGACCGGACGGCGACGACGGGAGGATGGCACGTCAGACGAGCGGCGCGACCTCGAGCGGCGTACCCGCGAGCGCGCCTACCTGCTGTGGGAACGCGCTGGCAGCCCCGAAGGCCGTGCCGACGAATTCTGGGAGCAGGCCCGCCGGAACGAGTCGGTGCGCGCCGCCGCGGAAGATGAGGAACGCATCAACGAGGATGGGGGCGAGAGCTTCCCGGCGAGCGCCCCGCCGTCCCGCATCGTGCGCCGTCCGGCGATTACGTGGCTGTGCGCGAGATACCGCACGCGAGTCCGGAAATGCGGTGGATCGGCCCAGGCGGACTGATCATGGACCGGCACGGCCGCATGGCGCTGGCCGTCGCGCCCGAGCGCGCCCCGTCCGCGCCGTAGCTTGACCCCAACGAAGCCGACGCCGAGCCCTTCGATCCAGGCGGCATCGCCGACGCTCGCGAGACCGCCTCCCAGATATCAAGGCCCGCCGCGGCCAGAGGGAGTTCCGGGACAAGTTGCCGGCGGCGCATTGGCGGCGTCGCGCGGTCACTGGCTGCCGAGTGCTCGCCGTGCTGGAAGCCGAGCACATTTGCCCGTTCCGCGGCAAGGAAACCCAGGCCGCTCGGGAGCGGCGGTGGCGAACGACGCCGCGCCCGCCGCCCGCCCTACGCCGGAGCCGGCGTGACCGTCTGGATGGCATCGAAGCCTTCGAACTCGGGATGGCCGACATACAGCGGCTTGCTCCCGCCCGCCCGCTGGTGCGCGAGGCGGAACGCCTCCGAGCGGGTCCACGCCTCGAAGTCCGCCCGGCTGCGCCAAATGGTGTGCGAGGCGTAGAGAACGTGGTCCTCGCGCGACGGCCCTCGCAAGAGGTGGAATTCGACGAAGCCCGGCACCGCGTGGAGATGGGTGTCGCGGGACGTCCAGACCTCCTCGAACTCGCTTTCCGCGCCGGGCGAAACCTTGAAGCGGTTCATGGCGACGAACATGGGCTGTTTCTCCCGGAGCAGCTTCAGGCGCGCGGTCCTCGCCGGCGCGGGCGGCAAGGAAGCAGCCGCGAGCGCGGGGCCGCAAGGCCGGAGCGGCCGGGCTGGGCTTCCGCGACGGCGGCAGGGTCCGAGCCGTTGTCGGGCAGCCGCGTCATTCGAGGGTGATGCCGCGCGTCCGGATCACCTCGCGCCACTTGGCGTTCTCCGCCGCGAAGTGGGCGGGCCAGTCCTCCGGGCGGCCGACGGCGGGCGAAACGGCCAGGACGGCCAAGCGCTCGCGCACCTCCGGGGCGGCGAAGGCGGCGGCGGTGGCCGCGTTCAACCGGCGCAGGATCGGCTCCGGCGTGCCGGCGGGCGCGAACAGGGCGAGTTCCTCCACCACCTCGTAGCCGGGGAAGCCCTGCTCGGCGAAGGTCGGCACGTCGGGGGCGAGCGGGCTGCGCTCCTTGGTGGTGACGGCCAGCGCGCGCACGTCGCCCGACTGGAGGAACTGCATCACCGCGGAAGCGGGCATCATGGTCATCCGCGTCTCCCCGCCGAGCATGCCCTGCACGGCCGGCGCGGCGCCGCGGTAGCTGACGGCCTGCACCTCGAGCCCCGCCACTTGCAGGAAGAGCTCCGCCGCCAAGTGCATGGAGGAGCCCGCCCCGGCGTGCCCGTAGGTGATGTTGGCGCCCGGGCGCTTCGCCGCTTCGAGGAACCCGGGGAGGGCGCGGATGGGAGACGCGCCCGGCACCGTCAGGAACATCGGCATGGTGGCGATCAGCCCGGCGCCGGCGAAGGCGCGGTCGTTGTCGTAGGGCAGCTTGTAGAGGTGCGGCGCCATGGCGAAGGTGCTGCCGGGCGCGAGCGCCAGCGTGTGGCCGTCGGGCCGCGAGCGGGCGACGTGCGCCATGCCGATGGTGCCGGTCGCCCCGGAGCGGTTGTCCACCACGAAGTTCTGGCCGAGGTCGGTGGACAGCCGCTGCGCCAGGACGCGCGCGACGGCGTCGGTCGATCCGCCGGCCGCGAAGGGGACGATCACCGCCACGGGGCGGGTGGGCCAGTTCCCTTGCGCGCGTGCCGAGGCGGCGGCCCCGAGCAGCGCGAGCGGGGCGGCGCCGAAGGCGCGGCGGGTGAGCTTGGATGCCATGTCGAAAGCTCCTCCTCGGTGCGGGCGGGCGGACCGGCCCTTTGCCGGATGTGCAAAAGCGCCGGGCCGCCAGGGGTTCGCTCCCTCCTCGCCTCGTCGCCGTGTCGGTTGACATCGTTCTCCCGCGAGGGAGAAGACGGCCATGAGCGACGCATCGGACATCCCGGACTACCTGGTGGTCGGCGGCGGCAGCGCCGGCTGCGTGGTCGCGGCCCGCTTGTCGGAAGACCCCTCCATCCGCGTCACCCTGCTGGAAGCCGGCCCCGAGGACCGCGACATCTGGATCCACGTTCCCGCCGGCTACGCGCGGCTCTTCGCCAGCGGCCGCTACGACTGGAAGTTCGCCACCGAACCGGAGCCGGAGCTGGCGGATCGCGCCATAGCCTGGCCGCGCGGCCGGGTGCTGGGCGGGTCGGGTTCGGTGAACGGCCTGGTGTACCTGCGCGGCTCGCCGCAGGACTACGACCGCTGGGCACAGGCCGGGGCGCGGGGCTGGTCCTACGAGGACGTGCTGCCGGCCTTCCGCCGCATGGAGGACTGGGACGGCCCGGCCGGCGACACGCGCGGGGTGGGCGGCCCGCTGCCGGTGGGGCAGGTGTCGCGGCTGTCGCAGGGGGCCGCCGCCTTCGTCGCCTCCTGCCAGGCGCTGGGCTTCCCGCTGCACCGCGACATCAACGACGGCCCGATCGAGGGCGTGACGCCGATCCAAATGAACATCCGCCGCGGCCGGCGCGTGAGCACCGCGCGCGCCTACCTGCGCCCGGCGCGGCGCCGGCCCAACCTTCGCGTGCTGACCGGCGTCCGCGCGCAGCGGGTGCTGATCGAGGACGGCCGCGCGGTGGGCGTCCTGGCGCGGCGGGACGGCGCCGGGGGCGAGGAGCGCTTCTTGGCGCGGCGCGAGGTGGTGCTCTGCGCCGGCGCCGTCGCCTCGCCCAAGATCCTGATGTTGTCGGGCGTGGGGGACGGCGAGGACCTGTCGGCGCTCGGCATTCCCGTGACGGCGCACCTGCCCGGCGTCGGGCGGAACCTGCAAGACCACCTGATCGCCCGCCTGTCCTTCCGCACCAAACCGGCCGGCACGCTGAACGAGATCATGGCGAGCCGCTTCCAGTTGACCCGCACCGTGCTGGGCTACGCGGTGCGGCGGAACGGGCCGCTGGCGGTGGGCGCGACGGAGGCGACGCTGTTCGCCCGCGTCACGCCCGGCGCAGAGGAGGCCGAGGCGCAGTTCCAGTTCATCAACTTCAGCCTGTCCGCCGGCAGCTACGTGCTGCCGCCGCACCCCGGGGTGATGATCAACTTCGGGCAGTGCCGCCCGGACAGCCGCGGCGTGCTGCGGCTCCGCAGCCCCGAGCCGGAAGACAAGCCGGTCATCCACGCGAACTATCTGGAAGCGCCGGGCGACCAGCGCGTCATGGTGGAGGCGGCGCGGTTGGGGCGGCGGATCGGGCGGGCATCGCCCTTCGCGGAACTGGTGCAGGAGGAGACGGCGCCGCCGCGCGGCGACGACAGCGACGAAGCGCTGCTGGAGTACGTCCGCCGCACCGGCTCCACGGTGTACCATCCCTGCGGCACCTGCCGCATGGGCACGGACGCGGGCGCGGTGGTGGACCCGGAGCTGCGCGTGGCCGGGCTGCGCGGGCTACGCGTGGCGGACGCTTCCGTGATGCCGCTGGTGCCGTCGTCCAACATCCAGCCGGCGGTCATCATGATCGCGGAGCGCGCCGCCGAATTCCTCCGGCGGGACGCTGCAACCGCGTAGCGGGACGGGCCCCGCGGCGGAGGGTTCAGTCGCTCAGCGCGAACCCCTCGTAGCCCTTCGCCGCCACGTCGTCGCAGATGCCGCGGTACCGGGCCATGCCGCCCGCGTAGGGCATGAAGACGCGCGGCTTCCCGGGCACGTTCGCCCCGAGGTACCAGGAGCTCGACGCCTGCGGAAGCAGGGTGGCGTCGGCGGCCTCGTTGACGTGCTCCACCCACCTGTCCGCCGCGTCCGGCTCGGCCTCGATGCGCTCCAGGCCGCGCTCCTGCATGTGCGCGATGCAGCCCGTGATCCATTCGACGTGCTGCTCGATCGCCACCGGCATGTTGCAGAGCACGGACGGGCTGCCGGGGCCTGTTATGGTGAACAGGTTGGGGAAGCCCGCGACCTGGAGGCCGAGGTAGGTGCGCGGCCCCGCCTCCCACGCTTCCCTGAGCGGGACGCCGTCGCGCCCGCGGATGTCGATCTTCAGCAGCGGGCCGGTCATGGCGTCGAAGCCTGTGGCGAAGACGATGATGTCCAGCCCGTATTCAGCGTCCCGCGTCTTGACTCCTCGCGGCGTGATCCGCTCGATCGGCGAGGCCCGCACGTCCACCAGCGAGACGTTGTCGCGGTTGAAGGCTTCGAAATACGAGGTGTCGATGGGCGGCCGCTTCGCCGCGAAGGGGTGGTCGAAGTTCGTCAGCTTCGCCGCCGTTTCCGGGTCTTTGACGATCTCCCGGATCTTCGCGCGGATGAACTCCGCGGCCGTGTCGTTCGCCGCCTTGTCGGTCAGGATGTCGCGGAAGGCGGCGCGGAACTGCAAGCCGCCCTTCTCCCAGGCCGCCTCGTAGGCGGCCCGGCGCTCCTCCGGCGTGGCGTCCAGGGCCGAACGCTCGGAGATGGTGAAGGGGTGCCCGTTGGTGGTGGAGTGCATTACGCGCCGGAGGTCGGCGCTGCTGTCCTTGGCCCAGCGCAAGAACTCGGGCGTCAACGGCGCATTGCGGGCGGGCACGCTGTAGTTCGCCGTGCGCTGGAAAACGGTGAGGTGGGCGGCCGCCTCGGCGATCACCGGCGCGGCCTGGATGCCGGTGGAGCCGGTGCCGATCAGCCCGACGCGCTTGCCGGCGAAGTCCACCCCCTCACGCGGCCACTGCCCCGTGTGGTACCAGCGCCCCGAGAAACCATCGAGGCCGGGTATGTCCGGGACATTCGCCGTGGACAGGCAGCCCACCGCGGTGATCAGGAACTTCGCGGTGAACCGCTCCCCGGCCTCGGTGGAAACGTGCCAGCGATTCGCCGCCGCGTCGTAGCGCGCCTCGGTCACGCGCGTCCCGAAGCGGATGTCGCGCCTGAGGTCGAAACGGTCCGCGACGTGGTTGAGGTAGCGCAGGATCTCCGGCTGTTCCGGGTAGCGCTCCGACCATTCCCACTCCTTCAGCAGTTCCTCGGAGAAGTAGTACGAGTAGGAATGACTCTCGGAGTCGCATCGCGCGCCGGGGTAGCGGTTCCAATACCAGGTGCCGCCGACCCCGTCGCCCGCCTCCAGCACCCGCGCCGACAGGCCGAGCCGGTCGCGCAGGCAATGAAGCTGGTACAGGCCGGAGAACCCGGCGCCGATGATCAGCGCGTCGAACGCGCCGACCCGGTCGGGCAGGCTCGTCGTGGAATCAGGCATCGCTCTCGACACTTCCTGCTGGTGTTGTTGACGACCCGAACGCCCCGCTCCGCGGGAGCGGCCCCCTCCTTGGACAGCAACCAAGCACCATCCGCCAATGGGCGGAATGCCCCATCAGCAGGCGTGCTCCGGGCGACAATCCCGCCCGCGGCGCCGGGGGGGCGCCAGCAGCACGACTTCGCATGCCACGCCCGGGGTCAACGTCGCCTGGACGCGGCACAGGGTAGGTCGCAGCATACCTCCACCCTGGCGCCAGGAGCCGGCTGTCCGCGCACGGAGACACCATGCGGGGCGCCCCTCTCCGGGCCGCTCCTGATCGCCGGCGACCGAGGAACCGAGCCATGGAAGACGTCTGGAAGTACCCGCGGCCGCCCGCCCTGGAGCCGGTCCCACAGCCGGTGCGGATCGTGTTCGCCGGCCGCACGGTCGCCGAAACCGGGGCGGCGTTCCGGGTGCTGGAAACCTCGCACCCGCCTGTCTACTACCTGCCCCCGACCGCGTTCACCGGCTGCGGGCTGGAGCCCGCGTCCGGACGCAGCTTTTGCGAGTGGAAAGGCGAAGCCCGCTACTGGACCATCCGCGCCGAAGACAAGGCGGCGGAGCGGGCGGCCTGGAGCTACCCGGACCCGGCGCCCGCCTACGCCGCCATCCGCGACCACTTGGCGGTGTACGCCGGCGCGATGGAACAGTGCTTCGTCGGCGACGAGGCGGTGACGCCGCAGCCCGGCGGCTTCTACGGCGGCTGGATCACGCGGAACCTCAAAGGGCCATTCAAGGGCGCCCCCGGCAGCATGGGCTGGTGACGCCGAGAGGGCACGCGGAGGCGGCAATGGCAGCAGAACAAGGCGGAAGTTTCACGGGCGAGGACGGCCCGAACGCGGCGCAGGTCGCCTACTGGAACAGCCCGGCTTCCGCGGGGTGGCTCGCGGAGCAGGAGCGGTTCGACGCGCTGTTCGCGCCGCTGACGGAAGCCGCCCTGGACCGGGCGGCGCCCCGCGCCGGCGAGCGCGCGGTGGACGTGGGCTGCGGCTGCGGCGCGACCGTGCTGGCGCTCGCGCGCCGGGTCGGAGCCGGGGGCGGCGTGCTGGGCCTCGACGTTTCGGCGCGGCTGGTCGCCCGGGCGCGTGGCGGAAGCGGGCCTGGAGCATGCGCGCGTCGAGCTTGCGGACGCGGCGCTGCACCCGTTCGCACCGGACGCCGACCTGGTGTTCTCGCGCTTCGGCGTGATGTTCTTCACCGAACCCGTCCCTGCCTTCGCCAACCTGCGCCGGGCCCTGCGTCCGGGCGGGCGGATGGTGTTCGCGGCTTGGCGGCCGCTGTCGGACAATCCTTGGTTCGCGGTGCCGATGCAGGCCGCCCCCGCCTACGTGCCGCCTCCCGAGCCGACGGAGCCCGGCGCGCCGGGTCCGTTCGCCTTCGACGACCCGGCACGCGTGCGTGGCATCCTCGAAGCCTCGGGCTGGCACGATGTGGCCATCGCGCCGCACGACACGGTGCTGCGCATGGCCGCGGCGGGCGACGTGGACGAGGCGGCCCGCGCGGCGACGCGCGTCGGCCCGCTCGCCCGCGCGCTCGCCGACGCGGGGCAGGACGTGCGGGCGGGTGCCGAGGCGGCGGTGGCGGAGGCGCTTCGCCGCTACGACGGGCCGGAGGGCGTCATCCTGCCCGGCGCGGTCTGGCTGGTGTCGGCCCGGCCCTGATCGGCCAGACCGAGCGGCGCAAAGTCAGCGCCTACCACGCCGTTCGCAGGAAAGCGGCGACGGCCGCGCGCTCGTCCGCGGTGCGCAGCCCGTTACTGCCCATCCAAAGGCCTGGAAACATCTCCTCCGGGTCGGCCAGGAAGCGCTCGAGCAGCGCCGCGTCCCAGACCCGGCCCGCCTCGTGCGCCGCTTCCAGCACGGGCGAGTAGCCGAAGCCCGGATCGCCGCCCACGCGCCGCCCCACCACGCCCGCGAGATTAGGGCCGGCGCCGGGCGGCGCCCCCGCGACAACGGCGTGGCAAGACGCGCAGCGCGCCTCGAACACCGCGCGCCCGTCCTCCGCCGCGGCCGGCGCCGCCGCGAGCAGCAGCAGCGCCGGCAGCAACAGCCGGATCACAGCCCGTATTCGATCCGCACGATCCGGTCCGTGCCGCTTTCGCCGCCCCAGGCCTCGCCCGAAACGCCGTCCATCTGCCGGACGTTGGCGTTCGCCCGGTCGGAAGGGAAGGACACGAAGCTCTCGTTCGCCGGGTCGAACCGGACGATCGCGTTGGCCGGGAAGTCGGTCAGCCAGACCTTGTCGGCCGGGTCCACCCACACCGAGTAGGCGCGCGGGCGCTCGCCCGGCAACCGCCACGCCTTCCAGGACCCGTCGCGCGGATCGTGCATGGAAACGTTGCCGCTGTTCCACTCGCTGATCCAGAGCCGGCCCTGCTTGTCCGACCAGACGCGCCGCGCGCCCTGGTTCGGCGTCGGCGGCTCCACGATCCGGACGCGCGCGGTGTCCAGGTCTTCGATCTGCGCCAGGTGGTTGCCGGCCAAGGAGACGTACCAGATGCCGCCCTGCGGCGTGCGGGTGATGCCGTAGGGGCCGCGGCCGCGCGGCGCTTCCCAGACCTCCATCCGCTCGGAGCGGGGCTCGAAGCGGCCGTAAACGCCGTTCTGGCCGGTGAACCAGTAAGTGCCGCGTTCATCGAAGACGCCGGTGTTGAGGTTCGCGTTGGGGAAGCGCTCGGGCAGGCGCCAGAGCTGGACGCGGTGGTCGCCGGGATCGACGCGGGCGATGGCGTTCTGGCCGCCCTCCGTCACCCAGGCGGCGCCGTCCGGGCCGCGGATCACCCCGTGCGGCGCGGCGCCCTGGCCGAGGTTCACCACGCGGACGGCCCCGGTCTTCGGGTCCAGCCGGTTGAGCGTGCCGTTCCGCTGGCCGCAGAACCAGAAGGTCCCGTCGCCCGCCGCGGTGACGTCGCGCGAGCCGACTCGGCCGCTGCCGGGGGTGGCCGCGTCGAACCAAGTGACTCGGTAGCCGGGCGGCACGGGCGCGGCGGCCGCGGCCGGTCGGGCCCGCTGCCAAGCGGGAGCGGCGAGTGCAGACCCTGCGAGGGCCAAAACGGCGCGACGGTCCATGAGCTTCGTCCTTCTCGGCAAGGGCGCGGGCCGACCGCGCCGGAGAAAACGTCCAGCGAAGCGGTGCGCGAGGTCGGCCGCCCACGGCACACCATGTGCGCCCGGCCGCGCCTGGAGCAAGCAGCCCGCGGCTTGGTGATGAGCCCGCGCGCCCCCGTCGCGGGCGCTCAGGTGGGCTGCTCGGCCCGCGGCTCGGGCACTGTTGACGGCCCGTCGGGTCCCGCCACGCCGAGGCGGCCCAGGCCGGGCAGCTTGATGGCGGGGCGCCGGACATCCAGGCCCGCCACGGCGCCGAGGAGGTTGATCTCGATCCCCTCGACCCAGCCCACCGTCAGGCCGGCGTAGCCGCCCAGCGTCAGCCGGAACCCGGTGCCAGACGGCGTCGGGCGCAGCCACCGGCCGTCGTAGGGGTAGTCCTTGCCGATGGCGGTCGGCGGGAGGGAGACCCTGACCTCCGGCACCGCGTCCAGCACCGCGGCGACGAAGGTGTTGGAGTTCGGGCCCGGCCAGGGGCGGTAGTCCCCCGTGTTGCGGAAGGCGTACCC
Source organism: uncultured Acetobacteraceae bacterium (assembly GCA_902805625.1). GTDB lineage: Bacteria > Pseudomonadota > Alphaproteobacteria > Acetobacterales > Acetobacteraceae > Craurococcus. The sequence continues at coordinate 9,478 of CADCTL010000129.1, forward strand.
TGTGATGGCGGCCTGCATCCGGGGGATGAGGGCCGCGGCGGCCGTGCCGTCGGCGGCGAAGACGACCTCCGGCAGGCGCCCGAACCAGCGCCCGTCGGGCTCGAAGCCGTTCATGCGGATCGGCTCGCCCCAGGCGGTGTAGTCGTAGCGCGTGTAGCCGGTGGCGCCCTCGGGCTTGAACACGATCCAGCAATGCACCGCGAAGACGCCGCGCCAGCGCACCGTCTGGGCCGCGAAGACCCGGACGACGGCGCCCGGAGTCCGCGACGCCGGCGGCAGGAGGCCGGCGCTGGAGCGGTCCGCGGTGCGCCAACCCGCGCCGGTCCCCTCGAAGCGGTAGAGGGTGGCCGACACGGCGAGGGGCAGCAGGAAGACGAGGGCGAACAGGAGCAGGCCGGCTTTGAGGATCAGCATCGTCCGGCACTAGATTCGACCCGCGACGGCGAAGTGCAACCGTGCCGGCGGCGGTCGCGCCCGTGCGGCTCCCTCCCCACGCTACGAACGCCCCTTCCGCATCGCGCGCTGGCGGCTGACCCGCGAGCCACGCCAAGGCGGCGGCGCCGGCGGCCGTGCCGGGTTCGGGCGTGCTGCCGCCCGAGTGGTTCGTGGAGGCAGAAGGGTACGCCGTCGGCCCGGCTCCGGCGACCCTGGAGAACGGCACGGGCCGTTCCGCCGCCGGCGTGCCGCCCGGTTCGCCGCGCCTGCCCGTCGTCAGCAACCGGCTCGCCGCGGCGGGCGCGACCGTCGAGCTGGCGCGGGGCGGCGGGGGCCACCTTCGTCATTGAACTCCCGGGCGCCGGCCCCGCGCCGCCAGGACCGCTGCGGTCGGCCCGGTCAGCGCCCGATCTCGGAAGGCGCGAGCGGCCGCAGCCGGAGCACCACGTAGGGCGGCTGCCCCCGGTCCTGCCCGTCGTTCACGAAGGGCATCCGGCTGAGCTGGCTGACCGTGACGTACAACAGCCCGTCCGGCCCGAAGGCCAGCCCGTCCGGCCAAATCATGCGCGGGTCCTCGGACAGCACCCGGTAGCCGTCCGCGGTGGAAACGCCCACCGCGCCGCGCAGCGTGTCCGTGACGTAGATGTTGCCGGCCCGGTCGATGCTGATGCCGTCGGAGGCCGGCTTGCCCCGGTTCCTCTCCACCCTCCCCGCCAGCTCCGCCGCGGGCAGCGCGGGGTCGGCCAGGTCGGACGCGCGGATGCGGTACAGGGACTGCGCGTTGCCCGGCCCCAGGTACACCCATTCGTACTCGGTATCGATGGTGATGGGGTCCAGGCCGAAGCGGATGGTGCGCTTCTGCCCGTCGGCCCCGGCCGCCCGCAACAGGCCGCTGCGGAGCGTGAACGCGGGCAAGGGCGCCGGCTCGAAGCTCGGATGCCCGTCGAGCACGCGCCGCGCCCGGCCGCTGCGGAGATCGACGACGATGAGGGCGGTCGGCGCGTCCTGCGTCGGGTCGGCCCGCATGGCGTCGGCGATGATGGCGACGCCGCGCCGCTGGTCCAGCGCGAAGTCCTGCGGCCAGGAATTCGGCCGCAACACCTCGGGCGGCAGCGGGATTTCCCGCGAAGCCGCGTTGCGGCGCAGGTCCCAGCCGATCAGCCGCGGCGGCCGTGATGCCGGGTGGGCGGCCGCCCCGGCGCTGTTGCCCATGTCGAGGATCCACAGCGTCCCATCCGCCGCCGCCCGGATGCCGAGCGGGTTGTCGAAGGCGGTGCGGCTCCGCTCCGCGTCCGGGAAAGGCACGGCGCTGTTGTCGGCCCGGCGCTCCATCAGCTTGTAGGTGGGGCGGTTCACCGGGTGCATGGTGAAGATGAGGCGGTTGTCGGCCGTCACCGCCGGGTTGCCGGGCTTCTCGGACAGGCTCGCCACCTCCTCCACCCGCTGCCCGCCGGGCGGATCGATCCCGCGCGCGCAGCCGGACAAGAGCGCCAGCGCCAGCGCGGCGGGAAACAAGGGCGGGACGGGGATCATGGGCACCAATTCGGAAACGCTGCGGCGGAAGGACGCGCGCTCACCGCGCGGGTTCCGGCGAACGGCGCCACACCGCGCGGAACGAAGTGGAACCGCGCCGCGCCCTGCGCGTGTTGCGCCGCGCGGATCGCCGCTTCGGCGGCGGCCATCGATCGGAGACGGAGCGGTATGGCGGAGAAAGAGGACCTGAAGCCCGGCGACGAGGTCGAGTGGGACACCAGCCAAGGCAAGACCCACGGCCGCGTGGTGAAGAAGCAGACCACGGAAACGCACATCAAGGGCCACAAGGTCGCGGCCACCAAGGACGATCCGCAGTTCATCGTGAAGAGCGACAAGTCGGGCAAGGAAGCCGCGCACAAGCCCGAGGAGTTGCAGAAGAAATCATGAGGCGCGGCGCCGTCGCGGCCACACGCGCGGCGGCGCCCGCGGCGGACCGTTCCGGGCCCGCCGCAGACTCCCTCCCGCGGCATCGCGTTCCGGCGGCGGTCGGAAAATCCCCGGCGTCTTCCACCGGAGAAACGCGGCAGGGCTGGTCATCCGGCCCGCCGCGCCGACGTTGGAGGCCGATGAAGTTAGCCGCCATCGTCGTCGCTGGAGTCCTCCTGGCCGTCCTGATCGGCGCCGGCGCGTGGCTGTACGCCCCGGACAAGCCGCGGGCCGCGCTGGAGGCCCGGTACGCGAACGCGCCCAGTCAGTTCCTGCGAGTGGCGGGCGTCCGGCTGCACCTCCGCGACACCGGGCCGAGGGGCGCGCCCGCGGTGGTCCTGCTGCACGGCTTTGGCGCCAGCCTCCACACCTGGGAGCCCTGGGCGCAACTGCTGTCGGCCGACCGCCGCGTGATCCGCTTCGACCTGCCGGGCTTCGGGCTGACCGGCCCGGACCCGACCGGCGACTACACGGACGCCCGCAGCGTGGAGGTGCTGGCCGCCCTCATGGACGAGTTGGGCCTGCCACGGGCCAGCGTGGTCGGCAGTTCCATGGGCGGCAGGATCGCGTGGAGTTTCGCGGCGGCCGAGCCGGAGCGGGTGGACAAGCTCGTGCTCATGGCCCCCGACGGCTTCGCCGGCCATGGCCGCGAGTACGGGGTGGCGCCCAAGGTGCCCGCGATGCTCAGGCTGCTCCCCTACGTGCTGCCGGCCCCGCTGCTGCGCGCGTCGCTGGCCCCGGCCTACGGCGATCCGGCGGTCCTGACGGAGGAGGTGTTCGCCCGCTACCGCGACATGCTGCTGGCGCCCGGCGTCCGCCAAGCCATCGTCGCGCGCACGGGGCAGAACGTGCTGGCGGAGCCGGAGCCGCTGCTGCGGCGCATCCGGGCGCCCACCCTGCTGGTGTGGGGCGAGAAGGACGCCATGATCCCGTTCCGGAACGCCGCGGACTACACGGGCGCCTTGCCCGACAGTTCCGTCGTGTCCTTCCCCGAACTGGGCCACGTGCCGCACGAGGAGGCGCCCGCCCGGTCGCTGGAGCCGGTTCGGGCTTTCCTGATGCGGTGAGGAGGCCGGGCGGCCTCCCGGCGCGGGGGCCGGGCGTGTATGGTCCGGCGCGCGATTTCAAATTTCCTCAGCGGAGGACCGGATGAGCAAGGAATTCCTGGGCGATCGGAAGCATGCGCTGGAGGAGGCCTTCTTCGCCAAGCAGGACGAGGCGCTGCTGCGCCGCCTCCGGGACGCCGAGGCGGCGAAGTCGAAGAAGGAGGCCCTGTCCGCGGCGTCCGGCATCGCCGACGACGCGGTGCTGGACCGGCTCGTCGCCCTCGGGGTGGACGGCGCCACCATCGCCGCGCTGTCCCTGGTGCCCTTGGTGCTGGTGGCCTGGGCGGACGGCAGCATGGACGACAAGGAGCGCGACGCCGCGCTCGCCGCGGCGGCGGAGGCCGGCGTGGACAAGCAAAGCGCTGGCCGGCAGTTGCTCGAAGGTTGGCTCGCGACGCGGCCGCCGCCCCAACTCCTCGCCACCTGGACGGACTACATCCGCGCGATCTCGCCCACGTTGAGCGAGGGAGCCAGGCGGGAGCTGAAGTCGGACCTCCTGGGCCGCGCGCGGAAGGTCGCCGAAGCGGCCGGCGGCTTCCTCGGCGTCGGGCGGAAGACGTCGCCCGCGGAAGATGGCGTTCTGGCGCGGTTGGAGAAGGCGTTCTCGGCCTGAGGGCGCTACCCCAACCTTTGCCACACACCGAAATGGTCACGCCGGTTCGGCGCAATTCAACCGCAAGGTTGGCGCAGGCGATTGCCTCTGCGCCGATACGCGATTAGAAACATGCCGGTCCAGCGCATTTTTCCATAAGGGGGCGTCCGTTCATGGCGCAGAACGGATCGGGCAGCGTGGCGCAGGCCGTCGCGGCGCACCAGGATGAGATCTTCTCGGAATGGCTCGCCTCGCAAATGGAAAGCGGCGCCCTGCGGAGCGGCCGCATCAAGGAGGCCGAACTCCGGACCCAGTGCCGGGCCTTCCTCGAAGTGCTGCGGGAAGGTTTGGCCGAGGGCGGCACCGACCCGGACGCGCCCGCCTTCGGCCGCGCCAAGGAGATGCTGACCGAGGTTTCGCGCTCGCGCGGGATGCAGGGCTTCACGCCCACCGAAACCGCCGCCTTCGTGTTCTCGCTCAAGCGGCCCATGTTCAACGCCCTGAACCGGGCGGTCGAAGCCGCCGCAAGCGAGGGCGGCGGCGCGGTCAGGGCCGCGAGCGCCGCCACCGCGCGCGGCACCTGGGACGTCACGCTATTGCTGGACCAGCTCGGCCTCCACACGATGGAGGTGTTCTTCAAGACGCGCGAGGAGGTCATCGCCCGCCAGGGCCGCGAGATTTCGGAGCTGTCGACGCCGGTGGTGAAGCTCTGGGACGGGGTGCTCGCCCTGCCCCTCATCGGCACGCTCGACTCCGAACGCACCCAGGTCGTGATGGAGAACCTGCTGCAAACCATCGTGGACCAGTCGGCCGAAATAGCGATCATCGACATCACCGGCGTGCCCACCGTGGA
>CADCTL010000129.1:14432-14922 GCA_902805625.1 uncultured Acetobacteraceae bacterium
CTTCCGGGTCGCCCTCACCCGGATCGGCCGCGCGGTGGTGAAGGCCCCGCGGGTCGAGGCGCCCGCCGCCGGCCGGCGCTGACGGGCGCCGCCGGCGTGGATCGCATCCCGATCCTGAAGCTCGGCGACGCGCTGCTCGTCACCGTCCAGGTGGACATGCACGACCGCCTGGCGGCCGCGCTGGAAGAGGACCTCACAGGCCGCATCGCCGCGACCGGGGCCAGGGGCGTGCTCATCGACATCTCCTCGCTCGAGATTGTGGACTCCTTCATCGGCCGCATGCTCGACACCATCGCGGCGGTGTCGCGCGTGCTGGACGCCGACACGGTCGTGGTCGGGATGCGGCCGGCGGTGGCCATCACCCTGGTCGAACTCGGCCTGGAGCTGCGGGGCGTGCGGACGGCGCTCAACGTCGAGCGTGGCATGGCGCTCATCGGCCGGCGGTCGGACGCCGGCCGCGGCGACGACGACGGCGGCGGCGACCGCGACG
>CADCTL010000129.1:14932-15316 GCA_902805625.1 uncultured Acetobacteraceae bacterium
GGGGGGCGGCGCTGTGCGCGTCGAGTCCGTGTCGCAAGGCGGCCGGCGCGGCGTGCGGCTCACCTTTGAGGACCAAGGCCCCGGCATCCCGGACGTCGAGCAGGCGCTCAAGGACGGTTTCACGACCGGCCGCGGCCTGGGGCTGGGCCTGGGCGGCTCCAAACGCCTCTCGAACGAGTTCGCCATCGACTCGGCGCCCGGTCGGGGCACGCGCGTCACCATCGCGCGGTGGAATAGCCGATGATCGCGGTCCAGGTTTCCGAGCAGAGCCAAGTCGCCGAGGCTCGCCGCGCCGCGACCCGGCTGGCCCAGCGCGTCGGCTTCGACGAGGCGGCCGTGGGTCGGGCGGCGATCACGGCGACGGAGCTGGCGACCAACCTCGTC
>CADCTL010000130.1 GCA_902805625.1 uncultured Acetobacteraceae bacterium
ATCGCCGCATGGAATTCGTCTTCGTGCTGGAGCAGGTGCTGAACGGCCTGCTCATCGGCGCCTACTACCTGCTCATCGCGCTCGGGCTGTCGCTGATCTTCAGCCTGGGCGGCATCGTCAACCTGGCGCACGGGGCCTTCTACGCCATCGGCGCCTACCTCGCCGTGGTCCTGGCGCCCTACATCGGCTTCGGCGGGGCGTTCATCGCTTCGCCGCTGCTGGTGGGCGCTTTGGGCTTGGTGGTCGAGCGCTTCCTGCTGCGGCGCTTCTACCGGGGCGACCCGATCTACGGCCTGTTGCTGACCTTCGGCCTCGCCATGGTGGCGGAGCAGACCTTGCGGATGGTGTTCGGCGCCTCGCCGCTGCCTTTCGCCATACCGGACGCGCTGCGGGGACAGGTATTCCTCGGCGAGTTCATCTACCCGCTCTACCGCCTCACGGTGCTCGGCGTTTCCGCGCTGTGCGTGCTCGGCCTGTGGCTGCTGCTGACGCGGACCTACTTCGGCCGCGTCGTGCGGGCGGGCGTGCAGGACCCGGACATGGTGGGCGCGCTCGGCATCTCCTTGAAGCCGTACATGACGGCGGTGGTGGTGATCGCGGTGGGGCTCGCCGCCGTCGCGGGCGTGATGCTGGCGCCCATCATCGGCGTGCATCCGGCAATGGGTGCGGAGATCCTGACCTTCGCCTTCGTGGTCGTGGTGATCGGGGGCTTGGGCTCCTTCTGGGGCGTGGTGGCGGCGGCGGTGATCGTGGGCGTGGTGCGCGGCTTGGCCGCCTACTACGCCCCGGCGGCGACCGAGGCCTCCATCTACCTCCTCATGCTGCTGGTCCTGCTGCTGCGGCCGCGCGGGCTGTTCGGCGAGCGGATCGCCAAGTTCGAATAGGGGGCGCGTCCCATGAACAAGCCCACCCCCGCCCAGGCGGCGCCGGCCGCGGTCACGCCGGTTGCGCCGCAGGCTTCCCCGCGGGGGCGCGAGATGCGGGTCCTCGCCGTCGCGGCGCTCTCGCTGCTGGTCTTGCCCTTCGCGCTGGACGCGCTCGGCCTGACGCTGAAATCGGCCGCCGACGTCGCCCTCATGGCCGTGGCGGTGATGGGGCTGAACATCCTGGTGGGGCACACCGGGCTGGTGTCCTTCGGGCACGGGGCTTGGTTCGGGATCGGCGCTTATGCCGCGGCGATCGTGCAGCGGCACCTGTTCCCGGGCGACATGCTGCTGCCGGCGCTCGGCGCCTTGCTGATCGTGGGCGGGGCCTCGCTCGCCGCGGGGGCGCTGATCCTGCGGCGGCGGGGCGTTTACTTCTCGCTGCTCACCCTGGCGCTCACGGCCATGCTCTACGCGGTGGCGTTCCGCTGGACGGCGGTGACGGGGGGCGAGAACGGCTTCGGCGGCGTCACCCGCTGGGCGGTGCTGGACGACCCGCGGTTGTTCTACGCGCTGGTGGCCGCTGTGGCGTTCGGCGTCGTTTGGGCGCTTTGGCGCTTCCACGCTTCCCCGGTCGGGACGGTGCTGGTCGCCATCCGCGAGAACGAGCAGCGGGCGCGCTTCGTGGGCTACGACACGGACCGCTACAAGCTGTTGGCCTTCGTCATCTCGGCCAGCGTCACCGGGCTCGCCGGCGTGCTGGCCGTGTTCAACCACCGCTTCGCCTCGGCCGATCCCATCTCCATCGCCTTCTCCGGCGAGCTGCTGGCGATGGTGGTGATCGGCGGGATGCGGAGCTTCCTCGGTCCGGCGCTCGGCGCGCTGTTCTACGTGCTGTTCCGCGAGTTCCTGTCCATGTGGACGGAGAACTGG
>CADCTL010000131.1 GCA_902805625.1 uncultured Acetobacteraceae bacterium
CAGCCACATGCGCAGCCTGTCCAAGCGGCGCAGCGGATCCGCGCCATCTTCCGGCATCCGCAGTTCCGCTACGCCGCATGATCAAGACAATGCGGACCGGATCAATAATATACCTAAACCGGACAATGATCCTACGATAGTGCTTGACCAAAAAATCTATGACTTTATCGCTCGTTTACCCAGGTGATGCCTCCAGTAAACCTTCGATGCCTTTAGCAATCCATCATTGCTGCCTTTGATTTAACAGGAGCCCCCGTGGCAACAGGCCTGATCGCATTGCTGGACGACGTCGCAAGCCTGGCCAAGGTCGCCGCGGCCTCGCTCGACGACGTCACGGCCCAGGCCGCGAAGGCCGGGGCCAAGGCCGCCGGGGTCGTGATCGACGACGCGGCCGTCACGCCGCGCTACGTCGTGGGCTTCGCCGCCGCGCGCGAGGTGCCCATCGTCGGGCGGATCGCCCTCGGGTCGCTGAAGAACAAGCTGCTGTTCCTCCTGCCGGCGGCGCTCGCGCTCAGCCTGCTGGCGCCCTGGGCCATCACGCCGCTGCTCATGCTGGGCGGCGCCTTCCTCTGCTACGAGGGGACGGAGAAGGTCTACCACGCCCTCTGGCCCCACCGCGCGCACGAGCACGAGGTGAAGGTCGGGGCCGCGCGGGCGGACGCCCCTGAGGCCGTCCTGGCTTTCGAGACCGAGAAGGTCAACGGCGCGATCAAGACCGACTTCATCCTGTCGGCCGAGATCATGGCCATCACGCTGGCCTCCGTGCCCGAGTCCTCGTTCTGGACGCAGGCGACGGTGCTGGCCGTGGTGGGCCTCGGGATAACGGTGGTGGTCTACGGCGCCGTGGCGCTGATCGTGAAGGCGGACGACGCCGGCGTGGCGCTCGCCGCGAACGCGCGGCCCGCCTCCACCCTGTTCGGGCTGCGGTCGGGCGGGGCGCCGGGGGCGGCGCCGTCCGGGGCCGACCGCGCGCTGCGGCCGTTGAGCCAGGGCTTCGGGCGCGGGCTCGTGCTCGGGATGCCGGTGCTGCTCAAGGCGCTGAGCGTCGTGGGCACCGCCGCGATGGTGTGGGTGGGCGGCGGCATCCTCATCCACGGCCTGGAGGAGTACGGGCTGGGGGCGCTCGGGCACGCGGTCCATGACGCGGCCGAGGCGGCGGCGCACGCGCTGCCCGCGGCCGGCGCGGCCGTGGAGTGGATCGTGACCGCGGCGGCTTCGGGCGTGGTCGGCCTGGTGGTCGGGGCCGCGCTCATCCCCTTCGTGGAGCACGTGGCGGCGCCGGTGTGGCAGCGGCTGCGGGGGACCAGGGGCGGCGCCGCGGCGGAGGCGCCGCGAGCGACCTGAGCGGGGCGCGTCCCGGCGCCGCCTTACCTCCTTACTGCCTTACCATCTTACCAGGAGCGCCCGCGGGTTCTCGGACAAACCGGGCGGAGGGAGGGTTGCGGCCCGGCGGCACCTTGCTGCCTCGCCTCCTTGCGGAGCGTGCCCGCGGGTTCTCGGGCGAACGGCGCGGCGGAGGCGTCGGCCTCGGGGGCCGCCTTACTTCCTTACCATCTTACCATCTTACGATCTTACTGGCCGGGCCCGCGGCTCTTCGGACGAATGGCGCGGATCGGGCGTCGGCGGCCGGCGGCGTCCGGGCGACGGGCGCGGCTCTGGCGTTGATCGGCGCATCGTAGCTTTTCCGGGCCGGGGATTCGAGCCTTTCGCGCCTCAGCGGTTCCCAAGGCGTGCCAGCGTTCCCGCCGCCGCGGCCTCCGCCATCGCCGCCGCGTCCGCCGGCAGGAGCAGCCGGTCTTTCACCAGCGCTTCCGCCGCGGCGCGCACCTCTTCGACGTAGTCGGCGGCGGAGGGGTAGCGCTCCTCGAGGGAGGCGCGCGGGTCGTTCGCGGCGAGGCGCTCGGCGCGGGTGGCGGCGAAGGGGAGGGCGGCGCCGGTGTTGGTGCAGGGGGCGCCGGGCGCGAAGCCCTCGGCGCGCGGGTTCCAGCCGAGGTAGGTGGCCCGCGGCGCGGCCAGCACCGGCAGGCGCAGGCCGGCGGCGGCGTTGCCGTCCGAGTCCACGCGCGGCAGCAGCACCGGGTAGGCGCCTCGCACGGCGGGGGGCATCGTCGAGTCGTCCACCAGCTCCGCCGCGGCGTGGGCGCCGCGCCAGGGCACGGCGGGGATGATGGCGGGGTGGAGGCCTTCGGGCGGCAGGAGGCCGCCGGCGTCGCCGGCCGTCGGGAAGCGGCTTTCGGGCGGGGCGGTGCCGTCCCGCGTCCAGGCTTCGAGCGCCACCAGCAGGGCGCGGAGGGGGGCGCCGGCGTGCAGCGGGTTCGTGGGCAGGGCGCAGTCCGGCCGGCGGGTCGGCGTTCCCCCGGCCGGGGCGAAGTGCGGGTGGCCGGCGATCAGAAAGGCGCGGACCTCCGGCGGCAGTGGCAAAGGGCCGCCGCGCGTGTCGGTGGCGAGCAGGGAGGCGTGGGCGCCGTAGAACTCGTACTCGCTGTCGGCCTGGATGATCTTCGGGCAGGTGTTCGTGGCGCGGCAGCGGCGCAGCAGCCCGTCGCGGCGGCCGGTGAGGTGGTCTTCCGAGTCCTCGTAAGCGAAGGGGAATTGGTTGGCGGGGTAGAGGCGATCGCCGTGCGCCGTCGGGTTGCGGCCGGGCTGGGCGAAGCGGGCGTTGGTGTACGTGCGGCGGGCGCCGGGGATGTGCGGCAGCATGGCGTCGAACACGGGCCGGCCGGGGTTGCTTTCGTCCTCGTTGAAGCCTTGGTGGACGAAGTCGCGCACCAGCCGGCCGGATTGCGAGATGCCGTGCAGGATCGCGCGGTCCGCCGTCGCCGCCACGCCGCCCCCGCCGGCGCGGAGGAAGGCGGCGACGTCGCGGATGGCGGCGAAGGCCATGCCGGCAACCACCGGGTCGCGCGCGGCGTAGACCAGCTCGTAGAGGGCGCCGGCGTCGAAGCCGGGCGGGCGGGTGATCTCCACGCGGTCCGGGCCGAGGAAGCGGAGGCGCAGGCCTTCCGGGTGCTGCCGCTCGTCGTTGGGGCGGGCGCGGACGGAGAGGGTGGCGCCGTCCTCCGTCGCGGCGGGGTAGGTGAGGCGCGCTTCTGCCGGGCTGCGGTCGTGCTCGAACAGGAATTCCTCGCGCGAGAGGCCGGTGACGTTCGGCAGCACGGGCGCGCGGAGGCGCAAGCCCCCTTCCGCCGTGCGGTCCGCTTGCCAGCCGACCCAGGCGAGGGTGTAGCCGCGGTCGAGCAGGAAGGCGTTGCCCGCTTCCGTGCCTCGCGCGAGGCCGTTGGCTTCGGGCGCGTCGTGGAAGAGCTGGCCGATCAGCTCGCGCCCGCGGTTCGGCGCCTCCACCAAAAGGGTGCGGTTGCCGCGGGCCGGGTCGGCGGGGCGGAGGATCACCACGTCCGCGGAGGCCTCGACCCGCCCGGCGGCGTTGCGCGGGGCGAGGGCGATGTCGGCGATGCCGGCGTTGCGCGGGTTCGCGGGGTCGAGGGCGACCGTGGCGCGCCCCGCGATCCGCTCGTACCGCCCGGCGGCGAACTCGCGCCCGTTGAATGCGACGGCGGCGGGGCCCTGCGGCTCGAAGGCGGTCACTTCGGGCCGCGCCGGCGACGCGGTCAGCAGCGTGGACGCCAGCAAGGCGGCGGCGAAACGCATCATCCTTCCCCCTCCGGCCGGTTCGGGCCCGGCGTGCCCCCGTGTTCCCCAGGCGGATCGGGCGGCAGGCACGAGCGCCGCCCCCGCGGTGCCGCGCCGGCCCAGACTCGGCACCGCCGGCTCATCCGGCGCATGGGCGCGGCGAGACACCGCTCGCGCCGAGGGGGCGGGTCATCGCCCCTCCTTTGGCGGAACTGGGTCGGCCCCGGCGCGGCGCCAGTCCTCCCGGCGCACGCGAAACAGCAGATGCGGGCGCAGCGCGTGCCCTTCCGGCAGCTTTGGGTGCTCGAACGCGCCGTCGGGCCTCATGCCGAGCCGCCGCATCAGCCCCCAGGACGGACGGTTCGCCGGCGCGGTGAAGGCAACGACCTCCGCCAGCGCGAGCGGGCCGAAGGCGGCGTCCAGCGCCAGCTCCGCCGCCTCCCGCGCCAAGCCCTGGCCCCAAAAGGGCGGGAGCAGGCGCCAGCCGATCTCCACCGCCGGGGTGAAGCGGGCCTCGAACGCCACGCGCTGCACGCCGCAGAGGCCGATGGCGCCCGGCTCGTGGCGGCGCTCCACCGCCCAGAAGCAGAAGCCGTGCCTCGCTTGATGCTCGCGGACGCGCGCGAGCATCGCGTCGCTCCCGGCGCGGGACAGCGGCGACGCGAAGTGCCGCATCACCTCCGGGTCGGCGTTCAGCGCCGCGAAAACCGGGGCGTCGTCGTCGCGCCAGGGGCGGAGGCGGAGGCGGGGACCGTCCAGGACCATCCCCGCCCTTAGCCCCAGCCGACGGCGCCCGCCACCGCCGGCCGCGGCACCCCTTCGCGCCGGCGCCCGGGCGGCCTAGTTTCGTCGCCGGAGGAACCGCCGATGGACCCGATCAGCCTCGAAGCCATGGCCGCGGGCGTGCCGGACGGCGCGATGGTCGCCATGCCGCCCGACAACTCGCTGCCCGCCGTGGCGCTGGCCAAGGCGTTGATCCGGCGCGGGGCGCGGGGGTTGCGGCTGGTGGGCGTGCCGGTTTCGGGTTTCGCCACGGACATCCTGATCGGCGCCGGCTGCGTGGCGGAGGTGCAGACCAGCGCGGCCAGCCTGGGGGAAGCGGGCTTCGCGCCGCGCTTCTCGGCGGCGGTGCGGGAGGGGAGCGTGCGCGTGCTGGACGCCACCTGCCCGGCCATCCACACCATGCTCCAGGCTTCGGAGAAGGGCGTGCCCTTCATGCCGCTGCGGGGCGTGATCGGCAGCGACCTCGTCCCGCACCGGCCGGATTGGCGGGTGGTGCCGAACCCGTTCGCGGAGGCGGGCGAGGACCCGATCCTGCTGCTGCCGGCGCTGCGCCCCGACTTCGGCGCCTTCCACGCGGCGATGGCGGACTCGCACGGCAACGTCTGGGTCGGGCGGCGGCGGGAATGCGCCACCATCGCCCACGCGAGCGCGCGGTGCCTCGTGACGGTGGAGCGGGTGGTGGAGGGCGACTTCCTCTTGGACGAGCGGCTCGCGCCCGGCGCCATTTCCGCGACCTACGTGACCGCCGTGGCGGTGGCCGAGCGCGGCGCGCACCCCGCGGCGATGCTGGACGAGTACGCGGCCGACCCCGCCTACGTCGCCGAGTACGCCCGCATGGCGCGGACGGCCGAAGGCTTCCGCGCTTGGTTGGAGCGCGAGGCGCTGAACCGGCCGGCGCTCGCTGCGGAATGACGCGGGTGGGCGCGCGCACCGCCCTGGAAGCGCTCGGCCCGACGCATTCGCGGGCTGGACGGCGTGTCCGCGGCGGCCGGGGTGCGCGGGCATGAGTCCGGCGAAACCGGAGGAGCGGCTGGCGGCGGCGGTCGCGCGGCTGATCCTTGATCCGTCCGCGCCGCCGGCGCGGCACGTGGCGGTGGGCGCCGCTTCGCCGATCCCGGCGGCCGCTTGCTACTTGGTGCAGAAGCTTGGCCATCCGCTGCGCTTGTCCTTGCTGGCGCGGCCCGCCGGCAATCCCTTCACGGAGGGCACGCGGGAGCTGTTCGACCTCGCCGGGCAGGGACGGCTGGACTTGTTCTTCCTCGGCGGCGGCGAGATCGACGGCCAGGCGAACCTGAACCTGGTGGGCACGGGCGAGTGGCCGGGGCGCGCGGTGCGCTTCCCCGGTTCCTTCGGCTCGGCGTTCATGTACATGATGGTGCCGCGCACGATTCTGTTCCGGGAGGAGCATTCGCCACGTGTGCTGGTGCCGCGCGTGGCGCACGTTTCGGCGCCCGGCACCTCGCCGCCCGGCGTGTTCCGGCGCGGCGCGGCGCAGGCACTGGTGACGGGGCGGTGCGTGTTCCGCTTCGACCCCGGACGCGCGCGCTTCTCGTTGGAGAGCCTGCACCCGGGCGAGACGGTGGACGGCGTGCGCGCCGCGACGGGGTTCGAATTCGACGCGGGCGGGGGCGTGCCGGAAACGCCGGAGCCCACCGATGAAGAGTTGGCGCTGCTGCGTGGGCCGGTCTGCGACGAGATGCTCCCGACCTACCCGGAGTTCTGCGCGCGCGTGTTCGGAAGGAAGGCTGCGGCATGACGGATGCACTCCCTCAGACCGAGGGGAAAGGGCTGGCGCGGTCGGCCGGGGCGCTGGCCGGGCTGAAGGTGATCGACCTGACGCGCGTGCTGGGCGGGCCGTACTGCACCATGGTGCTGTCGGACCACGGGGCGGAGGTCATCAAGCTGGAGCCGCCGCAGGGCGACGAGGTGCGCGACTGGGGGCCGCCTTTCGACGACGCCGGCGACGCCTCCTACTTCCTCGGCGTGAACCGCAACAAGCGCTCGGTCGGGCTCGACCTGTCCAAGCCGGCGGGGCGGGAGGTGCTGCTGCGGCTGCTGGACGGCGCCGACGTGCTGGTGGAGAACTTCAAGCCGGGCAGCATGGAGAAGTGGGGCCTCGGCTACGAGGGGGTGCTACGCGGGCGCTTCCCGCGGCTGATCCACTGCCGCGTGTCGGGCTTCGGCGCGGACGGGCCGGAGGGGGGCTTCCCCGGCTACGACGCGGTGCTGCAGGCGATGGTGGGCCTCATGTCCATCAACGGCACGGCGGACAGCGGGCCGACGCGGCTCGGCAACCCGATCGTGGACATCGCCACCGGGCTGTTCTCCGCCATCGCCATCCTGATGGCCCTCAAGGAGCGGGAGGGCAGCGGGCAGGGGCAGTTCTGCGACATGACGCTGCACGACTGCGGCATGGCGCTGCTGCACCCGCACGCGGCCAACTACCTGCTGAACGGCGTCCGGCCGCGGCCGACCGGCAATCCGCACCCGAACTTGGCGCCTTATTCCAAGTTCCGCACCCGCACCTGCGAGATCTTCGTCGCGGCGGGCAATGATCCGGCGTTCCGCAAGTTCTGCGACTTCCTCGGGATGCCGGAGGTGGCGCGCGACGAGCGCTTCGCCACCAACGGCGCGCGGGTGGTGAACCGCGACGCGCTGACCGAGATGCTGGAGCGGCGCTTCGCGGAGGAGGACGGGCACGAGCTGACGCGGCGGATGCTGGCCGCCGGACTTCCCGCCGGGCCGGTGCGGCACGTGGACGAGGCCTTGGCCGCGCCGCACACCGCGCACCGGGAGATGGTGACGGAGATGGACGGCTACCGGGGGCTCGGCACGCCGATCAAGCTGTCCCGCACGCCGGGCGGCACGCGCGCCGCGCCGCCGCGCTTCGCGGAGCACACGGAGGCGGTGTTGGCGCGGCACGGGTTCTCGGAGGCGGAGATCGCGGCGTTGCGGGGCGACGGCGTCCTGGTGGGGGCGCGGCGGCGCTAGCCGGGCGGCACGTCCGGGCGGTTCCGCACGCACATCATGGTCGCCAGCATCGTGGCGGCCAGCTCCTCCGCGCCGCCCTCCGCTCTGCAGAACACGTCGGCGCGCACCGCCATTAGGGTGCGGCCGGGCTTCAGCACTTCGGCGCGCGCCACCGCCGCCGCGCCGCGGCCGGGGCGGAGCAGGTTCATCTTGAACTCCACCGTCAGCACGGCGGCGTCTTCCGGCATGAGGGTGAAGGCGGCGTAACCGGCGGCGGTGTCGGCGAGCGTGGTGAGGGCGCCGGCGTGGAAGAAGCCGTGCTGCTGCGCGAGTTCGGCGCGGAAGGGCAGGCGCAGCGCGACGCGCCCGGGCGCGAGCGACTCCACCGCGCCGCCCAGGTGCAGCACGAAGCTCTGGCGCGCGAAGCTTTCGCGGCAGCGGCGCTCGGTGGCCGGGTCGAGGGCCGCGGTCGTCACGCGGCGCGGGCCACGGCGACCAGCACGGCGGCCGGCGGCTCGCCCACGCGGCGGAGGCGGTGGGGCAGGTGGCCGGGGAACTCCGCCGCGTCGCCGGCGCGGAGCAGCAGGCTGCGGTCGGCGAAGGCGAGTTCCGCCGTGCCGTGCAGGACGTAGAGCATCTCCTCTCCCCCGTGCTCGTGCGGGCCGTCCTCGGCGAACTCGGGGCCGAGGTGGATGACGAAGGCGGCGAGCGGGGTGTTGCCGCGCGTCAGCGTCTCGACGCCGTGCTGGCCCCGTGCCGGGGGGCTGCGGCGGCGGCGCGCGGCGCGGGACACGCGCACGGCGTCGGGGGCCAGCTCCTCGCCCAGCAACTGCGCCACCGGCACGGCGAGGGCGGCGGCGAGGCGGAGCAGCGTGGCGACGGAGGGCGCCTTCTGCCCGCGCTCCAGCCGCGAGAGGTAGCCCTTGTCGAGCCCGACCGCTTCGGCGAGCGCTTCCAAGGTGAGGGCGCGTTCCAGCCGGAGGCGGCGGAGCTGCGGGCCGAGGATGCCGGTGGCGGGGCTCGCCGCTGCCGTGGCGCTCACAGGTCGAGCACGAGGCGCGGGCCGGCGCAGCCGGCGACGCAGGCCATCACGTCGCGCTCGCGCTCGGCGGGGGAGAGGACGCGGTCGCGGTGCAGCGGCGGGCCTTCCAGCCATCGGACGCGGCAGGCGCCGCAGATGCCGCCTTCGCAACTCGCCTCGACGGCGCCGCCGAGGGCGCGGATGGCGGGCAGCAGGGGGGCGCCGGCGGGCAGCGCCGCTTCCCGGCCGGAGCGCGCGAGGACCAGGGTGAAGGGCCGGGCCTCCGGGTCGGGCAGGAGGGGCGGCGGGACGAAGTGCTCCACGTGCGCGGCGCCGGCGGGCCAATCGGCGGTCGCCGCCTCGAAATCGGCGATCATGCCGGCGGGGCCGCAGCAGTAGGCGTGGCGGCCGGGCGCGGCGGGGCCGAGCAGCGCGGAGAGCGCCGGGCGAGGGGTGCGCGCGGTGTCGTGCAGCACGGCGCGTCCCGACTCCGCCAGCGGCGCCAGCGTGTCCGGCAGGGGCGGCGCGTCGCGGTGCAGGAGGTGCAGGCGCCAGGGCGTGCCGGCGCGCTCCGCCGCCATCGCCATCGGCAGGAAGGGCGTGACGCCGATGCCGCCGGCGACGAAGACGTGCTCCGCCGCGTCCGGGGCGAGGGGGAAGGTGCAGCGCGGCAAGGAGACGCCCAGCGCGTCGCCCACCGCCAGCGCGTCATGCACGAAGGCGGAGCCGCCGCGGCCGTCCCCTTCGCGCTTCACCGCCACCACGTAGCGGTCCGCCTGCGCCGGGTCGCCGCAGAGCGAGTAGGCGCGGGTGAGGCCGCCGGGCAGGTGCAGGTCTATGTGCGCGCCGGGCTTGGCCTTGGGCAGCGGCCAGCCGTCCGGGTCCATCAGGGTGAGGCGGCGGACGCCCGGCCCTGCCGGTTCCGCCTCGCGCACCACCGTTTGGACGTGCTTCACGCCGGGGGCTCACACGGGGCGGACGGCGTCGCCGACTCGCACCGTGCCGCCTTCGAGGATGCGGCAGTTGAGGCCGGAGCGGTGGACCATCGGGTCGAAGACCGGCTTCTCCAGGATTTCCTCGATGTGCTTGCAGGGGAAGGAGAGGCGGGTCGCTTCCAGGAGGCACCCGCCGAGGCGGAAGCGGCGGCCGACCAGGTGGTTCAGCGGCACGCCGCGGGTGGTGACGTTCCGGCGGTGCTCCTCCGGCAGCATGGTGATGTTGTGGTCGCGGCGGATGCACTCCAACGCTTCTTCCTCGAACAGCGTGACTTGGCGGCCGTCTTCCGGCTTGTCCGAGTAGAAGCCCTGCTCCGTGCCGATCATGTAGCGGTCGCCGACGATGCCGCGGCCTTCGACCAATTCGATAGCGTCCATGCCGCGCATCGGCAGGAAGGCGCGCGGCGTGACGTGGAGGTGGGTGACGACGCCGAGCCAGGTGGGGGTGACATCCATGCGCCTGCTGCTCCCGCTTTGGGCAACCTGTTGCCCGGTGGGCAGCCAGATGCCACCCGGCCGCGTGGCCCGCAAGGGCCGCGGGCGTGGCACCCGGCTTGCAACGTGCTGTGTGGCAAACGCCGGGCCAGGACTTGGCCGCCACGAGGAGGCACGAAAACGATGCAGCGCCGCACTCTCTTCGCCGCCGGGACCGCCGCCGCTGTCCCGGCGGCGCTTTCCGCGCCCGCCCTCGCCCAAGCGCAGCCGGACATCCGCTGGCGCCTGACCAGCTCCTTCCCGCGCACGCTCGACGTCACCTACAGCACCAGCGAGTACATGTGCCGCTTGGTGTCGGAGATGACGGACGGGCGGTTCCGCATCCAGCCCTTCCCGGCGGGCGAGCTGGTGCCGGCGCTCCAGGCCATGGACGCGGTGGGGGCCGGCAGCGTGGAGATGGCCCACACCGGCGGGCTGTTCTTCACCGGCAAGAACAGCGCGCTGGCCTTCTCGACCACCGTGCCGTTCATGCTGAACGTGTGCCAGCAGCACGCCTGGTTCTTCCACGGCGGCGGCAACGAGATGCTGAACGGCGTGTACCGCGACTTCGGCATCCACGCCCTGCCCTGCGGCAACACCGGCAACCAGATGGGCGGCTGGCTGCGGCGGGAGATCAAGGGCGCGGAGGATCTGCGCGGGCTGAAGTTCCGCGTGGCGGGCCTGGCGGGCAACGTGATGGCGCGGCTCGGCGTGGTGCCGCAGCAGATCGCGCCGGGCGACATCTACCCGGCGCTGGAGCGCGGCACCATCGACGGCGTCGAGTACGTCGGCCCCTACGACGACGCGAAGCTCGGCTTCCACAAGGTGGCGCGGAATTACTACTACCCCGGCTGGGGCGAGGGCGGGGCGTTGTTCCACGCCCTGGTCAACCTTTCCAAGTGGGAGGAGCTGCCCCGCGCCTACCGCGCCGCGCTGGAAGGCGCCTGCACCGCCGCCACCACCTGGATGCTGGCGCAGTACGATTGGAAGAACGTGGAGGCGCTGTACGGGCTGGTGGCGCAGGGCGTGCAGCTCCGGCAGTTCCCGAACGACGTGCTGGACGCCCTGCACCGCGCGACGGGGGAGGTGCTGGCGGAGCAGGCGGCGGCGAACCCGCGCTTCAAGGAGCTGCTGGACAGCCAATCGGCGTTCCGGGACCGGCACTACGGCTACCACCAAGTCGCGGACCACGCCTTCGACACGATGATGCTGCGCTTGCGCCGCGCCGCGGCGGCGCGCTGACGGGACGCGCCGTCACTGCGCCGGCTGGGGCAGGGGCGTGCCGGGCAGGACGCCCCCGGCGACCGCCGGGTGCGGCGGACCGAGCCGCCGGTCCCGCGCCCGCCGGTAGGCGCTCGGCGCGACCCACCCCGCCACGCCGCCCAGCGCGGCCGTGAAGGCGAACGGGAACCACCACGGCACCGGGCCGGCCCCGACCGGCGCGGGGATGAACTGCTTGCACAGCGTCATCGCGGCCAGCATCAGGGCGGCGCAGGCCGCCGCGTCCGAGGCGCGCTGCACGAGGGGCCGCGCCGACACCGGGGGGAGGTCGCACACCACGGCGACCACCAGCGCCGCCGCCGCGGCCATGGGCGCTGTGGGCCTCAAAGGGTGGGCCGCGAAGTCCAACGCCGCCGATAGGCTGCCCGCGTGCAGGGCGAGGCCCAGGCGCTCCAGGGCGAAGCCGAGGAGGCCCGCGGCGGCGGCGGAGGCGAGCCAGCCCAGGTAGGGCAGGTCGCCGCCGTTCGCCGGGTCGGGGCGGAACCAGCCCCAACGCAGCTTGGGCAGCACGGCGAGCATCGCCGCGAGCGCCTGCGAGCCCGCGACCACGAGGACGGTCCCGAACGCGCCGCCGGGGCCGGGCAGCGGCGGCGCCACGCTGACCACCGCGGAAACCAGCAGCGCCAGCAGCACGCCGTTGAACACCAGCACGCCGAGCGGCAGCGGCACGCCGATGCCCTGCTCCTCGATCCGGAAGCCCATGGCGCGCAGCCGCGCCTCGACCCCGCGCTGCGTCCGTTCCCCGGCGAGCAGGGCCGGGGCGGCGATGTTGACCAGGCGCTTGAACACGGCTTCCGACGCCGCCTTGAACCAGTGGTTGGCGTGGGCCAGCTCCTGCGCCTCCACGCCGCCGGCGTTGGCTTGGGCCAGCCGGGCGGAGAGCACGAAGTGCGCCTCGGCTTGCGCCAGGTAGACCTGGAACGCGGCCTTGGCCTCCTCCCACTCCGTTTCCAGCTCCGCGGCCACGGCGCCGTAGCCGCGCCCGTCGCGGAGGTCGGCCACGGCGCGGTAGAGCAGCAGCGTCCGCGCGAAGCGCCGGCGCGAGGGGTCGTCCGCCGGGCCGTCGATCCGGGCGGCCAAGGTGTGCGGGACCGGGCTCGCGTCGCCGGCGACCCACGCCGCCAATCCGGGCAGGTCTTCCGTCCGGATGGGGAAGCGTTCCACGGTCAGCATCCCGGCCAGGTCGCGCACCCGGTGGGGGATGCGGCCCCACGACCTGAACCGTTGGAGCAGCAGGGCGTCCACCTTGGCGAGCCCCGGCGTCTGCGGCAGCAGCGTCGTCAGCAGCAGCGCCGCGAGCACGGGGGGCGAGGCGATCTTGTCCAGCAGCGCCTTGGCTTCTGAGACCCCGAGCAATTCCATGAAGCTGGGCTTGCCGACCGCCCAGCACAGCGCCGCGAACAGCGCCAGCGTCAGGAGCACGTAGCCGCATCCGGTCGTGACGAAGAGCAGCCGCGTGGTCGAACGCCGGTGGGTGCGCGGCGTGTCGTAGCGTTCCCACGCGTGCAGGGCGACGTAGGCGGCGCACACGGCCATGACCAAGGCGTCGGTGAGTTGGGCTGTGGTGTCCATCGCTCGGCCCTCCTTGGCGCCGCGCGCCGGGGCGGACCGCATGGTGATTCGGCGGGCTGGTCGGCGCTGTGCGCGGGAGCACACGGGAGCCGGCGCCCCCGCTGGAGGGGCCTGTTCCCGGGCAGGCGCCGCGGCGCCGCGCGTGGCCGCCCGCGGCCGCCGCCAGGCATCGGCGGCGGAGAACCCCTCATTTCCGCTTGCCAGCCCGGACACATAAAGACATGCTTATGTCGCGTTGGTCCTGCGCGAGCGGGTGAAAAGGGAACGCCGTGCGCGGGACTCGCCCCGCAAGTCGGCGGCTGCCCCAGCAACTGTCGGCGGCGAGCCGCCGGTCCATCCGCCTCGCGTTGAGCGGGGCGGGCCACTGCGCGGATTTCCGCGCGGGAAGGTCGGGCTGGCGGCGGCGACCCGCGAGCCAGGAGACCTGCCAGCGCCGGCGACCGTACTGCACGGCGCCGCCATCCCTTCCGCCGGGCTGGGCGCACCGGTGGCGGAGTCAAAGCGATGACCATTGCCGCCAACCTCGGCTACCCGCGCATCGGGCCGCGCCGGGAACTCAAAACCGCACTCGAAGCCTTCTGGGCCGGACGTTCCGGCGAAGAGGAGCTGCTGCGCGCCGCCGCCGCGCTGCGCGCCGGGAGCCGCGCCGTGCAGCAAGGCGCCGGCATCGGGCACCTGCCCTCGGGCGACTTCGCGCTCTACGACCATGTGCTGGAAACGGCCTGCGCGTTCGGCGCGGTGCCGCCCGGCTACGGCTGGTCGGGCGAGGGGCCGGTCTCGCTCGAAACGCTGTTCCTGCTCGCGCGCGGCTCGCGCGATGCCGGGGAGGGCTGCGGCTGCGGCGGCGGCCAGGGCGCCACGGCGCTCGAGATGACCAAGTGGTTCGACACCAACTACCACTACCTCGTGCCGCGGTTGTCGGCGGGGACGCGCTTCCGCTTGGCGCAGAACCGCTGGGCCGAGGCGGTGCGGGAAGGGTTGGCGCACAAGTGCCGCACGCGGCCGGTGCTGCTCGGCCCGGTGTCCTTCCTGCTCCTGTCGAAGGCCGAGGACGGCACGCGGCCGCTCGACCTGCTGCCGGCGCTGCTGCCCGCCTACGCGGAGGCGTTGCGCGGCATGGCCGAGGCGGGCGCGGCCTGGGTGCAGGTGGACGAGCCCTGCCTCGCCACCGACCTGCCCGCGGGCGCGGGGGACGCCTACGCCCTGGCCTTCCGCGCGCTGGCCGACGCGGCGCCGGGGCTGGACCTGCTGCTCGCCACCTACTTCGGCGGGTTGCGCGAGAACCTGCCGCTGGCGTTCTCGCTGCCCGTGTCGGGCGTGCATCTCGACCTGGCGCGCGACCCGGGGCAGCTCGACGGCGCGCTGGACCTGGCGCGGGCGGAGCAGTGGCTTTCGCTCGGCGTGGTGGACGGGCGCAACGTGTGGCGCGCCGACCTGCGCGGCGCGCTCGGGCGGTTGCAGGGCGCGGCGCGCCGGCGGGGGAGCGCGGCGCGGCTGATGGTGGCGCCGTCCTGCTCCTTGCTGCACGTGCCGCATAGCCTGCGGCTGGAAACGGCGCTCGATCCCGCGCTGCGCCGGCGCCTCGCTTTCGCGGAGGAGAAGCTGGCGGAGGTGGCGGCGCTGGCCCGCGCGCTGGACGAGGGCGAGGCGGCGGCGGCGCCCGCGCTGGACGCGAGCGACAAGGCCGCGGCGGAGCGCCGGGCCGACGCCGCGGGGCGCGACTCGACCGTGGCCGCGCGCTTGGCCGCCCTCACGCCGGCCATGGAGCGGCGCGCGAGCCCCTATCCGGAGCGCGCCGCCAAGCAGCGCGCGCGGCTGCGCCTGCCGCCGCTGCCCGTGACCACCATCGGCTCCTTCCCGCAGACGGCGGAGGTGCGCTCCTTGCGCGCCCGCGCCGCGCGGGGCGAGATCGCCGCGGCCGAGTACGAGGCCGGGATCGAGCGGCTGACCGCGGAGGCGGTGCGCTGGCAGGACGAGGCCGGCGTGGACGTGCCGGTCCACGGCGAGTTCGAGCGCAACGACATGGTGAAGCACTTCGGCGAGCGGCTGGACGGCTACGCCTCCACCAAGCACGGCTGGGTGCAGTCCTACGGCAGCCGGTGCGTCGCGCCGCCAATCGTCTGGCGCGACGTGTCCCGCCCGGCGCCGATGACCGTGCGGTGGAGCGCCTACGCGCAGTCGCTCACCGAGCGGCCGATGAAGGGGATGCTCACCGGGCCGGTGACGATGCTCCAGTGGTCCTTCGTGCGCGACGACTTGCCGCGCGAGGAGGTGTGCCGCCAGATCGCGCTGGCGATCCGCGACGAGGTGGGGGATCTGGAGGCGGCCGGCATCCCCATCGTGCAGATCGACGAGCCGGCCTTCCGCGAGGGCCTGCCGCTGCGCGGAGCCGACCGCGCCGAGTACCTGCGCTGGGCCGTGGCGTGCTTCCGCTTGGCCTCGGCAGGCGTGCGGGACGAGACGCAGATCCACACCCACATGTGCTACAGCGAGTTCAACGACATCATGGACGCGGTCGCGGCCATGGACGCGGACGTGGTT
>CADCTL010000132.1 GCA_902805625.1 uncultured Acetobacteraceae bacterium
AGCCCGGCGCGGCCGGCTTCACGCCGCCATCCACGGAGGGATGTATCTTGATCGCGTCCGACATGCTCCGCTCCCCAGTCTTGGTTCGCTTGGCCGATCCGGGACCGGCGCCGGGAGCATGGACCCGGTCCGGAACGTCCGTCCAGCGCGCCGTGCGCGCCGATCAGGGCTGCAACCGCACGCCCGTCCGCTGCACGATCTCCGTGTAAATCGCCAGTTGCCGCGCCATGAAAGCGCGGGCGTCGTCGGGCGTGTTCGGCCCCTGCACCGGGTCGTGGCCGGCGAACAGCAGCTTGTCCCGGATGTCGAGGGCGGTGAGGGAGGCGACGAGCGCGCGGTTCAGCGCCGCCGCCACCGGCTGGGGCATGCCCGCGGGCGCGATCAGCAAGAAGAAGCCGCCGTCGTCGAAGCCCGGCAGGCCGAGCTCCTCCAGCGTCGGGATGTCCGGGTAGAGCGGGAATCGGCGCGACCCCACCATCGCCACGCCGCGCACCTTGCCCTCGCGCACCAGCGGCGTGGCGGAGGCGAGCGCCGCGATTCCGAATTGCGCCTCCCCGGTGAGGATCGCTTGCAGCATCTGCGCCCCGCTGCGGTAGGGCACGTGGACGAAGCGGTTGCCCAGCGCCTGCGCCAGCATCTCGGCCCGCAGGTGCAGCACGCCGCCGAAGCCCGACGAGGCGTAGGTGATGCTGTCGGGCGCGGCCGTCCGCATCCGGGCGAGCACGTCGGCGGGGGTGGCGGCGGGGAAGCGCTCCGTCACCACCAGCAGGCCCGGCGGCGTGCTGATGACGCCGAGGTGGGTGAAGTCCGCCACCGGGTCGTAGCGCGTGCCGCCGACCAGCGCGGCGGGCGCGGCGGCCGCCGCGCCGGTCTCCGTCACCATCACCGTGTAGCCGTCCGGCGGCTGGCGCTTCAGCCACTCGGTCGCCACCGTGCCCGCCGCGCCGGGCCGGTTCTCCACCACGATGCGCGCGTCCGGCCCGAGCTGCGTCGCCATGCGGTCCGCGAGGATGCGCGCCGCGATGTCCGTGCTGCCGCCCGGGGCGTAACCGGTGGCCATGGTGATGGGGCGGTCGGGGAAGGCCGAGGCGCACCACGGCGCCAGGAGGACGGCCAAGGCGAAGGCAAGGCTGCGGCGGCGGCGCATGTGCTGTTCCTCCCGATCGTTGGTCTGACCGGGAGGAGAGCACCGCGCGCGCCGCCGCGGGAGGGGGTGGCCGCCGGCGGGCGTCACCCGCTGGAGCGCGGGTGCTCCAGGAAGAAGCGGAGCATCTCGCGCGAGGCGTCGGGGCCGAGCGGGTCCGTGTAGGTGCCGTCGGAACTGCCGCCGGACCACGCGTGGCCGCCGCCATGCACCGTCCACTGCTCCATCTGCACCTTCCCGCCGGCGTCGGCGTGGAGGGTGCGGGTGTAGGCGCGGCCGCCCACCACCTGCCCGCGCTCCGCCTGCCGCCGCAAGCCGGGCGCCCCGTACTGGGCGGCGACCTGGTCGGCGTTGCGCGGATTCACCGTGCTGTCGCGGTCGGCGTGGAAGACGACGGCCGGGACGGTCCGCCGCTCCCCCGCCGCATCGGGCCGGCACGGCGCGCCGGCGGCGCCGCCCTGCATGGCGGCGAAGGCTGAGGGGACGTCCCTCGCCGCGCCGCACGCCAAGCCGGAATGCACGCCCACCGCGGCGTAGAGGTCCGGGTAGGCCATGCCCATCACGGCCGCCGCCGCGCCGCCGGCCGAGAGCCCGGCGACGTAGACGCGCCGCGGGTCCACGGCGTGGTCGCGCATG
>CADCTL010000133.1 GCA_902805625.1 uncultured Acetobacteraceae bacterium
ACGCGGCGCTGGCGTCAATCGCCGCCGCCCTCACGGCCGCCTGCGACGCGGCCGACGCTTGGGCGCCGTGAGCTTCGCCGGACAGGCCTGGACGGCCGCCGCCGCCGCCGGGGCGCCGCTGCTCCGCGCGCACCTCCGGTGGCGCGCCGGGCGGGGCAAGGAGATCGCGGCCCGGCTGGGGGAACGCCGCGGGGAAGGGGCGAGGAGGCCGCCAGGCCGCTTGCTGTGGCTGCACGCGGCGAGCGTGGGCGAGACGCTCTCGCTGCTGCCGCTCCTGGACGCGCTGGCGGAACGGGCGCCTGACCTTTCTGTGCTCGTCACCACCGGCACCGTCACGGCCGCCGCGCTGTTCGCCCGGCGCCTGCCCCCGGCGCTGGCGGCGCGGGTGGTGCACCGCTTCGCGCCGCTCGACGTGCCCCGCTGGGCCGACCGCTTCCTCGCGGGCTGGCGTCCAGACGCCGGCGCCCTGGTGGAGTCGGAGCTGTGGCCGAACCTGATCCGCGCCGCGCGCCGCCGCGGCGTGCCGCTGGCGCTGGTAAACGCCCGGCTGTCCGAGCGCTCCGCCCGGCGCTGGCGCCGCTGGGCGCCGGGCTTGGCGCGGGAGATGGTGTCGGCCTTCTCGCCCGTGCTGGCGCAAACGCCGGCCGACGCGGCTCGGCTCGGCGCCCTGGGCGCGCGGCTGGCGCTCTGCGTCGGCAACCTGAAGGACGCGGCGGCACCGCTGCCCGCGGACCCGGCCGAACTGGCGCGGCTGCGGCACGCAACGGCCGGGCGCCCCGTGTTTCTCGCCGCAAGCACCCACCCGGGCGAGGAGGCGGTCGTGCTGGACGCGCACCGCCGCGCCGCCGCCCGATTGCCCGGCCTTCTCACCGTGGTCGTGCCGCGCCATCCGCATCGCGGGCCGGCGGTGGTGGCGGAGGCTGGAGACCTGGCGGTCGCCCGCCGCGCCGCGGGCGAGGCGCCCGGACCCGGCACGGCGGTTTACGTGGCGGACACCCTGGGCGAACTCGGCCTGTTCTACCGCCTCGCCGGCGTGTGCTTGGTCGGCGGGTCGCTGGTGCCGCACGGCGGGCAGAACCCGCTGGAACCCGCCCGCCTCGACTGCCCCATCCTGCTCGGCCCCCACACCGCCAACTTCGCCGAGCCGGTGGCGCGCCTGCTCGCCGCGGGCGGGGCGCTCCGGGTGGAAGGGAGCGATTCGGCGGGGGTGCTGGCAACTCTTGTCGTTGGCATGCTATCGGAAGCCGACCGCGCGCGGAGGATGGCGGAAGCCGCCGCCGCGACCGTTTCGGCCGCGGAAGGCCTGCCCGGGCAGGTGGCGGACGCGCTGCTGCGGCTGCTGCCTCCCCTCGCGGACCGGGGCGGCGCCGCGAGGACGGAGGCGGCGGATTGACGGGCCGGTTCGGGCGGCGGGTGAGCGGGGCGCGGGTGGACGCGCCGGAGGAGCCGGTGCGGGCCAAGCGGCCAGCTCGAAGGAACACCATGACGCCGAGCGACGCGGTGCGGAGAACAGGGGCCGAACCCGACCGGGCCGCTCAGCCGTTCGGCCGTCCCCTCGCCCATACGCGCGGCGGTGGCGCTTCCCGAACGGTCCCCGGGGCCGCGCGCCGACCGCTTCGAACTTCGGCCCTGGCATGATGCGCGCCCCGGGATTTTGGCAGGGGAGCGGCGGCGGGCTCCTGCCGCTGCTGCTCTCGCCTCTCGCCGCGCTCTACGCCGGCACCACCGCGCGGCGGATGCGGCGGCCGGGCTGGCGGGCGCCGGTGCCGGTGATCTGCTGCGGCAACGCCACCGCGGGCGGCGCCGGCAAGACCACGGTGGCGCTCGACATCGGCCGGCGCTTGGCCAACCGCGGCATCGCGGTGCACTTCCTCCTGCGCGGCTACGGCGGCTCCCTGCGCGGGCCTTTGCGCGTGGACCCGGCGGCCCACGACAGCACGGAGGTCGGTGACGAGGCGCTGTTGCTCGCGGCGGAGCGCCCGGCCTGGATTTCCGCCGACCGCGCCGCCGGGGCGCGGGCCGCCGTGGCGGCGGGGGCGCAGGCCATCGTCATGGACGACGGCTTGCAGAACCCGACGTTGGAGAAGGACCTGTCGCTGCTGGTCGTGGACGGGAGCTATGGTTTCGGGAACGGGCACGTCATCCCCGCCGGTCCCTTGCGGGAGCCGGTGCGCGCCGCCGCCGCGCGCAGCCGCGCCGCCGTGATGATCGGCGCCGACGAGACCCGCGCCGGGGCCCTGCTGCCGCCGGGGCTGCCGGTGCTGCGCGCCGCGCTCAAGCCGGGGCCGGAAGCGGAACTGCTCGCGGGGCAGCCGGTGTTCGCCTTCTGCGGCATCGCCAACCCGCCCAAGTTCTTCTCCACGCTGACGGAGGCCGGCGTGGTGCTGGCCGGCCGCGAGGCCTTCGCCGACCACTACCCCTTCGACGAGGGCGACATGCGCGACCTGCTCGCCGAGGCGGAGGCGCTCCGCGCCATCCCGGTCACGACGCGCAAGGACTACGTCCGCATCCCGCCGGCCTTCCGCAGCCGCGTCACGGTGGTGACGGTGCGCCTGGAATGGGCGGAGCCGGCGCAGATCGAGGCGCTGCTCGAACCCTTGGCGCAGCGGATTCCCGTTCCGGCCTGAGGCGCCGTCCACCGGCGGCGCGGCTGCTCACCGATCGGGAAACACCCCGTCCCGGCGGCCACGAGACCGCGGCGGCTCCAAACCCCCCTTCCAGCCGGACCGTCGCGCCCCGTGAAGCGCCCTCGACGAGCCGCTCCCGGAAACGACAACGCCACTGCACCGTCTGGACGGTTGACGTACCGTCCAGACGGTATAGGATTCCCTCGTGTCCGCCACTGCCCAAACCGTCGCGCCCGCCGCCGCCACGGACGTGCGCACCCGCATCCTCGACGCCGCCGAGGCGATGGTCCGCGCCCGCGGCGTGTCCGGCCTCACGCTGGAAGCGGCTGCGCGGGAAGCCGGCGTGTCCAAGGGCGGGCTGCTCTACCACTTCGCCTCCAAGGAGGCGCTGCTCGCCGCCATGCTGAACCGGCTGGCGGATTTCGTGGCGGAGGACTTCGCCGAGGGCATGCAACGCCTGCCGCCCGGCCCAGGGCGGGCCGCCCGCGCGATGCTCGCCTGGGGGCTCGAAGTTTCCGAAGCGGAGGCCAACGAGCGCTGCGACCGCGCGGCCGCCGTGTTCCTCGCCGCCTTCCACCACGACCCGGCGCTGCTGGACCCGATCCGGGCCGTGGTCGCCGGTTTGCGGAATGCCGTGGCGGCCGACGGCCTGCCGCCCGGCCACGGCATGGCGGTGATGGCGGCGATGGACGGGCTGTTCATGGCCCGCATCTTCGGCATGTACGAACTCGCGCCGGCCGAGCGCCGCGACATGCACACCGCGCTTTCGCGCCTGCTGGAGCCCCCGACATGAAGCGCCGCACCTTGAGCGTCCTCGCGCTGCTGTCCGCCGGCCTCGGCGCCGGGGCGGTGCTGGCGGTGACGCGCGAAGCGCCCGGGACGTCCGCGACGCCCACCCCCGTCGCGGCGCCGGCCGAGCCGCCCGGCGTCGGCGCGCTGGGGCGGGTGGAGCCCGCGTCGCGCATCCGAAAGCTCACCCAGCCCGGCGGCTTCGCCATCACGCGCGTAGGGCTGCTGCTGGTGGCCGAAGGCGACCGGGTCGAGGCCGGCCAGCTCCTTGCCGAGCTGGAGGACGTGGCGCAGAAGGACGCGAGCCTCGCGCAGGCCGAAGCGTCGCTGGAAGAAGCCAAGGCGAATCTCGCCAAGACGGTCGCCGGCGGCCGCCCCTCCGAACTCGCGGCGCAGCGCGCCCGCATCCGCAGCCTGGCCGCGCAAGAGGAGATCGCCCGCCGCGACGCCGCCCGCTCCGAGCAGCTTGTGCCCAGCGGCGCCGGGGCGGCCGCCATCGCCGAGCGCAACCGCGCCGCCGCCGCCCGCGCCGCCGCCGAGCGCGCCGAGGCGGAAGCCCAGCTCGAAACCCTGACCCGCCCGCGCCCCGAGGACGTGGCGCTGCGCGAGGCGCTGGTCTCCGCCGCCGAGGCGCAGGTGACCCGGGCGCGCGCCGAGGCCGCGCTGTCGCGCATCCGGGCGCCCATCGCCGGGACGGTGCTGCGCGTCTACGCGCGGCCGGGCGACCAGGTCGGCACCGACGGCCTGCTCGACTTGGCGGACCTGGACCGCATGGACGTGGTGGCGGACGTGTACGAGACGGACCTGCCGCGGCTGCGCCCCGGCGCCGAAGCCGAGGTCATCGTGCCCGGCGAGCCGCGCCGCTACGGCGCGACCGTCCGTGAGATCGGCTGGCTCGTCCGCCGCACCGTGCAGGCCGGCACCGATCCGGTGGCGGCGGTGGACGCGCGCACCATCGAGGTGCGTCTTGCCCTCTCGGACGAGGGCCGGGACGCGCTGAAGCGGCGCACCAACATGCAGGTGCAGGTGGCGATCCGGCCGTGAACACCATCACCACCCGCGCCCCCGGCGCGCCCCCGCCCGACGACCACCGCCTGCTCCCATGGGCGCCGGAGCGCACCGGGGAGCACACGCGGCCCCCCTCGTGGGAAGCGCCGCCGCGCGAAAGGCGCGCCCCGCCTTTCCAGCCGCTCCGCTTCCTGGCTCTGCCGCTCCGACTCGCGTGGCGGCAGCTCCGGGCGGAGAAGGCGCGGCTCGCCTCGGCCATCGCCGGCGTGATGTTCGCCTGCGTGCTGGTGTTCATGCAGCTCGGCTTCCGCTCCGCGCTGTTCGACAGCGCCACCGCGCTGATCCAGAACATGCGCGCCGACGTGTTCCTGATGCACCCGCTCACCACGGCGAGCTTCAAGCCGGAGACCTTCCCCCGCGCCCGCGCCAGCCAAGCGTTGGCGCTGCCGGACGTGCAGGCGGCGGTGCCGGTCTACCTGGCGCAAGCGAGTTGGCGGAATCCGGAGAACGGCAGCAAGCGCGCCGTGCAGCTCATCGGCTTCGACACCGAGGCGGGGGTGATGGACTTCCCCGGCCTCGCCCCGCTGGTGGACACCCTGAAGCGCGCCGACACCGTCGCCTTCGACGCGCGCTCGCGCCCGGAATTCGGCGACATGACGCGGTTGCTGAAGGAGCGCGGCCCCTTCGAGGTGCAGATCGGCAACCGCATGATGGAGGTGACGGGGCTCATCGAGATCGGTCCGTCCTTCGGCGCCGACGGCAACGTGGTGCTGTCCGAGGTGAACTTCCGCCGGCTCATCAAGGAGCGGCAGGTGTCCGCCGTGGACCTCGTGGCGATCAAGCTCAAGCCGGGCGCGGACCTCGAAGCGACGAAGCGCCGGCTGGCGGAGCTGCTGCCGCGCGACGTGGTCGTGCTGTCCCAGGCCGAGCTCGTGAAGTGGGAGCGCGACTACTGGGAGCAGGCGACGCCGATCGGCTTCATCTTCGCCTTCGGCAGCCTGATGGGCCTCGTGGTCGGCATGGTGATCGTCTACCAGATCCTGTTCAGCGACATCTCCGGGCATCTGCGCGAGTACGCCACGCTGAAGGCGATGGGGTACACGAACTTCTTTCTCAGCCGGGCGGTGCTGTCGGCGGCGCTTATCCTGGCGGTGCTGGGCTTCCTGCCGGGCTTGGGCCTGTCCTGGCTCCTCTACAACCAGGTCGGCCAAGCCACCTTCCTGCCGCTGAACATGACCGCGGACCGCGCCACCACCGTGTTCCTGCTGATCTTCGCCATGTGCGGGCTGGCCGGCCTGCTGGCGATGCGGAAGCTCCGCGACGCCGACCCGGCGGACATGTTCTGATGCGGTCCATCGAGAGCGCCCCGGTCGAGCTGCGCGACATCGGCCACGCCTATGGCACCGGCGAGCTGGCGCGGCCGGTGCTGCGCGACGTGAACCTCTCCGTCGGGCCGGGCGAGATCGTGCTGCTCACCGGCCCATCGGGCAGCGGCAAAACGACGCTGCTCACCCTGATCGGCGCGCTGCGCGCCGTGCAGCAGGGCAGTGCGACCGTGCTCGGCCAGCAACTGGCGGGCGCGGGCGAGAAGCAGCGCGTGGCGCTCCGCCGACGCATCGGCTTCATCTTCCAGCAGCACAACCTGCTCGGCTTCTTGTCGGCGCGGCAGAACGTGGCCATGGCGCTGGAGATGGACGGGCGGACGAGCGAGCGGGAGCGGCTGGAGCGCGCCGGCGCCATGCTGGAGTCGGTCGGGATCGGCGACCGGGCGGAATCGATGCCCGCCAACCTTTCCGGCGGGCAGCGCCAGCGCGTGGCGGTGGCGCGGGCGCTGGCCGGCAATCCCGGCCTGATCCTCGCGGACGAACCCACCGCGGCGCTCGACAAGCAGAGCGGCGGCGAGGTGGTGCGGCTGCTGCGCGAACTGGCGAAGCGCCAGGGCGTGCCCATACTGCTCGTCACCCACGACCCTCGCATCCTAGACATCGCCGACCGGATCGTGGCGATGGAGGACGGGCGGATCACGGCGACGGAGGCCGGGGC
Source organism: uncultured Acetobacteraceae bacterium (assembly GCA_902805625.1). GTDB lineage: Bacteria > Pseudomonadota > Alphaproteobacteria > Acetobacterales > Acetobacteraceae > Craurococcus. Next base: position 6,468 of record CADCTL010000133.1, read on the forward strand.
GTCGGCGGCGGGGTGAGGGCGGCGGAGCCGCCGCGCGAGCCGTGACCCCGAACCGAACCGGACGCGGATGAGGCCGCCCCGGGGCACGCTGAGGCGCAACCGTCCGTGTCTCAACGCCGTTGGTCGCTGCGCGCGAGGAAAGCGCCAACCACCGGGGACACCATGGCAGACCAAGAACTCAAGACGCTCGTCGCACAAGGCTTGCAGGCCCTGAAGGCAGGCGGCGAAGTGGCGAAGAAGGCCACGGCGGAGATCCAGGCCGACGCGAGCCATCCCGAGCTGCAGGCCGCGCTCCAGCAGGGCAACAAGACGTCCGAGCAGTGGGCGCAGCGCGTCGAAAAGGCGTTGGCGGAGACGGGCGGCGCCGAGGACACGGGCAACCCGATCCTCGAGGCCCACTACCAGGTCAGCAAGGAAATCCGACGGAAGGCGCCGGACGCCATGAGCCGCGACCTCGGCATCGTCGCGGCGGGCCAGCTCGCCCTCCACTACTGGATCGCCGCGTTCGGCACGCTGGGCAACTACGCCGCGAAGCTGGGCCTGGCGGAGACCGAGCGGAGCATGCGGACGTCCCTCGACGAGGCGAAGCAGGCGGACCAGCAGCACACCGCCATCGCGGAGAAGATGCTGGCGCAGGGCGGGTAGCCGCGGCGCGTCCAGGCGGACGGCAGGCCGGAGGCGCCTGGACGCGGAAGCGCGGGGCAGGCCGTCGCTACGCCAGCGCCGCCGCCGGCCTGACCGCCTTGCCGCCGAACACGGCCCCGCCGACCTCGGCGGGGTCCAGCCCGCGGTCCACGTCGAGCCCCGTCAAACGCCAGTCGTGGACCGGCAGCGGCAACGGGCGCAGCAGGCGCTCGTGGAAGCGTGTCGGCCACCGCACGCCGTGCAGCGTGGCGTGGCCGGAGGCGTCCACCTCGGCGACCGCGCCGCGTGTCGACTTCAACCCGTTGAGCGAGAAGCGCACGCGGCGCATCAAGCGCTCCTCGCGGTCGATCCAGAGCGCGAGCCGCTCCGATTCGGAGAAGCCGAGGCCAGGCGCGATGTGGACGCGCAGCACGTCGCACTCGTGCCGGCGGCCGTCGTGCAGCGCGATGCGCTCGGTGCCGGCCAGCTCCATCACCGGCGAGCGCTCCGCCATCCAGTGCCGCGCGAGCAGCATCGGCCCGAGCAGGAACAGGCTGTAGCCGTCGGCAACCAACGCGGCGGCGGCGCGGCGTTCGCCGTCGCGCGCTTCTTCGCCGTTGAACCAGACGCGGACATCCCCCTGCGCGCCGGCCGCCGCGCGCCGCACCACCTGCTTGCGGCCTTTCGGGCCGGTGTGGGCCTGCGCGACCAGGCGTTCGCGCAGCAGCAGTCGCTCCTCCGAACCGCCCCGGAAGCCGGAGTCCACCAGCGCCGGTTGCAGCCTGCCGATCAGCGCGGGCCATTCGCCGGCGTAGCTCGCGCTCAAGTCGTTGACCTTCGACAAGGCGGCGATCCCGTGCGCCTCGGCGCTTTCGGAGAGGAGCGTCCGCGCCTCGGGTGTCGTGCGCGGGGTCGAGACCGCCGGCAAGGGCGCGGCGCAGCCTTGCAAAGCCGGCGACGCGAGCGAGGCCAGCAGCCAGCGGCGGGGCGTCACGCCGCGTCTTCCAGCCGCTCCTGCAATTCCAGCCACTCCGTTTCCAGCGCCTCCACCTCGCGCGCGATGGCGGCGCGGCGGGTCGTGGCGCGGGCGAGCAGGGCGGGGTTGTCGCGCGCGTAGAGGCGCGGGTCGGCCAGCGCTTCGTCGATCACGGCCGCTTCCTTCCCCAAGCCGGCGAGCGCCGTTTCCACGCGCTTGAGCCGTTCGCGCAACGGCGCCAGCGCGCCGCGCGCCTCCGCCTTGTCGCGCCGCTCGTCCCGCCGCGTCGGAGTGGCGTCCTGCCGCGCCGCCGCACCCGCCGGCCGCGCCCGCTCGGCCAGCAGGGCGCGGTACTCGTCCAAGTCGCCGTCGAAGGGCCGCGCCGTGCCGTCCGCCACCAGCCAGAGCCGGTCCGCCACCAGCTCGACCAAGTGCGGGTCGTGGGTGATGAGCAGCACGGCGCCGGCGTAGTCCGACAAGGCGCGCACCAGCGCGTCGCGCGCGTCGATGTCCAAGTGGTTGGTCGGCTCGTCCAGGATCAGGAGCTGCGGCGCCTCGCGCGTGCAGAGCGCCAGCAGCAGCCGCGCCTTTTCGCCGCCCGAGCACGCCGAGACCAGCGTGGTCGCGCGGTCTTCGTCCAAACCGAACCGCGCGAGCTGGGCGCGGCACTGGGTCTCGGTCGCCTTGGGCAGCGCCGCCTGCATGTGGGAGAGGGGCGTGCCGCCCGGGTCCAGCTCCTCCGCTTGGTGCTGCGCGAAGTAGCCGACGCGGAGCCGCGGCGCCCGGTGCTGCTCGCCCGCCATCAGCGCCAGCCGCCCGGCGAGCACCTTCGCCAGGGTGGACTTGCCGTTGCCGTTGGCGCCGAGCAGCGCCACGCGGTCGTCCTGGTCCAGCCGCAGGTCCAGGCCGCGCAGCACGGGGTGCCCGTCGTAGCCGGCGCTCGCGCGGCGGAGGGACAGCACGGGCGGCGGCAGCGCGGCGGGCTCGGGGAAGGCGAAGCGCGTGGGCGCGTCCTCCACCACCGCCTCGACCGGCGGCAGCCGCTCCAGCGCCTTGAGGCGGCTCTGCGCCTGCCGCGCCTTGCTCGCCTTGGCGCGGAAGCGGTCCACGAAGGCCTGCATGTGGGCGCGCTCGGCGAGGACGCGCTCGTTCTGCGCCGCCTGCTGCGCCTGCCGCTCGGCGCGGACGCGCGTGAATTCGCTGAAGCCGCCGGAGTAGAGCGTGAGCTTGCCCCGGTCGAGGTGCGCGATGGCGTGGACGCAGCGGTCCAGCAGGAAGCGGTCGTGGCTCACCAGCAGCACCGCGCCGGCGAAGCGCTGCAACCAGCCCTCCAGCCACATGGCGGCTTCCAGGTCGAGGTGGTTGGTCGGCTCGTCCAGCAGCAGCAGATCGGGCTCCAGGAACAGCGCGCGGGCCAGCGCCACGCGCATCCGCCAGCCGCCGGAGAACTCGCCCACCGGCCGCGCCTGCGCCGCCGCGTCGAAGCCCAGCCCCGCCAGCACGGTCGCGGCGCGGGCCGGGGCGCTGTCGGCGCCGATGGCGAGCAGGCGCTCGTGGATCTCGCCGAGGCGCGCGGGGTCCTGCGGCCCGCGCTCCACCTCGGCCAGCAACGCGGCGCGCTCCGCGTCCGCCTCCAGCACCGTTTCCAGCAGGCTGAGCGGGCCGCCCGGCGCTTCTTGCGCGACGTGGCCGAGGCGGGCGCGCGCGGCCAAGCGGATTTCTCCGCCGTCCGGGGCGATCTGCCCGGAGACGGCCCGCAACAGGGTGGACTTGCCCGCGCCGTTGCGCCCGACCAGCCCGACGCGCCGGCCGGGGTCCACGGCCAGGCCGGCGCCGTCCAGCAGCGCGCGGCCGGCGATGCGGAGGGTCAGGTCGCGGATCGCCAGCACGGTCATGAGGATGTTCTACAACAGGTGCCGGCTCGGATGGTGCCCCCGGGGAGACTCGAACTCCCACGCCCGTCACCGAGCAACGGATTTTGAGTCCGCTGCGTCTACCATTCCGCCACAGGGGCTAGGCGCGGCGATCTAGCCCGTAGTTTCAACGCGGTCCAGCGTCGCCGCGCTCCCCCTCCGGCGGCTCCGCCGAAGCGGTGTCGAACTCCGCCGGCCCCGTGATCTCGATCAGCTCCAAATCGTCCGAGTGAGCGACCTCGCGGTGGCGGATGCGCGGGGGCTGGTGGACGCAGTCGCCGGGGCGCAGTTCCACCTCGCCGATGTCCTCGTACTCGAAGCGCACCCAGCCCTTGAGCACGTAGACCATTTGGAACGCCAGGTCGTGCGCGTGCCACTTTGGCTCGGGGTGCCGGCCGGGCACGGCGCGGATGACGTGCGCGCCGAAAGCGCCGCGCGTCGCGTCCCGGATGCCCAGGTCCCGGTATTCGAAGAAGGCGCGCAGCCCCCCGTCGAAGCCGGACTCGGCGGCGTGGCGCACCATTGTGCGCGGCGAGGCGGGAGAGGACTGGATCGGAGCTGTGTCGGGCATGACGGACCTCCCGTGTTGGCAGCGGAATCGTGTCATTTATTTAATGTTCACAACCTCGTGTGTGGCGGGTCGTTTCGTGTACAAAGGGAAAGCGCTGCCGATGCCCGGCAGCCTGCGCCCCCGGGTCGCGGAAGGAAAGCACGGCAGCATGCGGAATTCTTCTCGACGCGCGGTGGAGCGGGCCCAACTGGCAGCGCTGGGTCTGTCCCTGGCGTGGATGCTACTGGCGCAGTTGGCGTGCGTCCTGTGCTGGGACGCGGGCCTCCTGACGCGGCAAGCGTCGCTCCTGCACTGGTTGGTGGTGGGCGTCCTGCCGCCCGCCCTCGCGCTGTGGGGCATGGAAACGGAGCAAACGACGCGGGGCTGAGCGCCCGGTCAGGGGCGGCCGGTTCGCGGAAACCCGCGGACGGCCGGCTCCGAAAACCGCGCAAACCGCCCCGGCGCCGCTTCGGCCTCGCGGCCGTAACGGCGGCTCTCCGGTCCGCACGATCACGTCAACCCGACCTCCCCCCCGCTGGGAGGTCTCGACGGCGGAACCTATGGTGCCGCTGCATGTCCGGGCCCCTTTCCCTCCCGCCCCCTCCGCTGTCGCCGGACACCGGCCCGATCGCGGACGCGGCGCTCTTCCTCGACTTCGACGGCACCCTGGTCGAGATCGCGCCGCGCCCGGATGCGGTGCAGGTGCAGCCCGGCCTGCCGCGCCTCCTGCAGCGCCTCGCCACCGGGCTGAACGGGGCGCTGGCCATCGTGAGCGGCCGGCCTCTCCGCGACCTCGACCATTTCCTGCCGGTGCCGATCGCCAAGGTGGGCGACCACGGCGCCACGCTCCGCCCGGTGCCCGGCCAGCCGTCCGAGTCGCCCGACCTGCCGGGAGCGCCGGGCGCTTGGCGCGAGCGCGCCGCCACCCTGCTGGAACGCTTCCCCGGCACGCTGATCGAGGACAAGGAGCACGGCTTCGTCGTCCACTACCGCCTCGCCCCGGCCGCCGGCCCGGAAGCGAAGGCGCTCCTGGACGAGCTGGTGGCCGAGGCTCCCGGCGCCTTCACCCTGCTCGAAGCCCGCATGGCTTGGGAGGTGCGGCCGCTGGGCGCGTCCAAGGGCACGGCGGTGCGGAGCCTGATGAACCGCGCGCCCTTCGCCGGCCGCCGCCCGGTCTTCATCGGCGACGACGTCACCGACGAGGAGGGCATGGCGGTGGCGCGCGAGTTCGGCGGTCTCGGCCTCCGCCTCCAGGACGCGTTCGGCGAGCCTGAAGCCCTGCGCGACTGGCTCGCCCTCTGCGCCCCGCTGCCGGCCGCGGAGAACGAACAACCGGCATGAAGCGGCTTGTGATCGTCGCGAACCGCGTCCCCGACCCGAAGGACCGCGGCGCGACGGCCGGCGGCTTGGCCGTGGCGCTGCAAGACGCGGTCACGCGCCGCGACGCCATGTGGTTCGGCTGGAGCGGCAAGACCGCCGAGGCCACCGCGACGGAGCCCGCGCTCGTGCGCCAGGGGCGCCTCACCTACGCGACGCTCGACCTCGGCGACAGCGATTACCGCCGCTACTACCAGGGCTTCTCCAACGGCTCGCTCTGGCCGACCTTGCACTACCGCCTCGGCCTCGCCCACTTCGACCGCGGCGAATACGCCGGCTACCGCGAGGTCAACGCCGCCTTCGCCAAGGCCCTCGCGCCGCTGCTGCGCGAGGGCGACGCGATCTGGGCGCACGATTTCCATCTCTTCCCCCTGGGCGCGGAGCTGCGCCGGCAAGGCTGCCGGCAGCGCCTGGGCTTTTTCCTGCACGTGCCCTTCCCGCCGCACGCCGTCTTCTCCGGCCTGCCGCGCGCCGGCGAGATGCTGGCCGACCTGGCCGCCTACGACGTGATCGGCCTGCAAACGGAGGACGACGCCGCCAACCTCCGCGCCGCCCTGGCCGCCGAGGGCCAAGAGGAAGCCGCTGGTCGCGTGTCCGCCTTCCCCATCGGCATCGACGCCGACGCCTTCACCAAGCTGGCGGAGCGCGCGGTCGAGAAGCAGGAGATGGCGCGCTTCCGCCGCAGCCTCGCCGGGCGCGCGCTGGTGATCGGCGTGGACCGGCTGGACTACTCCAAGGGCCTGCCCCAGCGCTTCGTCGGCTACGACCAGTTGCTCGCCCGCTACGCCGGCCACCGCTCGCGCGTGACCTACCTCCAGGTCACGCCCATCTCCCGCGGCGACGTGGCGCAGTACCAGGCGCTGCGGCGGGAGCTGGACGAGCTGGTGGGCCGCATCAACGGCGACTACGCCGAGCCGGACTGGGTGCCGCTCCGCTACATGACCCGCGCCGTGCCGCGCCCGACGCTCGCGGGCTTCATGCGCCACGCGAAGGCGGGGCTGGTGACGCCCTTGCGCGACGGGATGAACCTCGTCGCCAAGGAGTACGTGGCGGCGCAGGACCCGGAAGACCCGGGCGCGCTGGTGCTGTCCCGCTTCGCCGGCGCGGCGCCCTACCTGGAGGGCGCGCTGCTGGTGAACCCGCTCGACCCGGACGAGATCGCCGAAGCGCTGGACCAGGCCATGGCCATGCCGCTCGACGAGCGGCTGGCGCGCTGGCGCCCGATGGCCGAGGTGGTGCGGGAAGGCTCAGCGCGGAACTGGTGCCGGGCGTTCCTGGCGGCCTTGGAGGGCTAGGACGACATCTCGGCCGGCGCGTTGATTGCACCGCCGCTTCGGGCGTTCCGGTCCGCTGGAGGCGCTTGCCCGGCGACGGAGCCGCCCGCGCGGCGCGCCACGGGCCCGGCAGGCGCGGGGCCGAGCCGCACGCGGAGCCGCGCGGCCACGCCCTCGGGCCGGAAGTCCAGGCACGCCTCGCCGCTTTCGCCGCCGAGGCTCCGCTCGATCAAGCGCGAGCCGAAGCCGCGGCGGCGGGGAACGGCGACCGGCGGGCCTCCGGCTTCGGTCCAATCGAGCACCAAGTGCCGGCCGTCCGGGCCGTCGGTGGCCTTCCAGCGCACGGAAACCCGGCCTGCCTCGGCCGACAGGGCGCCGTACTTGGCCGCGTTGGTCGCTAGTTCATGGAAGACGAGGCCGAGCGCCAGGGCCGCGCCGGGTTGCAACAGGACGTCGGCGCCGTGGAGGGCGATGCGGCTCTCGCCGTAGGGGCCCAACTCCTTCTCCAAGAGGCGGCGGAGGTCCGCGCCCTGCCAGTGGGTCCGGGTCAGCGCGTCATGCGTGTGGGACAGCGCCACCAGGCGCGCCTCGAACGAGCGGCGGAAATCCTCCGGCGAAGGGGCGGAACGGAGCGTTTGAGCGGCGATGGACTGGACGGTTGCGAGGGTGTTTTTCACCCGGTGGTTCAGCTCGGCGATCAGCAGGCGCTGCTGGTCCATGGCGCGGACGCGGTCTGTGACGTCAGAACCTTCCACGAAGATGCCGGAAACGCGGCCGTCCTCGTCCGTGATGGGCTGGTACACGAAATCGGTGAACGACTCCTCCAGCGGCGCGTCGGGGGTGCGCTGGACCATGAAGCGCAGCCCGCGGCCGACGAAGGCTTCGCCGGTGCGGTAAACCTTGTCGAGCAGCTCGACGAAGCCCTGGCCGACGAGCTCGGGCAAGGCGTCCAGCAATGGCTTGCTGACGATGTCGCGGTGCCCGACGAGCTGCAAGTAGGCGTCGTTGACCAGTTCGAAGCGGTGGTCCGGCCCGCGCAACACGCACATGAAGCCGGGCGCCTGCTGGAAGAGCCGGCGGAGGCGCCCGCTCTCGGCGTGGAGCCAGCGGTTCGTCTCGTGCACGGCCTGGGCGCGCTCGAAGATGCCGCTCTGCGCGGGCGCCGGCTCGGCCGGCCGCCGGTTCTCGGTGTCCTGGACCGCGTCGCGCAGGCGCTGGAGTTCGGTGACGTCGATCGGGTGCTGCAACATCACCGAAACCTCGCCGGCCCCGTCCAGCACCGGCGAAGTGACGATGCTCCAGTAGCGCGTCTCGAAACCGCCGCCTTCCGACTCCGGCCTGGGAATGTCGAAGCGGAGCAGTGCCAGGGTGTCGGGCTCGCGGTCGCGAATCACGCGCTGGAACGAAGCGATGGCCTCGCGCAACGTGTCCGGGTTGGTCGGGAACGCGTCCCAGGCCCAGCGCCCGACTATGTCGCCCAGCTCGCGCTTCGTGGCTTTCAGGTAAGCTTTGTTCGCCCCGACGATGTGCAGGTCTCGGTCGAGAACGAGGTAAGGGTTCGGCGAAGCGTCGAACAGTCCGAAGTAGTCTAGATCAGGTCGATCCACGATGCACTCCGGCCAATCTCCCATGCACCCTGAAGGTGCAAAACCTGGGCCTTGGAAACGCGCCACAGGCTAGCTGGTTCGCTGCCAGCGGGCCGGTTCGAGGCGGGAAGCCTAAGGCCTGGTACCGCCGAACAGCCGTTGCACGGCGAAGGCGACCTCGTAGCGCGGCGAGTCCCGGTTGGTCCCGATGCCCACCGCCACGCCGACCACGGTTTTACCGCCCGGCAGGCGCTGGCGGAGCCCGACCTGGACCAAGCTGAAGTCGCGTTGCCCGCGCTCCTGCTGCTCCCGCGCGTAAGTCGCGACCAGCGCCGTGTCGTGCGTCACCGCCTGGCCGACGGAGGCGTTGACGAAGGTGCGGCCCGGCCGCTCGCCCGGCAGCGGGTCGATGCGCGCCACCCAGCCGAGGTTCAGGTTGAGG
>CADCTL010000134.1 GCA_902805625.1 uncultured Acetobacteraceae bacterium
CGGGCTGGTGGTGTTCCTGCTGATCGGCTTCCCGGTCGCGTTCTCGCTCGCCGCGACGGGCCTGTTCTTCGGCTTCCTCTCGATCGAACTAGGCTTCTTCACCAACGCCTATCTCGGCAACCTGCCGCTCCGCGTGTTCGGCATCCTGTCCAACGACCTGCTGCTGGCGATCCCGTTCTTCACCCTGATGGGCGCCATCCTGGAGCGCTGCGGCCTCGCCGAGGACCTGCTGGAAGGCACCGGCCAGCTCTTCGGCAAGGTGCCGGGCGGCCTCGCCTACGCGGTGATCCTGGTGGGCGCCGTGCTCGGCGCCATCACCGGCACCGTGGCCGCTTCCGTCATCGCCATGGGCATGATCTCGCTGCCCATCATGATGCGCTATGGCTACGACATGCGGATCGCAACCGGCGTGATCGCCGCGTCCGGCACCATCACCCAGGTGATCCCGCCGTCCCTGGTGCTGATCGTGCTGGGCGACCAGCTCGGCAAGTCGGTCGGCGACATGTACGCCGGGGCCATCGGCCCCTCCATCCTGCAGGTGCTGCTCTTCGTCGGTTTCATCGCGGGTGTGTCGATCTTCGCGCCGCACCGCGTGCCGGCGCTGCCGGACGAAGCGCTGACCCAGCGCGGCTGGGCGCTCTGGTGGCGCGTGCTGAAGGGCATGGTGCCCTCCATCGTGCTGATCTTCCTGGTGCTCGGCACCATCTTCCTCGGCCTCGCCACGCCGACGGAAGCCGGCGCCATGGGCGCGGTCGGCGCGGTGGCGCTGGCCATGGCCAACAACCGCTTCACCTGGGCGCTGCTGCGCGAAGCGATGGGCAACACCATGCGGATCACCGCCATGGTGATGTTCATCCTGATCGGCGCCACCGTGTTCTCGCTGGTGTTCCAGGGCGTGGACGGGTCGCTCTGGATCGAGCACCTGCTCTCCGGCTTGCCGGGCGGCAGGACGGGCTTCCTGATCTTCGTCAACATCTTCGTCTTCTTCCTGGCGTTCTTCCTCGACTTCTTCGAGATCGCCTTCATCGTCATCCCGCTGCTCGCGCCCGTCGCGGCCAAGCTCGGCATCGACCTGGTGTGGTTCGGGGTGCTGATCTGCGTGAACATGCAGACCAGCTTCATGCACCCGCCCTTCGGCTTCGCGCTGTTCTACCTGCGCGGCATCGCGCCCAAGGAGGTCCGCAGCGCCGACATCTACTGGGGCGCCATCCCCTGGGTGGGGCTGCAGTTGGTGCTGGTGGGCATCGTGATCTTCTGGCCGGAAAGCGTGACCTACTGGCTCGACGCCGGCTCGGGCGTGGACCCTTCCACCGTCAGGATCGAGGTGCCGCTGCCCGACATGCCGGAAGACGACGCGCCGCCGGTGTTCCGATAGGGATCACCGGCCTCACCATCCTCGCTGCTTCACCGGGAAGACCTCGACGCCCAGCCTCACCTTCATCGCGGCGAACCGCATCAGGGCCGGCACGCTGAGGACGTCTCTTATGTTCTCACGGCCGTAGAGGTTCACGTTGATCGACACCTCTCCGCCGGTGTCGGTGATGTCGCGGATGAACTCCGACGCGGCTTCTAGGCGCTCCAACATCTGGACGGCGTTTTCGAAGAAGAACTTTTTACCATGCACCTTTTCCGAGATGCCCCAGTATGTATGCGGCCGGCGCCGAGACGATTTCGTTTCGGCGGCAGCTTCCCAGGGCTCTCCAGCGGTCCATCCGTACAGCGGCTCCATGCCGAGTGCTCGGGTTATCTCTGCCCGGTCCAGGCTAGGGTGTTTGATCATCAGGGATATGGAGAACCGATAGCGCCGCTCCTCGCCTTTCAGGTCCGGATCGCTACCGGTGCTTTCCGACGTTCGGCGTATCCGGCCAGTCGGCTTGCGAGACGCAGGCAAGTTCAGCGCGGCAACTGCGTCACCAGCCGGAAGCGCTGCGCGCGCTTGCCGGTGTCCACCTCCGTGGTGAAGACGTTGCCGCGGCTGTCCACGGCGAGGTTGTGGACCCAGTGGAAATGGCCGGCGTTGCGCCCGTGCCGGCCGAACGCGCCGAGCACCGAACCGTCCTCCCGCGCCAGCATCCAGACCTGGTTGTTGCTGCCGTCCGCGGTCAGCAGCACGGATTGCCGCGCGTCCGGCAGGAAGTCGAGGTCCCACACGGAGCCGCTGCCGAGCGTGTCCCGCGCCAGGAAGAACTCGCGCACGAAGGTCCCGTCCTTGCGGAACACCTGGACGCGGTCGTTGACGCGGTCGCAGACGTAGACCAACCCGTCGCGCGCCAGCCGCACGCAATGCACCGGATTGCGGAAGGTCCGCGCCGGCTCCCCGCCCGGCTGGTAGGCGGGCACCGGCCCGTCCGCCGGCCGTTCGCCGTAGGCGCCCCAATGGCGGCGATAAGCGCCCGTATTGGCGTCGAAGACGACCACGCGGCGGTTGCCGTAGCCGTCGGCGACGTAGATCTCGTTCGCCTCCCCGTCCACGTCCACGTCCGCGGGGCGGCCGAGGCGCTCGGTGTCGTTGCTGCCGCCCGTCTCGCGGTGCCGGCCGATCTGCAGGAGGAAGCGGCCGTCGCGGGCGAACTTCAGCAGCACGTGGTCGTTCGCGCCGTTCCCGGCGATCCAGACGTTGCCCTGGTGGTCGATGTGGATGCCGTGCTCGTTCTCCGGCCAGCTCGGGTGGTGCCCCGGCCCGCCCCAGGCCTGCACCAAGTTGCCGTCGGGGTCGAACTCCAGCACCGAGGGCGCCGGGACGCAGCACGCCGAGCGCGGCGGATTCAGCGTCGCGCCGCGCTCGTCTTCGGTCATCGTGCGCGGGCGGTGGACCACCCAGACATGGTCGCGCGCGTCGGTGGCGACGCCGGACGCTTGCCCGATCTCCCAGCGGTTCGGCAGCGGCTTCGGCCAGAAGGGGTCCACCTGGTACTGCGGCACCGGCCGAGGCGGGTCGTCTGCGGTCGCCGGCGGCGCCAGGGCGAGCGCGAAGGCGGCGACAGCGGCGCGCAAGGCTCGCGTGGCGTGGCGCATGGCGGCGGTTCCTCCCGTACCAACCTCGGCTCACGCCGAACGCGGAGTCAAGCGCGGTCCGGTCAGCCCTGCGGCTCAACGGGCGTAGGCATCGGCCAAGCCTCGATCGCCCCCGCCGCGTCCAGCACCAACTCCTCCCGCCAGCGTTGCGCGCTCGGCGAGGGCTGCGGCCACGCGGGAACGGGCGCCTCCCCGCGACATGCAACGCCGGGCTTGATCAAGCCCGGCGTCCACGAGAGCCGTTCGGGTGAACCGACTCAGCCGTTGATCTTCAGCAGACGCGCCGCGGTCTCGCCGAGGACGGCGGCCTTTTGCTGTTCATTCAGCGAGTCGCAGGCGAAGATGTGGTCCACCGGGTGCAACTGCCAGGGATAGGGATAGTCGCTGCCCAGGACGATCTGGTCCGGCCCGACCTGGGCGGCGAGGTGGCGGATCGCTTCGGGGGAGAACACCAGCGAGTCGAAGTAGAGCTGCTTGAGGTACTCGGTGGGCTTCTTCTTGAGCGTGATGTTGGGGTTGCAGCCGGCCGGGCCGACCAAGCAGGCGTGGTCCGAGCGGTCGGCGTAGGAGGGCAGATACCCGCCGCCATGCGCGGCGATGATCTTCAGGCCGGGGAAGCGGTCGAGCGTGCCCTCGAAGATCAGGTGCGACAGCGCGATGGTCGTCTCCAGCGGGTTGCCGATGGCGTTCGTGAGCCAGCCATTGCCGCCGAGGCGCCGGGACAGTTCCGGCACGCCCTGGGGATGGATGAACAGGACGGCGCCGAGCTCCTCCGCCTTGGCCCATACCGGGTGGAACTTCGGGTCCGAGAACTCCACGCCGTTGACCATGCCGCCGATCGCGGCGCCCTTCAGGCCCTGCCGCCTGACCGCCGTTTCGAGTTCCTGCACCGCGAGGTCCGGCGCCTGCAAGGTGAGCGACGCGAAGGCGGCGAAGCGGTCCGGGTGGGCGGCGCAGAGTTCGGCCAGCTTCTCGTTCTGGACTTTGACGATCTGCGCGGCGAGGTCCCGGTCCCTGCCGTACCAGAACGGGTTGATCGACAGCACCTCCATGTCGACGGCCTGGGCGTCCATGGCCTTGAAGCGCTGGGCGATCTCGATGAAAGCCTCTTCGGCGCCGTTGACGCGCGGGGTGAGTACGGAGGCATCGGCGCCGAGCAGGGCGGCGGCTTCGCGGAAGTGGCAATGGGCGTGGACGTCGATGGTCTTGACGCGCTTGCCGTCGATGGCGACCGGCAGACGGCGGCCGCCCGGACTCTGCGCGCGCGCGGCGTCCAGCATACCGCAACTGCAAAAGACGACGCCGGTGGCGGCGGCTCCGGTGAGGAAATTCCTGCGGGACGTCATTGCGCTATTCCTCCCTCGCTTCTCGGCTCCCGGCCCAACGCTGGCGCGGTACAACCGGGGACGCGAGTCGGAATTGGCGCGGCCCTGCCCAAGGGCGGCGGTCAGCCCCGTGGGTCTATGGGCGTCGGCATCGGCCAGGCCGCCTCGATCGCCTCCGCCGCGTCCAGCGCCAGATCCTCCCGCCAACGCGGCGCCACCACCTGCACGCCGGTCGGCAGCCCGTCCGCCACGCCGGTCGGCACGGACACGCTGGGCAGGCCCAGCAGAACGGTCGGAAACAGCGGCGACTGGGCGCGGAACACGCGGTCGAAGTCCGTCTCGTCCAGCCCTTGCGGGAAGGGCGGCTCGTTCGAGCTCGGGATCACGAGCAACGGCCGCTCCGCCATCCAACGCGCCCAGGCGCGCTGGTGCGTGGCCCGGCGGGCCAGCAGGCGCATGTAGTCCTCGATCGCCGGCAGCGGCCGCTCGGCCGAGCGGGCGAAGATGCCGCGAGCGGCGGGGTCGGCGTGCTGCTCGAAGCCGGCGCGCATGTAGACGGTGGCCTCGGCGGTGACGAAGGCGTCCCAGTCGGCCACCACGGCGGCCCAGTTCGGCGGCTCGGCCGGCTCCACCGCGTAGCCCGCCGCTTCCAGCGCCTTGCCCGCGCGCGCCACGGCCTCGGCCACCGCGGGATGCACGCCCCCGCCCGCCGGATCGGCGCAGAGCGAAACGCGGATCGGCCGCGCCGGCGGCGGTCCAACGAGGGGCACCGGCGCCTGCCACGGGTCGCGCGGATCGGGCGCCGCCATGGCCTCGAGCGCCAGCCGCAGGTCGCCGACCCGCCGCGCCAACGGCCCCTGCGCGGAGAGCACCTGCCCCGACAACGGCCGTTCCGCCGCCGCCGAAGGATTGAAAGACGGGATCCGCCCCGCCGACGGCCGCAAGCCCGCCACGCCGCACGCATAGGCCGGGTAGCGCACGGAGCCGCCGATGTCGTTGCCGTGCGCGACGGCGCCGATGCCGGCCGCCACCGCCGCCGAAGCGCCGCCCGAAGACCCGCCGGGCGTCACCCCCGCGTCCCAAGGGTTCAGCGTGCGCCCGTGCAGCGCGTTGTCCGTGAACCAGCGCCAGGAAAAGGCGGGCGTGTTGGTCCGGCCGACGATCACCGCGCCGGCGCGGCGCAGGTTCGCCACCACGGGGCTGTCCTCGGCCGCCACCACGTCGCGGAAGGCCACCACGCCGTTGCTGGTGGGCAGGCCGCGCTGGTCGGCGTTGATCTTCGTCGTGACCGGCACGCCGGCCAGGACGCCGAGCGCCTCGCCCCGCGCGCGGGCGGCGTCCACCGCCTCGGCGGCGGCGAGCGCTTCGCGCTCCAACGGCAGGACCACGGCGTTGATCGCCGGGTTCGCGGCGGCCAACCGCCCGAGCGCGTCCGTCGCAACCTCCCGCGCCGAAACCCTGCCCAGCCGGACGGCGCGGGCGATGTCGGCTGCATCCCAGCGCCAGGGCGGGGAGTCGGTCGGATGCGGCATGGCGGATGGACACCTCAGGCGGGCGGCGGCGGCCCCCGCTTCCAAGTGAGAACGAGCACGTCACGGCAGGACGGCAACGCCGGATCGGCCGGACGCACCGGCGAAACGCCGTGCCGCACCCGCCGGTCGTCCAACAGAGCCGCGTCCAGTCGGTCGCGCAAGGTGAAGCGCGCCAGCTCGGCGCCCGCCGTGTCGGCCACCACCGTCTCGCCGCCGTCCAGGTTCCGCCGCGCGATCATGGCGATGAGCACCACGTCCACGCCGTCGTGGTGGACGCCCTCCGGCGTCGGAAAGCCCGGCGCGCCCGCCGCCGCCTCGATGCGGAACTGGTGCGCCTCCACGAACCAATCGCCGCCCGGCGCCAACCCGTCGGCCAGGCCGCGCCCGAGGTCGAGCAGCGCCCGCAACGGCGCGCCCTCGCCCACCGCGTCTTCCACCGGCGCGAACCACCGCTCCACGCCGCCATTGAGGCTGTTATGCACCACCGCCTGGAAGTGCGGCCGGTGCGGCCCCCGCTCGTGGCCCGGCTCGCCCCAGCGGGCGGCGAAGTTGGCGTGGCGCCGGCGCCGGTAGCGCCCGCCGTCCGCCATGAAGCCGTCCACCTCCAACCGTTCCCAGCTTTCGGCGAAGGCGTCGAGCGCGGCGTCCGCTCCGCCCGGCCCGAGCAGCGCCGCCATCGCCGCGCCGGGAACGTGCGCGAAGCCGCGCCCCGCCACCGCCGCGCGCAGCGGATCGGCGGGCCGCGCGGCGAGCGGTGGCGCAGCCGCGCTCATCCGCCGCCGCGCTCCGCCGTCGCCGCCTCGCCGATGGCCGGCGCCTCGCCCGCGCGCCCGGCCAGCACCTCCGCCACGTGCCGCACCTTCACCGGCACGTTCTCCCGCTGGAGCCGCCCGGCCATGTTCATCAGGCACCCCATGTCGCCCGCCAGCAGCGTGTCCGCGCCCGTGGCGACCACGTCGCGCACCTTGTCCGACACCATGCGCGTCGAGATGTTGGGGTACTTCACGCAGAAGGTGCCGCCGAAGCCGCAGCACACCTCCGGGTCGCGCATCTCTTTCAGCGTCAGGCCCCGCACGCTCGCCAGCAGGCGCCGCGGCTGTTCCTTCACGCCCAACTCCCGCAGGCCGGAGCAGGAGTCGTGGTAGGTGGCCACCCCGTCCAGCCGGGCGGAGACACGCTCCATGTTCATGACGTCGGTGAGAAAGGCAATCAGCTCGAAGGTCTTGGCCGCCAGCGCGTCGGCCTTGGCGCGCAGGTCCGGATCGTCGGCGAACAGCCCTGGATAGTGGTGCGACACCATGCCGCCGCAGGACCCGCTCGGCACCACGGTGTAATCGAAGGGCAGGAACGCATCGATCACCGACCGCGCCAAGTCGCGCGCTCCGGCGCGGTCGCCGGCGTTGTAGGAGGGCTGGCCGCAACAGGTCTGCGCGCTCGGCACCTCCACCTGGCACCCCGCTTCCTCCAGCAGCTTGATGGCGGAGAAGCCGACGTTCGGCCGGTACAGGTCCACGAGGCAGGTGACGAGGAGCGCGACGCGCGGCCGGGTTTGGAGCATAGCGCTCAACTTAGGGGCCCGCCGGGGCCTCCGGAAGGAGCGCCGCCGCTCCGCCCGGGTCCACCCCTCCCGCCGCGAGCTCGCGCGGCACCAGCACGAACACCTCCGCCGTCTCGCGCATGGCGCCGGCCCGCGCGGCCGCAGCCTCGCCCCAGCCCCAGAACAGGTCGCCCCGCGCCGGGCCGCGGATGGCGCCGCCCGTGTCCTGCGCGTGCAGGAGCCGCCGGATCGCCGCCCCGTCCACCGGGTCGCGCGTCGCGGCGAAGACCGGCGCGCCGAAGGGGATGAAGGCCGGGTCCACCGCCAGCGACCGCCCCGGCGTCAGCGGCACGCCCAGCGCCCCCGGCGGGCCCTGGCCGGGCGGCAAACCCTCCAGCACGCGGAAGAACACGTAGGACGGGTTGTGCCGCAGGGTGTCCGCCGCCTCGCCCGGCCCGGCCGCCGCCAACCAAGCGCGGATCGCCTGCATGGACATCCGCTCGCGCGGCACGGCGCCGGTGTCGATCAGCAGCTTGCCGATGGCCTTGTAGGGACGCCCGTTCTGCCCCGCGTAGCCCACGCGGAGCAGCCGCCCGTCGTGCAGGCGCAGCCGGCCGGAGCCCTGGATGTGCAGGAAGAAGGCGTCCACCGGGTCGTCCACCCAGGCGAGCTCCAGCCCCATGCCCGCCAAGGCACCCGCCTCGATCGCGGCGCGGTCGGGCAAAGGCTCTTCGACGTCGAGCGGCGCCGGCGGCGCGTGCAGCGGCACCTGGAAGGCGCCGACGGGGTACTCCGCACCCCGCAGTTCCGGCTCGTAGTAGCCGGTCATCAAGCCGGACCCCGCGGCGAAAGGCCGAAAGCGGCGTTCGAAAAAGTCGCGCACCAGGGCTTGCCGCTCCGCCGCGTCCCTTTCCTCGGCGAGGCGCCCGTGCCCCGGCGGAGTGTCGGCTGCGGCCGGCAAATCGGAAAGGCGTGCGGTCTCCGCCACTTCGGCCGCCTCAGCGCAGGCCCCGGCGAAGGCGGCCACCGTCCCGCCGAGTCGCGCCAACGCGCCCGCGCCGCCGAGCGGCCGGTCGGCGCCCCAGTGTTGCAACCCTCGGCAGGTGCGGAGGAAAGGCTCCAAAGCCAGCGCCACCTTGTCCCCCGGCCAACCCGGGATGTCGCGGAACTCCACCGGGCGGAACGGCGCGGCGTCTGTCACCGACTGCGCTTGGGACGCCGGCGCGGAAACCGAGCCGACGGTCAGCGCCAGCGCCGCGACCTTCGCCATGGAAGGGCATCGCGTGCCTAGCCGAGGAAAAGGGACGCTTCGCCGCCATCTGGAAGCGTGGGACCGGTCCGAACTCCCGGGCCGCCCCGATCCGAGTTGCCCGCCGGTCAGCGGAAACGCTCGTCCGGCCGGAACGAGGAGATTAAACTCCGTCCGCCAACGCCCGAGCCTCGCCCGCCACCCGGCCACGAGAGCGCGGAAGGGTAAGATGGCAAGATAGTAAGGCGGTAAGGGAGCGGGAAAGTAAGGCAGGGAGGAGGAAAGGCGGCGGGCCGCCTCGGCACCCGCGCCCCGTTCGGCGCCGGACCCTATTGGCTGCCGGTTCCCACCAGCTTCCAAGTCGGATCGCCGCTGGTCAGGTCGCGCTGGAACGTCCACAGATCGGTCAGCTCCGTCACGGCGTCGCTGCCCGTCACCACCTCGCCGTCGCGTCCGGTCGTCATGTTGATCTGGTCCGTCACGAACCGCACCGTGACGTCCGCCACGTTGCCGCGCAGATCCGCGGCCTCGATGGCCACCTCGTTCACGGCGCGCAACTCCGTCCGTTGCCGCTCGCCCGCCGCTTCGCGCCCGTCCAGCACCTTGGCGAAACCGGCGTAGGCGTCGTCCGACAACAGGGAACGGAGCGTCCCGCGGTCGCCGGCGGCGAAGGCCTGTACGATCATGCGAAAGGCCGCTTCGGCACCATCCAGGAAGCGCGAAGGGTCGAAGCTTGCGTCCACTGCGGCGATGCGCGACAGCGCCTGCCCCACCGGCGTCCGCCGGTCGGGCACGGTGTGGCGGCCAGCACCGGCCGCCGCCACGGGTGGCGCTTCGTCCGGGACGCCATCCGCCGCCGGCCGCGCGCCGCGCGGGTCATAGCCGGCGGGCCGCCCCTCGGCTTGCGGTGGACGCTCGAAGCCCTGACGGCGGCCGAGCACGCTGCGGAGCCGCAGGACCAGGAAGCCCGCGACCAGCATCAGTAGGAGGATCTCGACCGTACCGCCCGTCATCTCGGTCTCCGTTCACCTAATACTTAAGAGTAGACCGCCCGCACCGCAACCGCGCCGGGCTTGCCCGCCCGACCGCCCGCCGCTATCGGAGCCTCGCCACGGGCCCGCCCGACGCGCCGGCGGCGCTCCACCTCCCCCTCCGGACCACGCGATGATCCTGCTGCGACACGGGCAGAGCGAGTTCAACCTGCACTTCACGGCCACGCGCCGCGATCCCGGCATCAACGACCCGAAGCTGACCGACCTCGGCCACCGGCAGGCGGAAGCCGCAGCCGAGGCCCTGGCGGAGCAGCCGATCCGGCGCATCATCTGCTCACCCTACACCCGCGCCCTGCAAACCGTGGTGCCGGTGGCGAAGCGGTTCGGCCTGCCGGTGACGGTCACGCCCAGCGTGCGGGAGCGCTACGCCTTCGCCTGCGACGTCGGCTCGTCCTGCGCCGATCTCCGCATCGCCTGGCCCGACCACGACTTCTCCGCCATCGACGACGTCTGGTGGCCGGAAGGCGAGGAGAAGGACCACGAGATCGAGGCCCGCGCCGCGCGCTTCCGCGCCGAGATGGCCGCCTTGCCGGACTGGCGCGAAACGCTGGTCGTGTCCCACTGGGGCTTCATCCTCGCCATGACCGGGGAGCGGGTGGACAACGGGCAGTGGCTGCGCTGCGACCCCACCGAACCGGCGCCGACGGACATCGCGTGGCGGGCTCAGCACGTTTCCGTGCCCAAGCCCTGAGGGCGCCGGGGCTCGCCCGCGACGACGGCCGGGAGCCCCGCGCCTCCGCGGCGCGGCCACCGGCCCGGCGCTCCCGCTCCGCCACACGCCACGACGAAAGGTCATCAGCCATGTCCGACATTTCCTCGCCCCCGCCCCCGCCCGGCGTCCAAGCCGACCCTGGCGCAGCCCCGGGCGTCGGCCCGCTGACGCTGAACATCCAGTACACAAAGGACCTGTCCTTCGAGGTCCCGGGCGCCCCGGAGATCTTCGCCACCCTCCGCGAGCAGCCGCGGGTGGACATCCAGCTCGACGTGCAGGCCCGCCCGCTCCAGCAGGACGCCAACGTGTTCGAGGTGTCGCTCCAGGTCCGCGCCGACGCCAAGGCGCACCTGAACAACGCCGACCAAACGTGCTTCATCGCCGAACTGGCCTACTGCGGCATCTTCACCGTCAACGTGCCGCCCGAGCAGATGGAGCCGGTGCTGCTGGTGGAGTGCCCGCGGCTCCTGTTCCCCTTCGCCCGCAACATCCTGGCCGACGTAACCCGCGACGGCGGCTTCCCGCCGGTGCTGCTGGCGCCCATCGATTTCGTGGCGCTGTGGCAGTCGCGCCGGGGCAACGCCGCGGCGGGCGGGGTCGTCGGCCACGCCTGACCGGCCGGCGGCCTCGCCCGGTGCCGGGGAGGATCAGTAGCCCAGGCCGCGCCGGATGATCTCCATGGCCTCTCGCCGGTGGTTGGGCGCTTCGCGGCGAGGTCGCCGGGTTCGGTCACCACGCGCAATGCTCCAGGTACGAGAAGCCCGCGTCGAAGCGCGTCAACCGGAGCACGCCGGCGACGACCGCTGCCGGGAACCCCGCCACGAGCAGGCCCTCCTCCGTTTTCGGCGTGGTGCGGAGCACGCCCCGCAACAGCGCGGCCTGCCGCTCCGCGTGAGTGACCTTGATGCCCGGGAGCACCGCGGGCAGCAGGATCACCACCTCCATGGAAGGCAGCCAACGCGGTTTGCCGCCGGCACCAGAACCCGGGTGCGCTCTGCGGGCAAAAGCTACGGTTTGGCGGAGGGACGGTTCTCGCACGGTCGTCGCGCTGGCTACCGGTGAGACGGCAGCACGCTTAACCGGGCCTGTCCCGGCGACACGGCTCGGCCCTCACGCGGTCTTGCGGTTCATGTATGCACTAGAATAGTGTTCCGGTAACACAACCTGGAGTTCTGTTCTGGTGGCTCGACTCGCCGCCCTTTCGTCGGGCCGATGCGTTCCGGTGACAGCCTCGCCTCCGGTGCCAGTGGACTGGGCGCAGCCGGTCGGGCAGGTGCTGCTTTCGCCGCCGCACCTGACCGGCGGGGAGATGGCCGCGCTGGAAGGGGCGCTCGCCAGCGGCTGGGTGGCCCCCGCCGGGCCGGTGCCGACGGCCTTCGAAGCGGCGCTGTCGGTGGCCACAGGCTTCGGCCAGGTGCTCGCCACCGCCTCCGGCACGGCCGCGCTGCACCTCGGTTATCGCTGCCTCGGCGTGTCGCCGGGCGACGAGGTCTGGACGTCCGCCCTCACCTTCATCGCCACGGTGGCGCCCGCGGTGCAGATGGGCGCCACGCCGCGCTTCCTGGATGTGGAGCCGGGGAGCTGGACGCTCGACCCCGACCTGCTGGAGCGCGAGCTGGCCCGCGCCGGCCGCGCCGGCCGGCTGCCCCGCGCCGTGGTGCCGGTGGACCTTTTCGGCCAGCCCTGCGACCTCGACGCGATCGTGGCCCTTTGCGACCGCTGGGGCGTGCCGGTGATGTGCGACAGCGCCGGGGCCCTCGGCGCGACCCACCGCGGCGGCCGCCACGCCGGTCGTGGCGCGCGGCTCGCCGCCTTCTCCTTCAACGGCAACAAGATCGTCACGGCGGGGGGCGGCGGCGCCCTCGCCTCGGACGAACCGAAGCTGGTCGCGCAAGCGCGCTCCCTCGCCCAGGCGGCCCGCGAACCCGGCGCGCACTACCAGCACGAAACCACCGGCCACGCCTACGGGATGTCTTCCCTGCTGGCGGCGGTAGGCCTCGCGCAGCTCGGCGCCCTGCCCGCACGGGTGGCGGCGCGGCGCGCGGTCTTCGCGCGCTACCGGGCGGCGCTCGGCGGACTGCCGGGCCTCCTCCTCATGCCCGAAGCGCCGTGGGGCCGGTCGTCCCGCTGGCTCTCCGCGGTTCTGCTCGACCCGGCGGACGGCGCGCCGGAGCGGGACGCGCTGCGGCGCCACTTGGCCGCCGCGGGCATCGAGAGCCGCCCGGTGTGGAAGCCCCTGCACCTGCAACCCGTTTTCCGCGACGCCCCCCGAGCCGGCGGCGCCGTGGCCGCGTCCCTCTTCGAGCGCGGCCTGTGCCTGCCCTCCGGCAGCGGCATGGCGCCGCCGGAGCAGGACCGGGTGATCGCGGCGATGCGCGCGCTGTGGCCGCCGGCGGCGGCGTGACTGGCGGGGGCGGCCTGAGGGTACTTTACCTCCACCAGCACTTCTCCACCCCCGCCGGCGCCACCGGCACGCGCTCCTTCGCCATGGCGCGGGCATTGTCCGCGCGCGGCCACGCCGTGACGGTCGCGTGCGGCAGCTACGCGGGCGCCGACACCGGCCTCCACGGCGGTTTCCGCCGCGGCCGGCGCGAGGGCCGGGTCGGCGCCTTCCGCGTGGTGGAGTTCGCCGTCCCTTGCGGCAACGCGCAGGGCTTCGCGCCGCGCGCCGCGGCCTTCGCCCGCTACGCCGCGCGCGCTTCCGCCTTGGCGCTGTCCGGGTCTTGGGACGTGGTGGTGGCCTCCTCCACGCCGCTCACCGTCGCCCTGCCCGCCCTCGCGGCCCGGCACGGGCGCGGCACGCCCTTCGTGTTCGAGATCCGCGACCCCTGGCCGGAGCTGCCGCGCGCCATGCGGGTGGGCTCGCCGCCGCTCTGGTTCGCTATGGACCGCCTCGCCGACGCGGCCTGCCGGGGCGCCGCCGCCGTGGTGGCCTTGTCGGAGGGCATGGCGGAAACGGCGGTGGTGCACGGCGCCGACCCCGCCGCGGTGTCCGTGGTGCCGAACGGCGCCGACCTCGACCTCTTCGGTCCCCAGGTCGCGCCGTGGCGGCCGGCCGAAGCGCGCTCGGGCGAGGCGCTGGCGGTCTACGCCGGCGCCCACGGCCGCGCCAACGGCCTCGACCTGCTGCTCCGCGCCGCCGCCTTGCTGCGAGCAGAGAGCGCGCCGCTGCGCCTGCTTCTGGTGGGCGAAGGCTCCGAGAAGCCGCGCCTCATGGCCGCAGCTGTCGCGGCCGGGCTCGACAACGTGTCCTTCCTCGACCCGCTGCCGAAGCCCCGCTTGGCCGCCCTGCTCGCGGGCTGCCAGATCGGCGTCCAATGCCTGGCGCCGGTGCCCGAATTCGCGGAATGGACGGCGCCCAACAAGCTGATGGACTACCTCGCCGCCGGTCTCCCCGTGGTGGCGGCGATGGGCGGCCGCGCCGCGCGCCTTTTGTCCGAAGGGCCCTGCGGCGTCGCCACCCCGCCCGGAAACGCCGAGGCGCTCGCCGGGGCGCTCGCGTCCCTCGCCGCCTCACCCGCCTGGCGCGTGGCGATGGGCGCCGCGGCCCGCGCGCAGGCGGTGCGCCGTTGGGACCGGCGGCTGCTCGCCGCCAGCTTCTGCGCCGTTGTCGAGGAGGCGGCCGCTACGCGCGCCGCAGCGCCCGCCTTCGCGTGACCGCCCGCCCGGAACTGCACTTGGTCGCCGCGGCGCGGCCGAACCTGCCCAAGCTCGCGGCCCTGTGGCACGCCCTGCCGCCGGACTTCCCCCTGCGGCCCGTGCTGCTGCACACCGGCCAGCACCACGACGAGGCGATGTTCGGCGCGCACCTCGCCGACCTCGGCCTGCCCGCGCCGGACATCTCCCTCGGCGTGTCCGGCGGCGGCCACGCCGCGCTGGTCGGCCGCACGATGGCCGCGGCCGGGGAGGTCTGGACGGCGCGGCGCCCGGCGATGGTGGTCGTCGCGGGGGACGTGGACGGAAGCCTCGCCGCCGGCCTCGCCGCCCGCAAGCTCGCGTTGCCGCTGGCGCACCTGGAAGCCGGGCTGCGCTGCGCCGACGTGGACATGCCGGAGGAGATCAACCGCCGCGCCCTGGACGCCGTTGCCACCCTGCTTTGGGCGCCGGACGAGGGCAGCGCCGCCCGCTTGCTGCGCGAAGGCCACCCGCCCGCCGCCGTGCGCGCCGTGGGCAACGCGATGGTGGACACGCTGCTCCGCAACCTGCCCGCGGCCCGCACCCGTCCCCTGCCGGCCGGGCTCGCACCGAACGGCTACGGCGTCGTCACCCTGCACCGCGCCGCCACAGTGGACCGCCGCACCGCCTTCGCCGCGGCCATGAACGGCTTGGGGCAGGCAGCGCGGTCACTGCCCCTCGCTTGGCCGGTGCATCCCCGCGCCCGCGCGCGCATGGCGGAGGCGGAGTTGGCGCTGCCGCCCGGCGTGGTGCCGCTGCCGCCGCTCTCCTACGGCGACTTCCTCGCCCTCCTCGCCCGCGCGCGGCTGGTCGTGACGGACAGCGGCGGCGTGCAGGAGGAAGCGACCGCCCTGTCCCTGCCCTGCTTCACCTTACGCGCCGAAACCGAGCGCCCCGTGACGATCGAGAACGGCAGCAACCGGTTGGTGGCGCCGGATGGCCTGGCAGCGGCGGTGGAGGAAGCGGTGTCCGGCCGCCAGCCCCGCGGCAGGCCAATCCCGCTCTGGGACGGCGAGGCGGGCGCGCGGATG
>CADCTL010000135.1 GCA_902805625.1 uncultured Acetobacteraceae bacterium
CCTCGTCGTCGGCGTCCAGCTCCTTGTAGAGCAGCAGGAAGTCGCGGATGCGCTGCGGCTCCGGCAGGGTGGCGTTCACCTTCTCCACCTCGCCGCGCAGCAGCTCCAGCACCTCGGGCCTGGCCGAGAGGTCGGTGTAGGTGGTGAAGGAAATGCGCTGCCGCTCCGCCCATTTGCCGACGATGGGGAAGCGGATGCAGACCATGGCGGCCAAGTGCGGACGCTTGTCCCCCAGCACCACCGCTTCCGCCACGTAGGGGCTGAACTTCAGCTTGTTCTCGATGTACTGCGGCGAGAAGCGGTCGCCGCCGGCGGTGGTGGCGAGGTCCTTCACGCGGTCGATCACCACCAGGTGCCCGGCCTTGTCGAAGTAGCCGGCGTCGCCGGTGTGGAGCCAGCCGTCGCGCAGGTCGTTGTTCTCCGGCAGCTTGTAATAGCCGGAGAACATGTTGGGGTGCCGCGTCACGATCTCGCCCAGGCCGTTCGGGTCGGGGTTGTCGATGCGGGTCTCGATCCGGTCGTTGAAGGCGACGCCCACCGTGTCCTGGTTCACGTCGCCCGGCCGATGCACGGTGTAGGCGCCGAGCGTCTCCGTCTGGCCGTAGAGCTGGCGCAGCGGCACGCCCATGGCCTGGAAGAAGCGGAAGGTCTCGGGGCCGAGCGCCGCGCCGCCGGTGGCGGCGGAGTTCAGCCGAGTGAAGCCGAGGCGGTCGCGCAAGGCGCGGAACAGCAGCGCGTCCGCCAAGCGGGAGCGGCGGCCGCGCTTCAGCGCGCCGAGGCCCATCCGCATCCCGAGCGCGAACATGCCTCTTTTGAGCGGCGAGGCGTCCATGACGCGGGCGCGCACGTCGGCCGCAAGCGTCTCCCACACGCGGGGCGCGAAGAGCACGAAGTTCGGGCCGATCTCCCGGAAATCGGCCATCATCGTCTCGGGCTCTTCGACGAAGTTCACCCGCATCCGGGCGATCAGCCCCCAGCCCAGGACATAGAGCTGCTCCATGATCCAGGGCAGCGGCAGCACCGAAACGTAGTCGTCCTCCGGCCCCCGCGGGTCGGCCTTGAGGTAGCTCTCGCAGTGCCGGATCAGCGCGCAGGACTTCAGCATGGCGAGCTTGGGCCGCGCCGTGGTGCCGGAGGTGGTGCAGAGAATCGCCACTTCCTCGCCCCGGGTCGCATCGACCAACTGGCCCCAGGCGGCAGGCGCCGCCTCGTGCGCCTCCTCGCCGCGCTTCACCAACTCGGACGCCGGCAGGAGCCGCGGGTCGGAGTATTTCCGCATCCCGCGCGGGTCGGAGTAGACGATGTGGCGGAGCGTCGGCACGCGGTCGGAGATGTTGAGGAGC
This sequence comes from uncultured Acetobacteraceae bacterium, assembly GCA_902805625.1. GTDB lineage: Bacteria > Pseudomonadota > Alphaproteobacteria > Acetobacterales > Acetobacteraceae > Craurococcus. The sequence goes on from CADCTL010000135.1 coordinate 1,344, forward strand.
TTGTCCACCTGCTCCTCGTCCTCGGCCAGCACCGCCTTGACGCCGCAGAACTCCAGCAGGTAGGCGACCTCGTCTTCCAGCGAGTCGCGGTAGATGCCGAGCGAGCGGGCGCCGACCGCGTGCGCCGCGATCTCGCCCATGACCCAGTCGGGCCGGTTGTCGCCGATCAGGCCCACCACGTCGCCGGCGCCCACGCCCAAGGAGCGCAGGCCCAGCGCGAAGGCGCGCGTCCGGGCCTCGTACTCGCCCCAGGTGATGGAGCGCCAGACGCCGAACTCCTTCTCGCGCAACGCGACCTCGTCGCGGTGCTCGCGGGCGTTGCGGCACAGCAGCTTGGGCAGCGTGTCGCCGAGGGAGCCCGGGTTCATGGCGCCGTCGGCTCCAAGGCTTCGGCGGGCTCCTGCACAACCTCGTCCGCTTCGCCCAGGTAAGCGCTGCGCACGTGCGGGTCGGCCATCACCTCCTCCGGGCGGCCTTCGGCGATCTTGCGGCCGAAGTCGAGCACCACGACGCGGTGCGAGATGTCCATCACCACGCCCATGTCGTGCTCGATCATGAGCACGGTCATGCCCCACTCCTCGTTCAGGTCGATGATGAAGCGGGCCATGTCCTCCTTTTCTTCGAGGTTCATGCCCGCCATCGGCTCGTCCAGCAGGATCAGCTTGGGCTTGAGCGCCATCGCTCGCGCCAGCTCCACTCGCTTGCGGAGACCGTAAGAGAGCTGCCCCGCCACCGCCTTGCGGACGTGCTGGATCTCCAAAAAGTCGATGATCTCCTCGACCTCGCGCCGGTGCGCGATCTCCTCCCGCTGGGCGCCCCCCCACCATAGCATCCCGGGCAGGAAACCCTTCCGCAGTAAGTGGTGGCGGCCGACCATGATGTTTTCGAGGACCGTCATGTGGCCGAACAGGGCGAGGTTCTGGAAGGTGCGGCCGATGCCGATGGCGGCGCGCTTGCGCGTCGGCAGCCGCGTGATGTCGCGGCCTTCGAAGCGGATGCCGCCCTCGGTCGGGCGGTAGCGGCCGGACACGCAGTTCACCATGGAGGTCTTGCCGGCGCCGTTCGGGCCGATGATGGAGAAGACCTCGCCCCGCTTCACCCCGAAGGACACGTCCGTCAGCGCGCGCACGCCACCGAAGCGCAGCGACACGCCCACCGCTTCGAGAACCGGCCCGTCCTCCGCCTCACCCGCCACCCGGACGCTCTCCCTCGGCCGCCTGAACGCGGACGCAACATATTGGGCGCTGTTATGCCCCGACAACGGCCGGGGCGGTCAAGGGGCGGAACGGTAAAGACCCCGCTGTTCAGGGCCTGAGGCGCAATGCCAGCGGCGGGTCGTCGGTGGCGATGGCGTCGAGGCCCAGGTCGAAGCCGGCGCGGATGCTGCGCTCGTGGTTCGCGCCCCAGGCGCCGACGCCGAGGCCCGCGGCGCGGAAGGTCGCCACCGCCGCCGGGTCCAGTTCGCCGACGTGCAGGCCGATCTCCTCGGCGCCGCAGGCGCGGGCGAGCCCGGCCGCGCTCACCGCGCCCATGCCACGCCAAGGCCGCGAGTCCAGCAGCAGGACCGTGCGGCGGAAGCCGCCCGCCGCGGCGGCTTCGGCGACGGTGACGGGCTGGAAGGACATCAACACGGTGCGCGCGCGCATGTTCAGCCGGTCCAGCACGGCGAGGCACGCCGGAACGACGCCGGGATAGGGCCTGCCCTCGCCGTCCGCCTTGATCTCCAGCCGCAGCACCCTCCCGGCGTCGCGCACCAGAACGGCCGCGTCCGCCAGGGACGGCACCCCTTCGCCGCCGGTGCCGCGCAGCCGCACGCGCCGCAGGTCGGCCATGCTCCGCGCCCGCACGGAGCCGCTGCCGTCGGTGGTGCGGTCGAGCGTGTGGTCGTGGATCACCACCGCCTCGCCGTCGGCGGAGAGGTGGACGTCGAGTTCGAGTTGTTCCGCCGGCAGGGCGAGCGCTTGGCGGAAGGCGAACAGGCTGTTCTCCGGCCACAGGAAGGCGCCGCCGCGGTGGCTGGCGATCTCGGTGCGGGCCATGGGTGTCGCGCCTCAGCGCGCTTCCAGCAGCCACACGGAGAACAGGCGGGCGGGGTCCGTCCACGTCTCCCGCGCGCGCCATCCCGCGGCGTCGGCCAGGGCCTCCAGGCGCTCCGGCCGGTACTTGTGGCTGCTTTCCGTGTGGATGGTCTCGCCCGCCTGGAACCGGAGTTCCCTGTTCCCGAGGTGGGCCCGCTGCGCGCGGGTGGCCACCAGGTGCATCTCCACCCGCTCCTCCTCCGCGTTCCACACGGCGCGATGGCGGAAGGCCGACACGTCGAAGTCGGCGCCCGACTCGCGGTTCAGGCGGTGCAGCAGGTTCAGGTTGAACGCCGCGGTGACGCCGGCCGCGTCGTCGTAGGCGGCTTCCAGAACCGCCGGGTCCTTCACCAGGTCGGCGCCGAGCAGCAGGCGGGCGCCGGGGCCGAGGGCTACCCGGATGCGGCGGAGGAGGGCCGCGGCGTCCGTCACTTCGAAGTTGCCGATGGTGGAGCCGGGGAAGAAGCCGAGGCGCCGGCCCTGCGGCACGCCCGCGGGCAGGCCGAAGCTCCGGGTGAAATCCGCCACCACGGGCATCACCGGGAGGCCGGGCACCTCCTCCGACACGCGGGCGGCGACCGCCTCCAGCCACTCGGGCGCGATCTCCACCGGCACGTAGGCGGTCGGCGCCCGGAGGCGGGACAGCAGCAGCACGGCCTTTTCGCCGTCGCCGGGGCCTAGCTCGATGACGGTCGCGCCCGGCCCCACCGCCGCCGCGATGGCCGGCGCTTGTTCCCGGAGGATGCCGATCTCGGTCCGCGTCAGGTAGTACTCCGGCTGCCGGGTGATGGCCTCGAACAGCCGGGCCCCTTCCGCGTCGTAGAGCCACTTGCAAGGCAGGGTCTTGCGCGGCGCCGAAAGGCCGGCGAGCGCGTCCGCGCGCAACGCCGCACGTTGTTCGGCGGCGGCTCCCCCGTCGAGGGGGGCGGCGTGGCTCACGCCGCGTCCTCCGCCAAGCGCACGCCCGAGAACTGCCACCGTTTGTCCGGCGCGAAGAAATTGCGGTAGCTCCGCCGCGTGTGGCCCGGCGGCGTGGCCAGCGAGCCGCCGCGCAGCACCATCTGGTTCACCATGAACTTGCCGTTGTATTCGCCCACGGCGCCTTCCCAGGGGCGGAAGCCCGGATACGGGCGGTAGGCGCTGCCGGTCCACTGCCAGACCACGCCGTCCGCGTCGTGGAAGCCGGGCAGGCCGGCCGCGGCCTCCCACTCCTGCTCCGTGGGCAGGCGGCGGCCCGACCAGCGGGCGAAGGCGTCGGCCTCGTACCAGGAGACGTGCCGGACCGGGGCGTTCTCGTCCACCGGCCGCAGCCCGGCGAGGGTGAATTGCCGCCAGGCGCCGCCGCCCTCCTCCTCCCGCCAGTAAAGGGGGGCGTCCCACCCTTCGGCTTGGCAAGCGGCCCAGCCGTCGCTCATCCACAAGGTCGGCGTGCGGTAACCGCCGTCGCGCATGAAGGCGAGCCATTCGCCGTTGGTGGCGAGCCGGTCCGCGATGCGGAAGGGCGCCAAGTAGGTGCGGTGTCGGGGCGTCTCGCTGTCGAAGGCGAACCCCGCGCCGTCATCGTGGCCGATCTCCACCAAGCCCGTCGGTCCGTCGAGGAGGCGCGCCGGCCCTGTCACCGACTCCGGCTCCCGCCACATCGGATCGAAGGCCGGGGACAGGGGATTCTGCGCCAACGCGTGCAGCGCGTCGGTGACGAGGAGTTCCTGGTGCTGCTCCTCGTGGTGCAACCCGAGTTCGACCAGGTCGAAGAGGCCGCTCGGCGAGGGGGCGCGCACCAACGCGGCCATGGCGGCGTCCACGTGGGACCGGTAGGCCCCGACCTCGTCGCTGGACGGGCGGGTGAGCATCCCGCGCTTCGGCCGCGCGTGCCGGGGCCCGGCCGCCTCGTAGTAGGAGTTGAACAGGAACCCGAACTCTTCTTTATAGCGGGAGTAGCCCGGCAGGCGGGGCAGCAACAGGAACGTTTCGAAAAACCATGTCGTGTGCGCGCGGTGCCACTTCGCTGGGCTGGCATCCGGCATGGATTGCACGGTCTGGTCCTCGGGCGAGAGCAACGCCGCCAAGGCCTCCGTCCGGGCGCGGATCTCCGCGAAACGCCGCGCAACCACTTCACTTCGCGCGCCCTTGGCCATTTTCGCGTCGATGGCGTTCATCCCATGCTCCAACTGCGGAATGCGACGGCAACCTGTCGTTCCGGTGTAGTCTGCCCGGTTCAACAACCCAAACGGCGCGACAGTTGCGTGGGTGGGATCGACTCGGGTGCGCCGCTGATGCCGCGAAGCGCCGTCACATGTCCTCTCAAGAGGTGAATAATTTTTAATGGGGGCTTCCGTTTCATACCGTGGCGTACAAACTCCGCAACCATCGCCAGGAACGCCCGCACTGTGACCCTCCGTCTCCCGGCAGCGCGATCTTCGAGTTGGGTCATCGCAGAAACCGCCACCACGGCGGTCTTCTCTTTGTTCTCGCTTATGTTGATCGCCAAGGTGATCGGGCCGGAAGCCGCAGGCCTCGGCGCCATTGCGATCGCGGCCTTCCTGCTGGCTGATCTCGCCTGCGCCTCGCTCTTCACGGACGCGTTGGTCCAGCGTGCTTCCTTGTCGGAGCACCACATCCGCAGCGCACTCACGGTGCAGGTGCTGGTCGGCGCGGGAGGGGCGCTGGCGCTGGCGCTCCTCGCTCCGGCCATCGCCGACCTTTCGGACGCGCCGCAGGTCTCGCAACTGATTCTGGCACTGGCCGCGCTGCTGCCTTTCTCCGCCTTTTCGGGGGCGTCCGCCGGGATGGTGCTGCGAGCCCAGCGATACAGCCTCCTCGCCACGCGGGCGTTGCTGGGCCAGCCGCTCGCCTTGACGGCGGGCTTGCTGCTCGCCTCGGAGGGTTACGGGGCTTGGGCGCTGATCGCGCAGCAGGCCACGGCTACGGCCGTCACCTTCGCACTGATGCTCGCCCTCGGGCGGCACCACCTCAGGCCGGCGATCACCGGGCGGGCCTTGGCCGACCTTTGGCCGGTGGCGGGGCCGCAGATCCTGGCCGTCATCGTCATGGCGGGGCGTTACCGGCTCTTCGTCCTCGCCCTCGGCGTGGTGACGACCGAAACGGTGGTCGCCGTCTGCAACGTCGCTTTCCGGTTGCTGGACTCCGCCCTCGGCATCGTGTGGGGTTCGGTGTCGCGGCTCTCCATACCCAGGCTCTCCGCCTTGCAATCCAACCGCGGCGGCTTGGCCGAGGCCTACGGCCACCTCGCGCAGTTGCAGGCGCTGATGGGGATGCCCATCGCGGCGGGGATCGCCCTCACCGCCCCCGACCTCATCCGGGCGCTGCTGGGGCCGGCTTGGCTCGACGCGGCGGAGGCCACCCGCTTGGTCGGCTGGATGGCAGTGCTTTCCTTTTCCTGGGGCGATCCGGGAAGCCTGTTCCTCGCCCTCGGCAAGACCAAGCGCAACCTCATGCTGTCCGCGGCGGCGCTGGCGGTCCCCCTCGCCACCCTGCTGATCGCGCGCCCCGCCACACCGTTCGGGGTGGCGCTGTGCTGGGCGAGCAGCACCGTCGCCATGGCCCCGTGGGTGGTGTGGCTGGCGCTGAGCGAGCTGAAGCGATCGCCCTTGTGGCTCCTCGGCCGGATCGCCCCGGCGCTGGCGGCGACCGCCGCCATGGCCGTGGCGGTCATGCTGCTGCAAGGGACGGTCGCCCGTGACCTGCCGCCGCTCGCCCGCCTCGTCGCCAGCGCCGTAGGCGGCGCCTTCGTGTTCTCAGCGGTCGCGTGGCTGGCGCTCGGCCGGCGCCCGCCGAGGGGGCTGCGGAGCCCAGGGCCGGTCGCGGCCGAGTGACGCCGCCGAGCGCCCAGACCCCGCGCGCCCGGCGGCTTGATCGCCCCGGTTCAGTGCGGGCGATCTTTGGCGGCGCTCCGCCTAGCACTACAGTTGCGGTCTTCGCTTCAGGTGCGCGCGTCGTGCGCGGGCCTGGTGGGCGCGGCGCCAAGCCGACCAAGCGATGACGAGCGCGGGGTTGATGCGGCGCTGCGCGAGGCGGGCGGCGACGCGGCGGATTTCCTGGAGCGACCATCGGACGAGCGCGCGCGCCTCCGACTCATGCGCGGCGGTGTTTGCCCGTCCGGAGCGTTCGCCCGATGGCGGGCGACCGCGAGCACGGCAAAGGCGAGCATCACGAGCGACACGTGGCGGTGCCAGCCGTGCCATGAGCGGGTCTCGTTGTGGTCGAGGCCGAGTTCGGTCTTCGCCGTCTCGAACGCGTCTTCGATGGCCCAGCGCCGCCCTTCGACGGCCACGAGCGCCCCGATCGAAGTGCCCTCGGGACACCACGTGCTGAAGTAGGCGAGTTCGCCGTCGGCGAGATGGCGCCGGATCAGCAAGCCACGGGTCCAGAGGCCGCCGGTTCCCGCGACGTACTCGTCGGCTTCGAGGTGGGCGAGTTCGAGGCAGGCCCAGTCGTGCAGCCGCGGCCCCTTCGTGCCCTCGCCTGCCGAGAGGCGGCGCCAAGCGGTCGGCGGCAGTTCCGCCGCGACCTCCTCGGCCGTGCCCGCGACGAGGGGCAGCACGCCCCAGGAGTGGACATGGTGCGCACCGGTGACGCCGAGCACATAGCCCTTGCCCGCCCGGCGCAGCGCCATCTCGACCTCGCCCACGCCGTACACCGTGTCGGCCGCCACCCAGGAGAACGGCACGCCCGCCGCGAGCGCGCGCCCGATCATGCGGATCGCAATGCGCGGCTTGGTGGCGAACCCCACGTCCCCCGGCACACGGGCCGCCGCGCGCCGCGCCGGGTCGTCCGCCCACGCCTTCGGCAGGTAGAGCGCGCGATCCATGAGGGCGTGGCCGTGCCGCGGGACGTAGGCGGCGAAGACGCCGATCTGGCAGTTGGTGATCTTGCCCGCGGACCCGGTGTACTGCCGCGCGACGCCGCAGGACGACTTGCCCTGCTTGAGGAAGCCCGTCTCGTCGAGCACCAGCACGGCGTCGGGGTCGGCCAACGCCTCCAGCGCGTAGTCGCGTCCCACGTCGCGCAAGCCGTCCGCCTCCCAGCGGCCCCGGCCGAGGATGGCCTGCTGGCGCCACGGCCCGGGGTCGCCCGCCGCCTCGGCGCGCATCCAGCCCGTCTTGCGCCGCTCGGGGCCGAGCAGCCCGTCGAGGAACAGCCCCGCCGAGCGCGCCATCCGCTCCTGCCGGAACAAAGGCCGCATCCGCGCCTTGGCCTCGCGCAGCGACGACGCCCAGAGCTCCAGCGCCGCCTCGAAGGATGCACTCGCCATCGCTCGGCTCGCCCCCCGCCGAACGCCAGGGGAGCAGGCCGTCACCTGAACAGCAACTGTAATGCTAGGCCTTACTTCACGCCCCACGGCGCGTCGCCAGTGGCCCACATCTCCTCGAGCTGCTTCTTGTCGCGGAGGGTGTCCATGGAGAACCAGAACCCGTCGTGCCGGTAGGCCATCAGCTCGCCATCCGCCGCGAGCCGCTCCATCGGCTCCTTCTCGAACACGGTTTCGTCGCCCCCGATGTAGTCGAGGACCTTCGGCGACAGCACGAAGAAGCCGCCGTTGATCCAGTTGTCGCCGCCGATCGGCTTCTCGCGGAACGTGGAAACCCGGTCGTCGGAGGACAGGTCGAGCGTGCCGAAGCGCGACGGCGGATGAACAGCGGTCACGGTGGCGAGGCGGCCGTGGGCTTGGTGGTAGGCGATGACCTTCTGGATGTCGAGCCGTGCGACGCCGTCGCCGTAGGTCATGCAGAAAGGGGCATCGCCGACGTGCTCCCGCAGCCGACGCAACCGCCCGCCCGTCATGGTGTGGAGGCCGGTGTCCACCAGCGTCACCTTCCACGGCTCGGCCCGCCCGTCGTGGACGAGCATGCGGCCTTCGTCGTCGCGCGAGTAGTCGAAGGTGACGTCGCTCATGTGCAGGCGATAGTTGGCGAAGAACTCCTTGATCATGAATTGCTTGTACCCGAGCGGCAGCACGAACTCGTTGATGCCGCAGGCCGAGTAGATCTTCATGATATGCCACAGCATCGGCCGCCCGCCGATCTCCACCATGGGCTTGGGCCGCGCTTCGGTCTCCTCCATCAAGCGCGTGCCGAAGCCGCCCGCGAGGATGACCGCCTTACGGACCGTCTGATTCGTGCTCACCATCCCATCGCCCTTCTCTAAATTCGAAGCGAAGCGCTTAGCGCGTTGCCATGTCGGGGGTTTTTTAACAAGATTGTACCTAAACCGGAATGGACTTCTGGGCGCCCTCGCGGCAGCTTGAGAAATGCCGCCGTTCGGCATGGATGGGGCCGTCGGCAACGATCCGCGGGGCGCTCCTTGAAAGCGTTCCGTTTTGGACGCGCTGTTCTAGACGCGCTTCTTTGAAGCCACCAGCGCGCGGGAGTCCCGGCGGACGGCGTATAGGTGCCGGCCAACACGGGAAGCCGTCGTGTTCGTCGATTTCGGCCCCGCTGCGTCCATTCCGCCCGGCTTGCAGCGCTCCCCTGCACCGTGTTGTTCGCACGCCCGAGTCGCACTTCACTCTGCGCGTCTCGAAGCGTTGGAGACGTGCTTTTGCTCACCCGTGCGCCGATGCTCACGGCGCTCTCAAGGTTCTGGCAACAGTTCGGCGTGCTATGGCGCCTCACAACGGCATATCGGCCCCGCGTCGAACCGCAGCAGGCTTCGCACCGACCGCAACCGCCACGAGCCGCGCTCGGCACACCGATGGATTGATCGAAACCTGCAACCGGTGCGCGCGTTCCGCCGATCGATACGAAAGGTTAGCAGCTTGGCCGCTTGGGTGGCGCCCTTCCGACAGATGGAACGCATGAAACGCGAGTTGCGCCGCATCCCGGAGATGCTCGGCGCGCGGCGCAGCGTCCGCGTCTGCGGCGTCCCCGCCGCGGACGATCTCGAAGGGCAGGTGCGGCTCGAGGCGCTGGTCGGCCTGCTCGAAGCGCACGGACTGCGGGCGCGCTTCGGCGCATCCGGCGGCGACGCCGCGGTTTGGCTCGGTGACGGCGCCGCGGAGTTCGGCGCCGTCCCCGCCCTCGTCTGGCCGCGCCCGGACGCGGAAGCGGCCGTGCTGGACGCGGTCAAGCCCCGCGGCGGCGACGGCATTGTTCTCTGCGTCCCGGCCGGCTCTCGTGTGGCCTCTGCCGGAGCCGCCGGGTTCCGGACGGCGGCGGTGCCCGATGTCGCGCACGCGCTCTGGGGTCTTCTCGACCACCATCCACGGGGCGGTGACGGCCGGGTGCTGTCGTTCGATGCCGACATCGGCGGCCTCCTTCCCCGATCCCGCGTGGCCGCCCTGGAACGGATGCAGATGCTGCTCACGCGCGGGTTGGCGTCGGCCGGGCTGGTGGCCGTCGCGCGTCGCCGGCTCATCGAGGCGGCGCGGCGGGGCCTCGCCGCGCACGCCGAAGTCGAGGCCGAAAGGATAGGCCCCACCATCCTCGCCGCGCTTGTCGGCCGGGGCATCCGGACCCGAGGAGGCCGCGGCTCCGCGGCGGCCGCGTACTGGAAGGAATGGGCGACGGAAGACCGCTGCGGGTTCCACCGGGCATGAACACGCGCGACACGCCGGCGCCGCTGGACGGGCTGGCTTGCCTTGTCCTGGCGCACGACAACGCCCCGCAGCTCCGCCTCCTGCTCGACACGCTGGTCCACGCCGGCGCCAAGTGCCACGTGCACCTGGACGCCCGCGCGGCGCAGACCCGCGCGGCCTTGGCGGCGGACATGCCGCCGGGCGTCCGGCTGCTGCCGCAGGACGAGAGCGTCAGCGTCGCGTGGGGCGGCTACGGCATGATCGAGGCGAGCCTCCTCCTCCTCCGGTCGGCGTTGTCGGACGAGCGGACGCAGCACCTCTGCCTGCTGTCGGGCACGCACCTCCCCGTGCAGCCGGCGCACCGCATCGCGGACTTCCTCTTCGACGGCCGCCAGCACATGGACCTCCGGTTGGCCGCGGCGGAGCCTCCCGACAGGGAAAGCCTGCGGCGCTTCTGGTACGGAGGGCTGGCCGGCCGCGAGGAGTCGTCGCCGGCGGTCCGTTTGGTCAACCGCTATTCCTGGACGCTCGGCAAGAGGAACCTCGCCCGCGACCTGCGCGGCCTGACGCCCCATGTCGGCAGCCAGTGGTGGCACATGACGGCGGGATGCGCGCGCGCCTGCCTAGAATTCCTGGACGCCAATCCCTGGTTCGAGTCCTTCTTCCGGAAGGCCCGCATCCCGGACGAGTCCTTCTTTCAAACATTGGTCGCCAGCACGGACTTCTACGAGCAGGTCGGCGAGCCCTGCTCGTGGCAGGTGATGCGCGGATACAGCCCCGGCGTCGTGCGCGTCGCCGACCTCCAGGCCGCCCGGGACAGCGGGCGCCCCTTCGCGCGCAAATTCAATCTTGAACAGGAGGAAGAAGCCGTGCGCCTTGCGGTGTCGAACGCGCCGCTGCCGGAGGCCGCCGGCCAGTCAAACGGCCTGCCGGACGGCTTGGCCCCGATCGGGGCGCCGCCCGCCATCGCCGACGGCGACATCGTCGCGCTGATGGTGACGCGGAACGAGGCCCTGCGCCTGCCGTCCGCGCTCCGGCACCTCCGGGCGCTCGGCGTGGACCGCGTGCTGCTCGTGGACAACCGCTCCACCGACGGCACGCGGGAGATCGCCGCGCAGGACGAGAGGGTGGACTTGGTGGACGCGCCCGGCAGCTACGCCGGCTCGAACTACGGGGTGGACTGGACCAACGCGCTCCTCGACCGCTACGCCCGGGGCCATTGGGTGCTGGTGGTGGACGCGGACGAGCTGCTCGTTTTCCCCGGCAGCGACCGGCCCGGCGCCTTGCGGGCGCTGTGCCGCCACCTCGACGCGATCGGGTCGGAGGCGCTGCCCACGATCCTCTTGGATTGCTTCCCGGCCGAGCCCCTGCGCGACCTGCGCTTCCGGAGCGGCGAGGATCTGCCGGCCGCCGCGCCCTGGTTCGAGCCGCCGGCGCTGCGCCAGGAACGGAGCGAGCACTTCCCCTACGTGCAGCAGTTCGGCGGCCTGCGCGAACGGCTCTTCTTCCCGGAGGCCGACCCGAACCGCCCGGGGCGGCTGGTCCACCAGAAACTCTACAACCTGTTCTGGCGCGTGCCGGCGTTGCGCGCGTCCGAGCGCTTCCGGGCGCTCGCGCCGAAGCGGTCGCCCAACCTCACCAAGGCGCCGCTGGTCAAATGGCGGGAGGGCGCGGGCCTCGTCTTCTCGACCCACATGCTCCGGCCCATGGCGCTCGCCCCCGAGCAGCCGAGCGGCGTGCTGCTGCACTTCAAGTTCCTGCAGGATTTCCACGCGCGCGCGGAGGACGCCGTCGCCAGGGGGGCGCACTACGACCAGTCGCGCGAGTACCGCCGCTACCTCGAAGCCCTGGAACAAAAGCCGGCCTTCAGCCTCCATTCGGGGCGCAGCGTCCGCTACGCGGGGCCGGAGCAGCTCGTCGAACTCGGGGTGATGCGGGACACGCCGGAGTGGGCCGAGGCCCGCGGCGTGGCGGATGCCCTCCCGACCGCAGGCCATGGACCGGACCCTAGATCGCCCGGAAAAAGTAGTCGCCGAGCGTCTTGAAGCCGACCCGGACCAGGATGACGGTGTTCGCCGGGTACAGGCTCTGCGTGGCGGGGTCCTGCGCGAAGCGCTTGATGAAGCGGCCTTCCAGGATGAAGCACTCGTCCTCGTAGCCCGCCACCCCCTGGATCAACACCGGGCGGTCGAGGCCGAGGTCGTACTTGCCGCTCACGCCGACGCGCCAGTTCTCCCCGATGCGCGCCGTGAAACCCGCGCCCACCTCGTCGCGCGAGCGGGTCGGTTGGAGGTAGGGCAGCGGCGGGGAGTAGAGGTAGCCGGCCGAAAGCGTCACGGGCCCGAGCGACAGGTTCGCCACCGTGTCCACCAGCCGCCGCTCGGTGGGGCGGTCGTCGTCCACGCGCACCCGTCCGATGGTCTCGAACCAAGACACCGGCGCCACGCGCAGCCGCGCGACGTAATCGGATTGGCGGCCTTCCAGCCCCGATCCGGGGTAGGGGCTGAACCCGTTGTCGGTGAAGCGGCGGGAGCCGCCGACCAGCCCTTCCACTTGGCCGCCGTTGAGGAAGTCCCAGGCGCCGCGGAGCGCGAAGTCCACGCGGCTGCCGCCCTCCTGCCGGTCGCGCCCGGTGAAGCGGTTGAGCGCGAAGAGGTTGGCGTCGGTGAACTCGAAGTCGATGCTGTCTTCGTTCGGCACGCGACGCTGCGGGCCGGTCTGCGGGCCGGTGACGAACTGCACGCGGGGCTCGATCGTCTGGCTGCCCCAGGCGCCGGCGTTGCGCACCAGCGGCATGCGCCAGTCCACCGCGGCGCGGACGTTGCCCACGCCGCGCGTGCCGTTGGCCTCGGGCAGGAGGCCCGGCGGCTCCTGCTGGCCGTAGGCGCTGTAGCCCAGCGCGTCGCCCTGCACCCGGAAGGTCCAGACGTCGCCGATCGGTCCGACCTCCGGCCGCGTCCAGGTCACGCGCGTGGACAGGCGCCGGGTGGCGCTGCCGACGTCGCGGTAGATGCCCAGCGCGCCCACGTCCGCCGTCACCAGGCCGCCCAGCACGGGCTGGCGCGGCGCGTACTCGTAGAAGAGGTTGGGCAGCACGTAGGGGATGCGCCGGGTGTCGTCCGTGGGGCGGAGGCCCTGGTAGACGCGGCTGTCGAAGCGCGCGTAGCCCTCCGTGCCCCAGAACCCCTCCACGAAGGCCTGGGAAGTGAGGACGCGGCGGTACTCGTAGCGGTAGGTCCGCAGGTACAGCTCGTTGGTGGCGCGGTTCAGGTCGAAGCCGGCGCGCCAGTTCTCGTCGAGCGCGAAGCGGCCGCGGGCGAAGATGTGCCCGGCGATCTCCTGCCCGCCGCCGGTGCTGCTCCTCGTGTCGCTGCCGTCCAGGCTGCCGACCGACGCGTCGGCGGTGATCTGCCCGGAGTTGAACACCTTGCGGTATTCGAGGCCGAGGTTCGGGTACTGCCGGGTGGAGAGCATCGGCACGATCGTGAGGTCGGAGCTGTCGTCGATGGCCCAGAAGTACGGCGTCTCGACGAAGGCGCCGAGGAACCGCGTGTAGCCGAGGGTCGGGAACAGGAAGCCCGAGGCGCGCGGCGAGGCCGGGTCCGGGTGGGAGAAGTAGGGCGCGTAGAAGGCCGGCACGCCGCCGAGGCGGAGAGTCGCGTCGCGGTAGGTGATGCGCTCCTGCTGTTTGTCCTGCACCGCGCGCCGGGCCTGCAGTTGCCAGAGCGGTGGCCGCTCCGGGTCGTCCGGACACAGGTTGCAGGAGGAGTAGACCGCGCGCGCCAGCTCGTTGATCGTGCCGCCGGTGCGCTGCGCGCCGTTCGCCGCCAGGCGCGCGTTGGCCGCCAGCAGGGCGCGCACGCCGGTCAGCACGCCGTCGCGGAAGCGGTCCTTCAGCTCCACCGAGTCGGCGAAGAGCACCTGCCCGTCCGGCTCCAGGAGCTGGACGTTGCCGCGGGCGGTGGCGACGCCGGTGTTGCGGTCGTAGGTGAACTCGTCGGCGCGCAGCAGGCGCTCGCCTTGCCAAGCCTCGACCCTGCCGCGCGCGACGACGAGCCCGCGTTCGCGGTCGTACTCCACCGCGTCGGCGGTGAAGGTCACGGGCGCGTCGCGGTCCAGCCCCGGGGCGGCGGCGCCGGCGCCCGGCAGGGCCGCGCCCGGCCGCAC
>CADCTL010000136.1 GCA_902805625.1 uncultured Acetobacteraceae bacterium
CGAGCTGCTGCCGGCGGAACAGCTCCGACAAGGTCTCGCCCTGCACCTGCAACTCGCGCAGCAGCAACCCGAAGGCCTGGGCGTCGGCGCAGTCCAGGAGCTTCCGCCCCACCAGCCGCGCTTCCGCCCGGCGCTTGGCCAGCTCGGCGTCCAGGTCGCCGGACACATGGTAGGGCTCCAACCGGCCGGCCATGCGGCGCGCCAACTCCGCGAGCTGCCCCTGCACCTGGCGCCGCTTCAGCGCCGGGTTGCAGACCGGGCGGAGGCGCTCGGAGATGTAGCCGATCCCGCCGTCGTTCAGCGCCATGCCAGCGTCCCAGGCGCGCTCCGGGTCGGCGAAGTGCTTCTGGACATCCGGGTTCCGGAGGAAGTTGGCGCGCAGCATCGCCATGCGGTCGGGATCGCGGAAGCCGAGCTCGCGCTTGTCGTCGCTGTAGTCCAGCAAGCCTTTGTTGAGGACCTCCGGGTTGCGCAGCCAGAAGGTGTTGGCGAAAGGCCGCCCCGGCGTCCAGTTCTCGGTCCAGTCGTGGCCGAGGCCGAGGAACTCGAAGATCGTGGTCTTCAGCCGGGTGGACCAGCGCTCGACGCTGTCGTCGCTGGCGCCGCCCTTCAACTCGAATTCCATGTCGAACATGGTCAGCACCAGGAACAGCGCGACGTCCTGGCCCTGCCGCGCTTCCGGCGTCGCGCCGTGGGTGCCCTCGATCCAGTCCCGCACCATGGCCGGGACGGTGCGGACCTCCTGGTTGCTGTGCCTGAGGCACAGCAGCATGGAGGTCAGCTCCTGCTCGGCGAGGTAGCGCTGGTACAGGTAGGCGACCTTGCCGCGGCGGAGCAGCATGAAGAGGTCGGACGCGGCCACCTCCTCCGCCTTCTTCGCGTTGTACTTCTCGCGGCCGCGCGCGCCGGGGAAGTCGAGCAGGTCGGTGTGGTCGAAGAAGTCGAAGGGCTTCTCGTCCAGTTGCAATTGCAGTTCCGCTATCACCGCCGTCAGCACCGCGCGGGGCAGTTCCGCGCGCCGGCCCGCGCGCGTGGCGACCGGCACCATGTCGCCGTCGCCCTTGCCGAGCGTGGACATGGTCTCGACGTCGATCACGCTCGTGTTCTTCGGCTCGACCGCCGCCATCGGGCAGAAGGCCTCCTCGGGGAAGTCCAGCTTGGCGAGGGCCGAGATGAGCTTGGCCGCGGTCGCCGTCATGGTCGGCGTGGCGTTCCACAACAGCCCGTAGAGCTCCGCCCGGTCGGCGATGGACAGCCGCGGCGCCAGGGTTTCCATCTCACGCCAAGCGCCGGGCTTGAGCGCGAGGTGGGCGGGGTGGTTCAGGAAGTACCGCTCGAAGTATTCGTAGAGATCGTAGACCTCGTCCTCGGTCAGGCGGTCCACGGGGTCGCGCGCCGCCTTGGCGCGCAGCCGCGCGAGCGTCGCGTCGATCCGGGCGGCTTCGAGCGGCACCACCGTGTCCCGGTCGAAGTCCTCCATGAAGGCGTTCGCCATGATCTTGACGATGTCGGTCTCCGACAGCATCCGGCACGCCACCGGCATCCCCGGCAGGCCGACGACCGGCCGCGTGGAGAAGCGGGTGACGAGCCCGGTCGATTCCTTGCCGCCGTCCGGGTTGATGTCGCGGTTGAAGCCCCGCAGTTCGTCGCCGAAGCGGATGGCGGCCGGCGCCGTGCCCTTCCGCGCCAGGGAGGCGATCAGGTAGCTCTTCCCCTGCTGGCTCGGCCCGAACACCGAGACGCACATCGGCCGCCGGGCCGCCGCGGCGAGCTTGCGCGCGCGCAGCGCCTCGCGCCGGAAGTCGCGGGCCAGGGCCGGCCCTTCCTCGCGCACGAGGTCGGCGGCGCCCTTGACCCACTCGATCGCGCCGGCGGCCGCTTCGGCCACGCTTTCGCAGCGGGCCGCGAGGGCCTCGTCCGCCGAACCGTCGGCGCCGCCGGCGGCAGCTGGTAGCGCATCCATGACCGTCGGCTCCTAGGGAACGGCCAGCGCGCCGGTGTCGCGCCAGTAGCCGGCTTCGCTCTTCTCGGTCTGCAACCGAAGCCTCACCACGCTCTTGTGCTGCGGATCGCCGTCGGCGTCCATGATCTCGTCCACCGTGAAGTCCTCGCGCAGTTCCTCGGCGTCGGCGCGCTCGGGGTCGATGTCGGTCCGGCGGATGGAAAGCCGGAGCGGAAGCTTGAGCCGCGGCACGTTGTCCGGGTTCGCGTATTCCAGCGTGTAAAGGCGGTTCGCCGTCCAGCGCTCGAGGTCGAGCTGGCGGAAGCCGAGAAAGACCGGCGCGCGGAACTCCATGCTGAACTTCACCTCGGGCGGCTGCCCCGCCGTGGCACCGGCGACGGGCACTTCCCGGTCCGGGTCCTGCAGCAGCACGTTGCTCCGCAGTATCTGGCCCGACAGCTCCATGCGCCCGAGGAAGCGCGCGGTGGAGCGCATGGACAAGCGGCTGGTCCGCATCAGAAAGCCTTCGAGCCGGCCTTCGGCCATCGCGCAGAGCATGGCGCCGACGGCCGCGGTGGTCTTCGGGTCGTCCACCCGCCCCGTCGCGTCCCGGAACGGATACCAGCTTCCTGCGGCGTAGCGGTGCATGCCGACGATCCGGTGCGGGGGGACCGGCATCTTGGCCAGCACCATGTCCGCCACCGCGCGCATGCGCGACGGCCGGCCCGACAACAGGAGCCAGTCGCAATCGAAGGCGTAGATCACCTCGCAAAGATCGGCGATGATGGGGCCGAGCGCCGCTTGGACCACCGCGTCCACTTGCGCCGCGGTGGTGCCCACTTCCACATCGAGCAGCTTGAAGCCGTGCGCGCCCGCCCGCGCGGCCTGCTGCTCCAGGTATCGCACCGGCGCGGAGACATCCAGGTTCTTGAGCAGCGCGCCGAGCCGCGCCCGCAGGATGTCGCCCGGCCCCCGGTCCTCCACGCGCTCGTAGGCGTGCAGCACCGCGAGGCCCGTCGGCTCCAGCACCTGCGCGACGAGTTGCCGGCGGAGGTGCCGTTCCAGCTCGCTCTGGCTGCCGCGGTCGCCGCCGAGCACTTCCCGGAGCAGCGCCTTGGCGTCCCGCGCGCCGGCGGCCGCGAGCGCGCCTTCGAGCTGCGGCAGGACCACCGTCTGGATCACCTCCTGCAGCACCTCGTCGCCGGCGATGCGGAAACCTTCGCGGAAGTTCTGCTTCGGCTCGATCTCCTGGCCGTGCTCGGCGGCGTAGGTGCACACCATCAGGTCGGTCGTGCCGCCGCCGATGTCGATGCTGGCGACGCGCAGGGACGGGACGGAACCGTAGCCCTCGCGGTGCTTGCCCGTCAGGGCGAAGAAGCTGCCCGGGTCGCCCCGCAGCCTCTGGCTCGCTTCCGTGTAGAGGAAGACGAGCTGGGTCGCGGTCGCCTCGTCGAGGTTGGCCATGACCCGCGGCTCGGGCGGCGTGCTCGGCCCCGGCGCGCCCCAGCCCAGCATGTCCCACGCGAGGCGGACGGCCGCCTCCGCCCGGTCGCGGAAGATGCGCTGCTCCGCCAAGGCCATCGCGGGGGGCATCGTCAGCAGGATCCGCCGCAGCCGGCGCGGCACATCCGGGAAGCTGCGGGCGTAGCGCGTTTCCGCCGCGTTGATCTGGGACAGCGCCTGCAACAGGATTTCGGCCAGCAGGAAGGTCATCAGCGAGGACCGGCTGAAACGCGCCCGCACGGCGGGCTGCCGCGCCCCTTGCTGCCGCCGCCGGCGGGGCGCGCGCAACACCTCGCCCTCCTCCGTCACCCAGGCCATGAAGCCGCCCGTGACCGGGGGCTCGGTGGTCACGCCGTCCGCGGCGACGCCGTTGAAGCGCCAGACCTGCGCGGTGGGCCGTTCGTCCCAAAGGTAGCGCTTGGGCGAGGACAGGCCCGTCGCCCCTTCGTTGCCCCGGGCGGCGGCCGAAAGGCGCACCGCTTCCGGCCCCACCCGGACGGGGCTCGCCCAAAGGAAGGCGTTGCTGCGGCCCGCTCGGCGGGCGATGGCGTCCTTGCCGAAGCTCGCGCGCACGAATTCCACCCGGCTCTCGAAGGGGTGCGCGTAGGTGCGCTCCGGCGCGTCGAGGTCGCGCAGGCGCAGCGGGTAGCTGTTGTTGAGGTTGAGCCGGGAGTCGCGGTCGTCCTCGACGAGGATGCCGCAGGTGCGGGCGTTGCCGATGTCGAGGACGAGATCGACGCTGATCGGCTCGTAGGAGCGGCTGCCCGAAACGACGTCCACCAGCTTGATGCGGGGCATGAGCCCGGCTCCGGCCAGCGCTTCGAGCAGGCTGATGTAGCACGCCCAATGCTCGCAGGCGCGGCCCTCGTCCTCGGCCCGCGCGCGGCGGCCGCTGGCCTGGCGGGCTTCGCGCAGCAACTCCTGGAGCCACTGCGCCATCCAGGGTTCGTTCATGAACCAGGCGGTGGCTTCGCGTTCCGCGACGAAGGCGAACTCGCCCGCGCGCTCGCTGTCCACGTGGGAGATGGTGGTGTAGGGCCGCCCCTCGTCGCGCTGGCGGAGCGCGGTGTCGAAGGCCAGCACCGCGTGGTGGGTGTTGCCGTCGTCGTCGGGCGCGGGCAGCTCCGCGATCCGCAGGCGCGCCCAGTTGGTCGGGCCCTTGTCGTAGATTTCCTTCCCGCCGGCCGCCATGGCGGCCACACGGAAGTACGGCAAAGGCACCCAGCGCCCGAGGAAGGGCTCCAGCGCTTGCGCCCGGCCGACCGAGTACACCTCCTCGTCCGGCGGGGTGCGGCCGCTGACCGGGTCGAGCAGGGTGCCCGTGTCGTCGATCGACAGCATGCGCAGGTTGACGAGCGCCGGGGCGGCGGCCTCCTGCCCCGCCGGCAGCGGCTGTTCCCAGAAGCTCCGCGGCGCGCGCGGCAGCCGCTCCAGCCCGAAGCGCAGGTCGATGAACTGCAGGCCGCTCTGCGGCACCAAGCTGACGATCTTGGGTAGGCCCTGCATGTGTGGAAGCCCCGCTCGGTCCGGTTCCAGCGCCGGGGCGAATGTGCATGGCGCCGCCCGGCGCGGCAACGGCCGATGCGGGATGGCCGGCCAGGACCGGCGCCCCCCTGCCGCGGCCGCTGACCCGGCGGTAGCATAGCGCATGCCCTCCGCCACGACCGCCGCCGTGCCCATGGCCCTCCCGCGCATGCCCTGGGCGTTGCTGGTGGCCGCTTGCCTGGGGATGTTCGCCGCTTCTTGTAGCGGCACGACGCGCGCGCCCTTCCTCATCGACATGGCCCGCGACCTGGCGACCGGCCTGCCGCTGGTGGCCAACCTGATGGCCATGACCTCCGTCGCCTGGGGCGTCGCCTCGCTGGTGGCGGGCGCGGGATCGGACCGCTGGGGGCGCCGGCCGTTCCTCGTCGGCGGGCCGGTGGCGCTCGCCGTGTGCATGGCGGGGGCCGCGGTCTCGCAGACCTTCCTCGGCGTCGCGGTCTGGGCGACGCTCGCGGGCGGCTGCGCCGGCGCCTTCACCGGCGTGCTCATGGCGGAAGCCTCGGCCCGCGTGGCCGACCGCCAGCGCGGCCGGGCGCTCGGCTGGGTGATGGCCGGGCAGTCGCTCACCTTGCTGGTGGGCGTGCCGCTCGCCGCCTGGATCGGCGCCTACGTGGGCTGGCGCGGCGTGAACCTCTGCGTGGCGGGCGTGGCGCTGGCGGCCGCGCTCGCGCTGTTCGCCACGACCCTGCGCCCGGTGGACGGGCCGCGCGCCGCGGGCGCGGCGCCGCCCAGCCTCCGCGCCGCGATGTCGGGCCGGGTGGTGCGGCTGCTCGCCATGGGCGTGGCCGAGCGCGTCTGCTACGGCCTCATCGCGGTCTTCTTCGCCACCTTCCTCCAGGCGACCTACAACCTGTCGCTCGCCGGGGTGGCGGTCCCGCTCGCGGTGTTCGCGTTGGGCAGCATCGGGGGTACCATCGTGGGCGGGCAGTTGGCGGACCGCTTGCCCAACCGGCTGCTCACCTTCGCCGTCGCGATGTTCGGCTCGGCCGCGGTGGCGCTCGCCTTGTTCGGCTGGACGGGCGGCCTTTCCGGTTCCGTGGCGCTCGGCTTCGGCTACGTGTTCGTCAACGCGATCGCCCGGCCGAGCCTGATGGCGGCGCTCGCCAACGTGCCCGACGAGGTCCGAGGCACGGTGCTGGGCCTCAACGTCACCTCTGCGAGCGTCGGCTGGCTCGGGGCGGCCGCCCTGGGCGGCTGGATGCTGGCGCAGCAGGGCTTCGCCGGGTTCGGGCCGCTGGCGGCGGGCGTGGCGGTGCTGGGCGGCGCGCTCGCGCTGTTCGGGCGGCGATAGATCGGCGGCCCTCCCGTGCGGCCTGTCATCGGCGTCGATTTCGGCACGACCAACAGCGTGGTGGCGGCGCTCGGACCCGACGGCGGCGCGACGGTCCTCCGGCACGGCGCGGACGACGTCTTCCGCTCGGTCCTGTGCTTCCGGCGGGGGGTCCGCGGGCATCCCGAGCACGCGGCCGGGCCGAGGGCGATCGAGGCCTACTTGGACGATCCGTTCGACAGCCGACTCATCATGTCCATGAAGAGCTACCTGGCGCAGCGCAGCTTCAGCGGGACGAACATCCTCGGCCGCACCTGGGGGCTGGAGGCCCTCGTGGCGCTTTTCCTGCGGGAACTGCTCGCACCCTTCGCGGCGCGGTTCGCCGGCGCGCGCGTGGTGGTGGGCCGCCCCGTGCGCTTCGTCGGCCAAGCCGACGACGGCGCCCTCGGCGAGCGCCGGCTGGGCGCGGCCTTCGCCGCGGCAGGCTTCGACGACGTCCAGATCGAGCTGGAGCCCGCGGCCGCAGGGCAACGCTTCGCGCTCGACCTCGACCGGCCGACCACGGTCCTTGTGGCGGACTTCGGCGGCGGCACCAGCGACTTCTCCGTCCTCCGCTTCGACCCGGGGCCTCCACGCCGGGTGGCACCGCTCGGCCACGCCGGCGTCGGCATCGCGGGCGACGCCTTCGATTACCGCATCATTGATCGCGTCGTTTCGCCGCTGCTCGGCAAGGGCGGCACTTACACGGTGATGGGCAAGGACCTGCCGATCCCGCCCGGCTGGTACGGCAGCTTCGCGCGCTGGCACCTGCTGTCGTTGATGCGGGCGCCGAGGACGCTGCGCGACATCGCCGAAGTGGCGCGCACCGCTGCCCGCCCCGAGCGCCTGCACCGGCTGATCCGCTTGGTCGAGGACGAGGCGGGCTACGCCCTCTACCGCGCGATTTCCGGCGTGAAGGCCGCGTTGTCGAGCGCGGAGCAGGCCGCGCTGCGCTTCCGGCACGCGGATTTCGAGGTGGACACCGAAATCCGCCGCGCGGACTTGGAAGCGTGGATCGCGCCCGATCTCGCGCGGATCGGCGCCGCGGTGGATGCCGCTCTGGCCGACGCCCGCACCCCGCCGGAGCGGATCGACCGCGTGTTCATGACCGGCGGCACCTCGTTGGTCCCGGCGGTCCGCAAGCTGTTCGAGCGGCGTTTCGGCGACGCGCGCGTCGCCGCTGGGGGTGAGTTCGTCTCAGTCGCGGAGGGGCTGGCCCTCATGGGCCGGGAGGTATCTTGAGCCTTCCAACGGGTCGATAATGGTCGGGCGGCCCGCTCCAAGGGCAACGGCCCCACCAGCGCCGGCCGTGTGATTTCCGTGCCTTGCGGCGGCACGTTGATCGCTTCCCCTCCATCCGCCACCGTCGTGCGCTCTCGCATGATCGCAGGGGCGGCCAACGCCTCGCGTGGAGGAAGCAGTCCATGAAGCGCCGCGACCTTCTCCCGCTTCTCGCCATCGTCCCCACGGCAACGGCCCGCGCGCAGCCGGCACCTGCCGGCTCCTCCTGGAGCCCCGACCGCCCGGTCCGCTTCGTCGTCGGCTTCGCGCCGGGCGGCAGCACCGACACCACCGCGCGCGTGGTGGCGCAAGGGATCACCGCGGGGCTGGGCCAGCCCGTGGTGGTGGAGAACCGCACCGGCGCGGCGGGCAACGTGGCCACCGAGCACGTGGCCCGCAGCGCCCCCGACGGGCACACCCTCGTCGTGGCGTCCATGGGCTCGCACGCGACCAACGCGGCGCTTTACCGAGACCTGCCCTTCGACGTGGTGCGCGACTTCGTTCCCGTCTCGCTCGTCGCCCTGAGCGCGTGCCTCCTCGTGGTGCATCCCTCCTTGCCCGTGCGGAGCGTCGCGGAGCTGGTCGCCCGCGCCAAGGCCAGCCCGGGGGCACTGAACTGCGGCATCGCCGGAGCCGGCAGCTCGCAGCACTTCGCGGCGGCGCTGTTCGAGCACCGGGCCGGGGTGCGCTTCACCCAGGTCTCTTACCGCGGCGGCGCGCCGGCCATGGCCGACCTGGTGTCCGGGCGCCTCGACCTGATGTTCACTCCCGTGGTCGAAACCATCCAGCAGGTCCGGTCGGGGCAGGTCAGGGCGCTCGGCACGACGCGGCGGGAGCGCTCCGCGGAACTGTCGGACGTGCCGGCGGTCGCCGAGGCGCTGCCCGGCTACGCTTTCACCAGCTGGCTCGGGCTGTTCGCGCCCGCCGGCACGCCCGCGCCCGCGGTGGCGCGCATCGCCCGCGAGGTCGCGGCGGCCCTGCGCGCCGGGCCTACGCGCGAGCGGATGGAGCAGCTCGGCTACGAGCCGGTCGGGAGCACGCCTGGGGAGTTCGCCGCCTTCTTCGCCGCCGAACTGCCCAGGGTGACCGAGCTCGTGCGCATCTCCGGCGCGTCCGTGGACTGACCGGTTCGACGCGTCGCGCCGATCACCGGGCGCCGTGCCGCGGGTGTCGGTCGGACGGCGGCTGCCAGCCGAGCCAGTCGCAGACGGCGCGGCCCATCACCAGTTCGAGGTCGTGGCCGGACAGCCAGGGCAGCTCTTCGGTGAACATGGTCACGCAGTCGCGGTAGCTGCACGGCATGCGGGTGATGTCGGTGCCCCAAAAGAACCGATGCGGCCCGTAGGCGTCGAAGATGCGACGCAGCCCCTCGTGTATGTTGCGAAAAGGGTAGGGCGCGGTCGAGTAGCCCGGCGCGCCGGTCGCCTTGACCGCCACGTTGGGCAGTCGCGCCAGTGCCAGCAGCTCGCCGAGGTTGGCGAAGGCCGCGTCGTCCTGAGCGGACCGTACCAAGCCGAGGTGGTCGATGATGAGCCGCAGGTTCGGGTGGCGCTCGGCGACGCTTTTGAACACCGGCAGGAAGCGCCACGCCATGGTGGCGACGGGTAGGCCCAGGCGCTCCGCTTCCGGCCACAGCCAGTCCATGGTGCCGTCGCTGTGCCAGTCCTGCTGTTCCGGACGCACCAGCGGGTAGCGCAGGCCCACCATGCCCGGCAGTTCGCGCCAGCGGTCGAGCCGCGCGCGGCCTTCCACCGGCCGGTCGAGCGGCACTTGGCCCAGCACGGCGAAGCGCTCCGGCCAGCGCCGCGCCGCCTCGACCGCCAAGTCGTTCGAGTCCGGATCCCAGCTCACCGGCGGGTGGATCACCGCCGCGTCCACGCCGGCCGCGTCCATCTCCGCGAGCAGTTCGGCGGCGGTGAAAACCGGCACTTGTCGGTGGTTGCCGCTCGGCGCGCCGCTGGACCAGATGTGCACCTGCGCGTCCACGATCCGCATGGGCGTCAATCGGCGGGAGACAGGACGTGGATCACCCGGCTGGCGATCATGTCACGGGTCTTTGCGGCGTAGGAAGCCATGTGCGGGGCGGCGGCGTGAGCCTTCAGCGCCTCCTTGCCCTCCCACTTCTCGACGACCACGAAGGTGTCAGGGCCGAAGGCCGTTTGGAAGCTGCCAATCCCCTCGGCGTCCACCGCGGGGCCGTACTCGATGCACCCCTGCTCCGCGTGGACCGCCGGCATGTTGGCCCGGAACTCCCGCAGAATGGCGTCCCGCATGCCGGGCTTGGCGGTGATGACGGCGATGACGTGGATCATGTCGGACGTTCCTCGACCGTTGATGGCGCGGACCGCTGGCAGGCGAAGCTTCACGCGGGTTCCGGGCGGCGAGGAGCGTAGGCTAGCCGCCACGGCGCGCCAATCGCGCGCCCGGAGGCCAGCCCGGCGCGCGCCAATGGCGCTTTCGTGCGCGGCGCGGCCTGGAGCGGCGCGCCTACCTCCTAATCTCCCGCGAGCAGGCCAACCGCGACCGCCGCGGCCTCGGTCGCGGCCAACTCCCGGCCGCCGCGGAGGCGCAGCACGCACCCGCCTCCCGCCGGAGCGGCCACCGCCAGCACCGCCTCGGGGCGCACGTAAATGCCATTTTGCGTGCCGGCTTGGCTCAAGCGCGCCAGTCCGGGCAGCAGCCGCGCCGCGGCGTCGGAGCACTGCCCCGCCTCAATGGTCGATCCATCGGACAGGTGCAGCACGCAGCCCGCCTCGCCCGCCGGCGCCACCGCCTCCACCGCGCCGGCGCGGACGTGGAAGGACCAGCCCTCACCCGGCTGGCGCAGCCCGACGAACGAGATCGGCAAGGGCGTCGCGGGGGCGCTCTCGGGTGCGGCCCGCTCGTCCCCGCTCTGCTGCGCATCGGTGGACGGTCCGGCCGGTTCACCGGCGGGCGGCGGCTTCCCGGGAGCTTCGCCGCCCCGACCGGAGGCCGGCGGCTGCAAATCCGACAGGAAGCGCGAGGCCGCGGTGGTGATCCCCGCCAAGGCGTCGCGCCCGCCATTCGTCTTGCCGGCGCCCGCCAGCGCCCGTTCCGCGGTGTCGAGCAGCCGGCGTGCCGCGCCGCCCGGATCCTTTGAAAAAGCCCCGACCGCTTCGGCGAGGGCGGCCTGCAGCGGCGATGCCGGCTTGCTCCCGCTGCCCGGGGTGCCGCCGTTGTCGGAAAACTGGCTCATTGCAATCAACCATTGTGCTGTTGAATGCCATATGGCCCCGAGGCGCTGCGGCCAAAGCGCCGAAGGCCGGTACGGGGCTGTGGAGCGGCTTCAAGGGGGAGCGGCTCCGCCGTCGGCCAAACGGCCGTCGAGGCAGGCAAGCGCTGCCGTCCGCCGTAGGCGGTGCGGGCATGCTGGAGGCCGATTGCAATCCCAACCCGCTACGCTCTCCATTGCGCAGCCTCTCCCGCAACCGGTGGGTGGAGCTTTCGTCCCCACCGACGCGCCCAGGATCGGGGCGGAGCCGGGCATGGGGGCGGCGCTTTCCTCGTCGCCGAGCACGAAGCGATGTAACGATGCGCGCCAAGCATTGCGGATTTCTCCGGGTGTCCCCTATCGACGAATTGCGGATTCTATCGTCGCATGCAGAGACAAGCTGGAGCGGGGACGCCGGATGATCGAACTCCGCAGGATCGAAACCGGGCCGGGCCTGGTCTTCGACGTGTTCGCCGCCGGCGACGCCGCGGCGCCGCTCGTGCTGCTGCTGCACGGCTTCGCCGTGTCGCGCCATTTGTACGACGCGCAGGTGCCGGCGCTGGCCCAGGGCGGCTACTTCGCCGTGGCCCCGAACCAGCGCGGCTACTCCGCCGGGGCGCGGCCCGATCCGGCCGACTTCGCGCAGTACGACATCGAGCGGCTGATCGAGGACGCGCTCGAACTGGTCGCGGCCGTGGGGCACGGCGCACGCCGTTTCCACCTGGTCGGGCACGACTGGGGCGGCAGCCTGGCCTGGGAGATCGCCGCCCGCCACCCGGAGCGGCTGGGCTCGCTTACCATGCTGTCGCGGCCGCACCCCGACGCCTTCGGCCGCGCGCTGCGCGAGGACCCGGAGCAGCCGCGCCGGTCGCAGCACCACAAGGCCTTCCTCGACCCGGGCGCGGCCGCCGGCCTGCTCGCCGAAGACGCCAAGTGGCTGCGTGACCGGCACGCGGCCAACGGCGTGCCGCCGGCCGCGACCGCCAAGCACCTGTCGGTGCTCGGCAACCCGGAGGCGATGGAGGCGGCGCTCGCCTGGTACCGGGCGCGCGGCACCGTGCACAGGCCGATCGGGCCCGTGGCGGTGCCGACGCTGTTCGTCTGGGGCGACGCCGACGACACGGTGGGCCGCGTGGCGGCGGAGGGCACCCGCGACTTCGTCGAGGCGCCTTACCGGTTCGAGGTCCTGCCGGGCGTCGGCCACTACGCGCCGGACCAAGCGCCGGGGCGCGTCACCGCGCTGCTGCTGGAACACTTGGCGAAGCATCCGCTGTAGGCGCGATGCGGAAGCCCGACCTCCCCCTTGAACGTCGTGTTGTCCGATGTTCTACGGGGCGCACCCTGGAGAGATGGAAATGGCGGGCGCTCTGGACGGCAAGGTCGCGCTCGTGACCGGCGCGGGCAAGAACATCGGCCGCGCCATCGCGCTGCGCTTGGCGCGCGACGGCGCCGCGGTGGTGGTCAACGGGCGCTCCGACCGGGCCGCGATAGAGGCGGTCGCGGGCGAGATCGCCGCCGCGGGCGGCAAGGCCGTCGCCCGTCTCGCCGACGTTTCCGACCAGTCCGCGGTCGCACGGATGGTCGAGGGCGCGGCGGCGGCGCTCGGCGGCATCGACATCGCCGTGTGCAACGCAGGTCTGCGGCGCCAGACTCCGTTCCTCGACATGCCGCTCGCGGAGTGGCGGGAGATCCTGTCGGTGGCGCTCGACGGCGCGTTCATCGTGGCGCAGGCGGTTGCCCCGCACATGGTGCGCCGCGGCGGCGGCGCCATCGTCGGGCTGTCGGGCATCTCGACCCACATCGGGACGCCGAACCGCGCCCACGTCTCCGCCTCCAAGGCGGGCCTCGAAGGCCTGATGCGGGCGCTCGCGGTGGAGCTGGCGCCGCACGGCATCCGCTGCAATTGCGTGGTTCCGGGAACCATAGACACCGTGCGGGGGCTTTCGGCCGGCGCGCTGCCGGGCACGCACGACGACGGCGCCGTGCCGCTGCGCCGCAAGGGTTCGGTGGACGAGATCGCCGCCGTGGTCCGCCTTCTGGCTGGCCCGGAAGGCGGCTACGTCACCGGCCAAACCATTCACGTCAACGGCGGCGCCTTCTTGACGTGAGTCGCCCGGCCGCGTCGTTTGTCGGACGGTCCGTGATCCGATGTGGCGACGTCGTCGGGACGTCACGGGTCCACCGCGGCTGCTACGCCGGGATAGCCCTGCCCGCTGCCGCTTGCCGCTGGCATGCGGCGCGGCCCAGATGCTGCCGCAGGGCCCATGGGTAGGTGGCCAAGATACGCCTTGGCCAAACGGGGCGCACCGGCGCGGGCGAGTGAGATTCTGACAACGCGGATTTCGTGCCCCGGAGCGTGCAGTCCAGTCGCCCCCATCGGCCCACCGTCAGTCGGCCTGGATGCCGTTCTCGCGCACCACCTTGCCCCAGGTCTCGACCTCCCGGTCCAGAAAGCGGCCTAGCTCGTCGGCGCCGGCCAGCACCAACCGCGCCTGCTGCGCTTCCGTGATCTGGCGGGCGACGCGCTCCTCCCGGAAGGCGGCCCCGAGCGCCTCGTGGAAACGCGCGACCACCGGCGCCGGGGTACGCGCGGGGGCGAACACGCCCCACCATGCCTCGGCCCGCAAGCCCGGGAAGCCGCCCTCTTCAGCCGTCGGGACCTGCGCCAGCGCCGGGAGGCGTTCCGCGCCCAGTTGCAGGAGCGGCCGCAACGTGCCGGCCGCGACCTGCGGCGCCAGCAGGGCGGCGCTGCCGATCATCATGTCCACGTGCCCGGCGACCGCGTCGTTCACCGCCAGCCCGCCGCCGCGGTAAGCCAAGTGCTGGAGGCGCACGCCCGCGCGATTCCCGAGCAGGACCATCGCCAAGTGCCCGAGTGTGCCGTTCCCCGTGGAAGCGAAGCTCACGCCGTTCGGCCGCGCCTTGGCCGCGGAAACCACGTCGGCCATCGTGCGGTAGGGCTTGTCGGGCTTGCACGCCGCGACGTAGGGCGCGCCGCCGATCAGCGTCACCGGCGCCAAGTCGCGGCGCAGGTCGAAGGGCAGTTGCGGCATCAGCGCCGGCAGCACCGCGTGGCTGTCGAAGGTGAGCAGCCAAGTCTGCCCATCGGGCCGCGCTTTGGCGACCGCGTCGGTCCCGAGGCTACCGGCGGCGCCCGAACGGTTCTCGACCACGATCGGCACGCCGAGGGTTTGCTGCAAGCCGGGCGCGGCCAAGCGCGCCACCGCGTCCGTGGACCCGCCCGGGGCAAACGGCACGACGACGCGGATGGGTCCCGAAGGCCAAGGCTCCTGGCCTTGCGCCCGGGCCGACGGAACCGAGGATCCGGCCAGCGCCGCCAGCACGGCGCGCCGCGGCCACGCCTTCATGCCGGCTCGTCCGTGCTTGTCCTGCTCATACCGTGTGGCGCCCTCCCCGATACACGGTCGCACACGGACGTCCACTCCACCAGGCGACGTGCCGATGCTGCGTCCAGCCCAGCGGGAAGCGCGCCAAACACGTCCGGTGGTGAAGCGCTTTTGGCTGCGTAACCTCGGCGCGCACAGGTACGAACTATGAACAGGCGGGAGAGGAGACCGGCTCCATGGCGTTCGCGGCCGTTTCGATCGTGCGCAAGGCGCCGCGCATGGGCGCCAGCAAGACCCGTCTCCAGCCGCTGCTCGGTCCGGAGGGCGCGGCGGCGCTTTCCGCTTGCTTCATCCGCGACGTCCCAGTTCGGATAGGCGTAGCCCGCGGATGGCGGGCGCAATCGCGTTGCGTGGCACGGCCGTCGAACACGCCCCTCCTGGCGGCACCTAGGCAATGGTCAACCGATGCGCTTCAAGCCCGCGGCGAAGCGGCGCCAGTTGGCGACGTAGTGCAGCGCCGAGGCGCGGAGGCGCTCGGCCGCGGCGGCGTCGAGCGTCCGCACCGCCTTGGCCGGGGCGCCGACGATCAGGGAGTTGTCGGGGAACTCCTTGCCCTCGGTCACCAGCGCGTTCGCGCCGACGAGGCACCCCGCCCCGATCCGCGCGCCGTTGAGCACCGTGGCGCCCATGCCGATCAGCGCGCCCGCGCCCACCGTGCAGCCGTGCAGGATCGCGTGGTGACCCACCGTGACGTCCGGACCAATGGTG
>CADCTL010000137.1 GCA_902805625.1 uncultured Acetobacteraceae bacterium
CGAACATCATCATGATCCCGCTCGGCATCGGGATGATCCGCATCGCCACGCGGGTGCTGCGGGCGCCGCTGGCGGGGGTGATGCCGGTGATCCTGCTGCTCTGCGCCGTGGGGGCCTTCGCCACGGGCAACAACCTGTTCGCGGTGGTGCTGGTGGCGGTGTTCGGGTGCGTGGGCTTCGTCATGGAGCGGAACGGCTACCCGGTGGCGGCCATGGTGCTGGGGATCGTGATGGGGACGATGGTGGAGCAGAACTTCGTCACCTCGCTCATCAAGTCCGACGGCGACGTGCTGCCCTTTTTCGAGCGGCCGGTCTCCGGCGTGCTGGCGGCTTTGACCTTCGGCGCGCTGCTATGGCCGCTCGGCGTGTTCGTGTGGCGGCGGCTGCGCGGCCCGGACTTGCCGGCGGCCAGGGCGGCGGAGTAGCTATGACCGCAACGAAGAATCCGGAGGCTCCGTCCATGGTCCGCATCCCCCGCCGCGCGCTGCTCGGCACCGCCGCCCTCGCCCCGCTCGCCCGCCCGGCCCTGGCGCAGCCGCGTTGGCCGAACCGGCCGGTGCAGCTCATCTGCCCTTGGGCCGCTGGCGGCGGCACGGACGCCGTGGTCCGCATTGTGGGGCAGTTGCTGGAACGGGAGTTGGGCCAGCCCTTCAACGTGGTGAACCGCACCGGCGGCTCCGGGGTGGTGGGGCACGCGGCCATCGCCGGGGCGGCGCCGGACGGCTACTCGCTCGGGATCATCACGGCCGAGATCTGCATGCTCCATTGGCAGGGGCTGACGGAGCTCACCTACCGCAACTACACGCCGCTCGGCCTGATGAACAACGACCCGCCGGGCGTGCAGGTGAACAACACGTCCCCGCACCGGGACGTCAAGTCGCTGGCCGACGCCATCAAGGCGAGCCGGCCGGGGCAGCTCAAGGCGTCCGGCACCGGTCAGGGCGGCATCTGGCACTTGGCGCTCGCCGGGTGGCTCGGCGCCATGGGGCTGAAGGCCGACCATGTGCGCTGGGTGCCTTCCAACGGCGCCGCGCCGGCCATGCAGGACTTGGCGGCGGGCGGGCTCGACTTCACCACCTGCTCGGTGCCGGAGGCGCGGGCGATGCTGGACGCCGGGCGTGCCCGCGGGCTGGCGGTGATGGCGCCGGAGCGGCTTTCCGCCTTCCCGAACATCCCGACCCTGAAAGAGGCGATGGGTGTCGATTACCAGAGCGGCGCTTGGCGCGGCATCGCCGGCCCGCCCGGCATCCCGGCCGAGGTCAAGGCGGCGGTGGAACCGGCGCTGGGCAAGGTGTTCAATTCGAGCGAGTACAAGGAGTTCATGAACAGCCGCGGCTTCGGCCTCACCTACGCCGACGCCGCGGGCTTCGCGCGCCACCTGGAAGCGGCGGACGCTTCGCTCGGCGACGCGATGAAGGCGGCGGGGCTCGCCAAGGCCTGACGACCTTGCCCGTTCCCGGCCGGGCCTCCACCTTCGGCCGGGACGGGGCGAGGAGAAGGGCGTGGCCGGCTTCAAGGGCACCGAGACCTACATAGCATCGCGCGACCTGGAGGTGGCGGTGAACGCCGCGGTCGCGCTGCAACGGCCGCTGCTGGTGAAGGGCGAGCCCGGCACGGGCAAGACCGTGCTGGCGCAGGAGGTGGCGCGCGCGCTCGGGCACCCGCTGATCGAGTGGCACATCAAGTCCACCACCAAGGCGCAGCAGGGACTGTACGAGTACGACGCGGTGTCGCGCC
>CADCTL010000138.1 GCA_902805625.1 uncultured Acetobacteraceae bacterium
GGGGCTGCGGCACCGGGGCGTGAAGATCATCTCCTGCCCGTCCTGCGCGCGGCAGGGCTTCGACGTCATCAGGACGGTGGCGACCCTGGAGGACCGGCTGGCGCACATCGAGACGCCGATCACGCTGTCCATCATCGGCTGCGTGGTGAACGGGCCGGGCGAGGCGCTGATGACCGACCTCGGCCTGACCGGCGGCGG
This sequence comes from uncultured Acetobacteraceae bacterium, assembly GCA_902805625.1. Lineage (GTDB taxonomy): Bacteria > Pseudomonadota > Alphaproteobacteria > Acetobacterales > Acetobacteraceae > Craurococcus. The sequence goes on from CADCTL010000138.1 coordinate 199, forward strand.
CGCGGGGCGGCACATGGTGTACGCGGCGGGCCGGCAGGACCACACGGTGGCCGGCGGCGACATGGTGGAGCACTTGGTGGAGCTGGTGGAGCGCAAGGTGGCGCAGATCCAGGCCGAGGAGGCCGCGGCGAAGCAGGCGCAGGCGGCGGAGTAGGCGAAAGGCCCCGAACGGCTGCCACGCACTGATTGTTGTTCCGTAATGTTGTGTTGGCGTGCTATCAACCTGCGGTTCTCATCGGAGAAGGGCCGTGGTGCAACTGACCGAGCCGCACGCCGAGGAGTTGGTGCAGCGCCTGCAACTGGTGCTGTACCGTCGCGCGGTACTGGACGAGTGCGACGCCTCCTTCGCGTCGGACCTGGTGGACCGCTTGGTGAGCGCCGGCCCCGGCACTTCCCTCGACGTCGCCCAGTGGGCGCGCGTCGAACGCATCCTCGGCCGCGCGGGCGATCCGGCCGAAGCCGATGCCCTTGTGGAGATGGTTTCCTAGCCCGATACAGGCGGCCGAAGGGCCCTGTCCTCAGGGGGACGAAGGCCCGTGAACAAGCCGTCTGAGCGAGGCTGATTTGCTTTTGCAACCCGTCCGCGGCACGCGCGACCTCATCGGCGAGGAGCAGCGCCGCCACCAGCGCGTGGTTGAGACCGCCCGGCGCATCGCCGCCCTCTACGGCTTCGAGGAATGGGCGACTCCCATCTTCGAGGACACGCGGGTTTTCGCCCGCGGCTTGGGCGACACCTCGGACGTCGTTTCCAAAGAGATGTACACCTTCACCGACCGCGGGGGCGACAGCCTGACGCTTCGGCCTGAGGCCACCGCGGGCTTGTGCCGGGCTCTGGTGAGCAACGGGCTCGCCCAGTCGGGGCTGCCGCGCAAGGTGTTCTACGCCGGGCCGATGTTCCGTTACGAGCGGCCGCAGAAGGGGCGCTACCGGCAGTTCCACCAGATCGATGTCGAGGTGCTGGGCGCGGCCGAACCGTTGGCCGACGCCGAGGTCATCGCCTGCGGATGGCACATCCAACAGGAACTGGGCATCGCCGAGGGCACGGTGCTGGAGGTGAACACGCTCGGCGACGCGGAAAGCGCGGCGGCCTACCGGGCGGCGCTGGTGGCCTACTTCACAGGGCACAAGGACCGGCTCTCCGCGGACAGCCAAGTGCGGCTGGAGAAGAACCCGCTCCGCATCCTGGACAGCAAGGACGCGGGCGACCGGGCGCTCGTCGCCGAGGCGCCGACCATCTTCGACCACCTGACGCCGGCGGCTTCGGCCTTCTTCGAGGCCGTGCTGCGGCACCTGGACCGCTTCGGCGTGCCGGCGCGGCGGAACCCGCGGATCGTGCGAGGGCTCGACTACTACAGCCACACCGCCTTCGAATTCGTCACCGACCGGCTCGGCGCCCAGGGCACGGTGATGGCGGGCGGCCGCTACGACGGGCTGGTGGAGGAAATGGGCGGACCGCCCACGCCGTCCGTCGGCTGGGCCGCGGGCGTGGAGCGGCTGGCCCTGTTGCTGGACGCGGGCGGGCTGACGCCGCCGGCACCGCGACCCGTGGCCGTCATTCCGGTGGGGGAGGCGGCGGAAGGGCCGGCGCTGGACATGGCGCAGGCGCTGCGCCGGGCAGGGGTGGCGGCGGAGGTGGCTTACAAGGGCAATCTCAAGCGGCGCATGGAACGGGCGAACCGGGCCGGCGCGCGCGCCGCCGTCATCCTGGGCGAAGCGGAACTGGCCGAGGGCGTGGCGCAGCTCCGCGATCTCGATGCGGGAACGCAGGAAACGGTGCCGCTGGGCGAGGTGCCGGGACGGCTCGCATGAGCATCGCCGACAAGCTGGAGCGGGTGCTGACCCGCACCGAAGAGCTGAAGCACTTGCTCGCCACCGCCGAGGGCGGACAGTTCGGGGCGCTTTCCAAGGAACTGGCTGAGCTTGAGCCCCTGGCCGACAAGGTGCAGGTGCTCCGCGCCGCCCAGCGCGCGCGGGACGAGGCGGAAGCCATGCTGGCCGATCCCGAACTGCGGGACTTGGCGGAAGCGGAGTATTTCGAGCAGCGCGACTTGGTGCCGGTGCTCGAACGCGAGCTGCAGTTGATGCTGCTGCCGCGCGACGCGGCGGACGAGCGGAGCGCCATCCTGGAGGTGCGCCCGGCCGCCGGCGGCGACGAGGCGGCGCTGTTCGCGGCCGAGCTGTTCCGCGCCTACCAGCGCTACGCCGAGGGCCGGCGCTGGCGCTTCGAGGTGCTGGAGTACGACGAGAGCGAGCTCGGCGGCGTGCGCGGCGCGGTGGCGGAGATCGGCGGGCAGGGCGTGTTCGCCCGGCTGAAGTTCGAAAGCGGCGTCCACCGCGTCCAGCGCGTGCCCGCGACCGAGACGCAGGGGCGCATCCACACCTCCACCGTCACCGTCGCGGTGCTGCCGCAGGCGGAGGAGGTGGACGTGCAGATCAACGAGGGCGACCTCCGCATCGACACCTACCGCGCGTCCGGCGCCGGCGGGCAGCACGTGAACAAAACGGACAGCGCCGTGCGCATCACCCACCTGCCGAGCGGCGTGGTGGTGGCGATGCAGGAAGAGAAGTCGCAGCACAAGAATCGCGCCAAGGCCATGAAGGTGCTGCGCGCCCGGCTGTTCGAGGCGGAGCGGAGCCGGTTGGCGGGCGCCCGCGCCGCCGACCGCAAGAGCCAGGTCGGCACCGGCGACCGCAGCGAGCGCATCCGCACCTACAACTTCCCCCAGGGCCGGGTCACGGACCACCGCATCGGCCTGACGCTCCACAAGGTCGAGCGGGTGATGCTCGGCGAGTTGGACGAACTGGTGGATGCGCTGACCGCGGAGGAGCAGGCGGCCAAGCTGGCGGCGGTGGAGGGGGAGTGACCCGGCCGGGCCGCGCCGCGGCGGGGGAGGCACCGCGCGCGGGGCGGACGGTTGCCGCGGCTCCCTGCGCCGAGCCGGCAGGAACCGTGGGCGCCTTCCTGTGCCGCGCCGGCCAGCACCTGCGCGCGGCGGCGGTCGAGACACCGCGGCTCGAAACGCGGCTGCTGCTGGCCCACTCCATGGGATGCCGCATGGAGGATCTGCTGCGGGACCCGAGGGCGGCAATTCCCCTTGAGGCGGCACAGCGCTTCGCTGGGCTCCTTCAGCGCCGGCTGGAGCGGGAGCCGGTGGCGCACCTCCTGGGCGCGGCGGAGTTCTGGTCGTTGCCCTTTGCGGTGTCGCCCGCGACGCTGATCCCACGGCCGGACTCCGAAACGTTGATCGAGGCGGCGCTCGCGGCCTTTCCGCGGCGCGGATCGGTGCGGCGGGTGCTGGATTTCGGCACGGGCACCGGCTGCTTGCTGCTCGCCGCCTTGTCCGAGTTCCCGGAGGCCGTCGGAGTCGGCGTGGACCTTGTGCCGGACTCGGCGGCGCTGGCGCGGCGCAACGCGGCGGCGCTCGGCCTGGGGGAGCGGGCCGCCTTCGTCGCCGGCTCGTGGGGCGCGGCCCTCACCGGCCGGTTCGACCTCGTTCTCTCCAACCCGCCTTACGTCGAGGCCGGAGCGATTCCGGACCTTGCGCCGGAGGTCGCGCGCCATGAGCCGCGCTCGGCGCTGGACGGCGGCGCGGACGGGCTGGACGCCTACCGGGCGCTGTTGCCGGAGGTCAGGAGGCTGCTGGCGGCGGACGGCCGGGCGGTGGTCGAACTGGGGCAGGGGCAACGCTCGGCGGTCGAGGCGCTGGCGGGGCGAAGCGGGCTCCGGCCGCTCGGCTGCCGAGCCGACCTCGGCGGGGTGGACCGGGCGCTGCTGCTGGCGGCGGAGGCGGCCTGAGCGCTCGTCCGGAGACGCGCAACGGCGCGGCCTACCGGCGCCGTTCCTGGCTGTTTTGTCCACTTGTCGAGGCCTGAACCGGCTCGAACGAAAAAATCATTTGGCGCTCGGGCCAGGCGAGACTACGTTCTGCGCAGGGAGCACTCGGTGTCCGGCCTCGGTCGGCGTTGCTTGCGAGCACTCCCGCTAGGCGGCGGACTCCGTGCATGGCACGACCCCGCAAGGCACGTGATAGATCGGCCGCGATTGTCGGGCACATCCGGAAAACGCCGGTGCGCCTGGGTGGCCCTGGCTGCGAGACGGCAGATATATACCGATGAACAACATGAAACGCATGCGTGGCCGCAACCACAGGCATGGTGGCGGCGGGGGTGGCGGCGGCGGCGGGGGTGGCAGCTACCGCAGCACCGGGCACCAGCCCATGAACCGAAACCACGTGTTCGACTCGAACGGGCCGGACATGCGGTTGCGTGGCACGGCGCAGCAGCTCTTCGAAAAGTACCTCCAACTCGGCCGCGATGCGACCGGCTCGGGGGACCGCGTGACGGCGGAGGGCTACTTCCAGCACGCGGAGCACTACTTCCGCATCCTGAACGCCATGAGCCAGGCGCAAGGCGGCCAGCAGCACCAGCAAAGGCGCTACCAGAGCGTCCCTGACGGCGCTGAAGGTCCTGATGGTGTGGGCGACCAGCCCGACCCCCACGGCCAGGCGAACGGCGGCACCCAACCCAACGGCGTGCAGGTCAATGGCCACGCGCCGGAGTCGGACGCGGATGGCGACGCGCCTTCGGCCGAAAGCCGAGAGCCGGTCTGACCGTTCGCTGCGCGCACCGGGCTCCGCCGGGGTGCGCGTTGACAGCGCTGCACGCTGGCCGCAGCATCCCGCGCGTTCCAAGGGGTGCCCCAGCAGGGGCTGAGATGCGGCTGGGCGCCGCGACCCTTTGAACCTGATCCGGGTCGTGCCGGCGTAGGGACAGGAACACTCGGGCGCCGTTCGCGGCGTCTCCCGTCCGGCGTCCGCCCGGATCTCCATTCAAGAGGAGATCCAAGGTGCCCGACACGATTCCCACCTCTTTCAAGGTCGGCGACCTTCCGGACGTGACCACCGGCCCGTTGCCGGCCTCGCGCAAGGTCTACGTGCCGGGGGCGCTCCACCCCTCGCTGCGCGTGGCGATGCGCGAGATCGCGGTGTCTGGCGAGGCGCCGGTGCGCGTCTACGACACCTCCGGCCCCTACACCGACTCGGATGCGCGCGTGGACATCCGCCGCGGGTTGCCGGAGCTGCGCCGTTCCTGGATCGAGGCGCGGGGCGACGTGGAGCGCCACGCCGGGCGCGAAACACGGCCGGAGGACGACGGGCTGAAGCCCGGCGAAGCGCGCAAGGTGCCGGTGTTCGACCGCGCCGGCCGCCTGCCCCTGCGCGGCAAGGCCGGAAAGGCCGTGACCCAGCTCGCCTATGCGCGGGCTGGGATTGTCACGCCGGAGATGGAATACGTCGCCATCCGGGAGAACCTGGGGCGGGCGCGGTTGCTGGAAGCCGCTAAGCGGGACGGCGAAAGCTTCGGCGCCGCCATCCCCGACCACGTGACGCCGGAGTTCGTGCGCGACGAAGTGGCGCGCGGCCGGGCCATCATCCCCAACAACGTCAACCACCCGGAAAGCGAGCCGATGGCGATCGGCCGCAACTTCCTGGTCAAGATCAACGCCAACATCGGCAATTCCGCCGTGGCGTCCTCCGTGGCGGAGGAGGTGGACAAGCTGGTCTGGTCCATCCGCTGGGGCGCGGACACGGTGATGGACCTGTCCACCGGACGGAACATCCACACCACGCGCGAGTGGATCATCCGCAACTCCCCGGTGCCGATCGGCACGGTGCCGATCTACCAAGCGCTTGAGAAGGTCAACGGCAAGGCCGAGGACCTGACCTGGGAGGTGTTCCGCGACACCTTGATCGAGCAGGCTGAGCAGGGGGTGGACTACTTCACCATCCACGCCGGCGTCCGGCTCGCGCACGTCCCGCTGACGGCGGAGCGCGTCACCGGCATCGTCTCCCGCGGCGGCTCCATCTTGGCCAAGTGGTGCCTGGCGCACCACCGCGAGAATTTCCTCTACGAACGCTTCGAGGAGATCTGCGAGATCATGAAGGCCTACGACGTGGCCTTCTCGCTCGGCGACGGCTTGCGCCCCGGTTCCATCGCCGACGCCAACGACGCGGCGCAGTTCGCCGAGTTGGACACCCTCGGCGAGCTGACCAAGGTCGCGTGGAAGCACGACGTGCAGGTGATGGTCGAGGGGCCGGGCCACGTTCCCATGCACAAGATCAAAGAGAACATGGATCGCCAGTTGGAGACCTGCGGCGAGGCGCCCTTCTATACGCTAGGGCCGCTCACCACCGACATCGCGCCGGGCTACGACCACATCACGTCTGGCATCGGCGCCGCCATGATCGGCTGGTTCGGCTGCGCCATGCTCTGCTACGTGACGCCCAAGGAGCACCTGGGCCTGCCGGACCGGGACGACGTGAAAACCGGCGTGATCACCTACAAGATCGCGGCGCATGCGGCCGATCTGGCGAAGGGCCACCCGGCGGCGCAGGAGCGGGACGACGCGTTGTCGCGCGCGCGTTTCGAGTTCCGCTGGCGAGACCAGTTCAACCTTTCGCTCGACCCCGACACGGCGGAGAAGTTCCACGACCAGACCTTGCCGGCCGAGGGCGCCAAGGTGGCGCATTTCTGCTCCATGTGCGGGCCGAAGTTCTGCTCCATGAAGATCAGCCAAGAGGTGCGCGACGCGGCGCGGCAGGGCATGGACGAGATGTCCGACGCGTTCCGCGCCAACGGGGGGCAGATCTACGTGGCGCCGAAGCCGCGGGTTGGCGATGGCTCGGCTGGTGCCCGTGGCGCGAACGCGGCGCTGGAAGCCGGAGGCGCAATCCCGGCCGCGGGCGAGTAAGTGGCTCCGGGCGCGGGGGGCGTGGAGGACGCGCTCGCGGCCTTCGTCGTCCCCTGCTTCGAGCTGAGCCGCACTGGCGGGCCGGGCTGACGGGCCTGCGGGCGCCTCATCGTCCAGCTCACGCTGGACGACCGCTGGCTCGGGCTGATGGTCCGCGACATCTTGTGCGAGGCCCTGCGCGGCGCGCCGCCCGAGGTGGCTGCGCGTGGCTTCGTGTTCACGGGCAGCCTCATGGTGAGCGCGTTCGCTGGGAGCCGCCGCGTCGATGCCCTCTCGGGAGGCACGTCCTCGGGGGCCGACCTGGACGCCGTGGTTCGCGATCTCATCACGTTCCTGGCCGGCGGCGTCCGCGCCCTGGCGGCGGCGGCGCGCGCCGCCTCCGGGGTGGATTGAGTGCATCCGCGAGGGCTGATGGGCTACGGCGTATAAGCCGCGCTTCATACAATGTGAGAAGCATGTTGAAGGCGTAACTCAGGCGGTCGCATGAACCATGTTAGTTCCTTTCCGTCCGGGCAACTGGTCGGAGGGGCACTTGCGGGTTCCATGGACACCAGGGGCGCCTACGCTGGGCGCCCTCGTCGTGGGCGGCGGCCCGGCGGGCGCCGGCCTGCTCCTCGCGGCGCGCAGCGCGGGGCTGCTGGACGCCTTGCTCGCCCTCCCGATCAGGATCATCGAGCGCGGCGGCGCGGTCGGAGCCGGGGAGTTGGGCGGCTTCGCCATCACCTCCGACAGCCACGCGGAAAGCTTCTTCCGCGCGGTGGAGGCGGCGGGCGAGCCGCCGCTGTCCCTCGCGCTGGAAACGCCGGCCGGGCGGGAGGTGCTGGGTCGGCGCGGCGCCCCCGTGGCCTTGTCCACGGCGGCCGCTTTCCTGGCCGGGGCGTGCGAGGAACTGCGCGGTGCCCTCGCGGCGTCCGGCCGCGATCCGTTCCTGACCGGCTTCGAGGCCCTGTCGGCCCGCCGCATGGCGCGAGGTGGGTGGCGGGTCCGTTGCCGCTTCGTCGCCGGGGGCGGGGAGATCGAGTTGGAAGCGGCGTCGCTGGTGCTGGCGACCGGGGCGGTCGAAGCGCCGGAGCGGCTTTGGCGCGAGGCCGTCGCCGGTGGGCCGCCGTTGCTGCCCCGCTTCGCCGGCAAGGTCGTGCGGTCCTCCGTTCTGCTGTCGCCCGCCGGCGCGGTCGCGGCGGCTGAGCGCCTTTCGGCCTGCGCGTCGCCGAAGGTGGCGGTTGTCGGGGGGTCGCACAGCGCGGTCGCCTGCGCGCGGCTGCTGCTCGACGCCTCGCCCGGCCTCCGTTTCGCGGAGGGCGGCGTCACGGTGCTGCACCGCCGGCCGCTGCGGCTGACCTACGCGAGCGAGGCCGCGGCGCTGGCCGACGGCTACGCGGAGTTCGGCCCGGAGGACGTGTGCGCGCGGACGGGGCGCGTTTTTCCGCTGGCCGGCTTCCGAAGCGACGCGCGGGACCTGTTGCGGCGCGCTTGGCGCCTGGGCGGGTCCGGGCCGGAGCCGCGGCTGCGGCTGCACCGCCTCGGCCGCGAGCCGGACGCGGAGGCCGAGCGGATCTTAGCGGAAGCGGACTTGGTCGTGGCGGCCTTGGGCTACCAGCCCCGCGCCTTGCCGCTGTTCGACGCCGACGGCGGCCGCGTCGCGCTCCGTGCGGAAACGGCCGCCGGCGCGCCGTTGGTGGACGCCCGGAGCCGCGTCTTCGCAGCCGACGGCGTGCCGGTGGACGGGGTGTTCGGCATCGGGCTCGCCGCCGGCTATCCGCTGCGCGGCACCCACGGCGAAGCGAGCTTCGAGGGGCAGGCCAACGGCTTGTCGCTTTGGCATGGCGAGGTGGGGGCGGCGATCGTCCGCGACTTGCTTTCCACGCGACCCGAACGGGCGGCGGCGCGGGTGCCCGACCTCGCGTCGGCGGAGCACGCCTAAATGGACAGGACCGCGTCCTCCCTGCCGTGGTTCGCGCGCGCGCCGCACAGCCTCGCGGTCTTGCCCGGCGCCGAAATCGCGGAAGTGGCCGCCGCCCGCATCGTGGCGGCGCTCGGGGCGGCGTTGGCGCGGCGGGGGAGGGCGGTGTTCGCGCCTTCCGCTGGCCGCACCCCGCGGCCCGCCTACGCGCTTCTGCGTTCCGCCCACCGGCGCAGCCTGGATTGGTCGCGCGTGGTTTGCGTGCAGATGGACGAGTACGAAGGGGTGGGCGACCGCGACCCGCGGAGCTTCGCCGCCGAACTGCGGCGCGAGCTGGTGGAGCCGCTCGGCATCGGCCGTTTCCACCGCTTCCACGACGGAAACGGCGAGTTGCGCTGCCCGCTCGACGCGTATGAGCGCGGGGTGCGCGGCATGGGCGGGATCGACTGCGCGGTGCAGGGCATCGGGCGCAACGGCCACGTCGCCTTCAACGAGCCCGGGGACGCGCGGGGCGGCGCCACCCGCCGCGTGCGCTTGGCGCATTCCACCTGCAAGGCCAACGGGGTGCTGTTCACCCGCGGCGTGACACTCGGCCTGAACGTTCTGGCCGAGGCCCGCGAAGCGCTGGTGCTGATGACCGGCGCCGCCAAGCGGGATGCGGCCGTGTCCGTTCTGTTCCGGGCAGGGGGCAAGGAGAACCCCGCGGCGGCGATCCGGCGGTGCGGCCGGGTATCGGTGCTCCTGGACCCGGAGGCCGCGCCCGAGCGCCTCCTGCGTCCGGCGAGGCCGGCGGAGGCCGCGAGTGGGCCGGCGCCGATCGCGCTTCCGCCGCCCGACGCCGCTTGGTTGCCAAGGCGCCCGCGTTTCGGCGGAGCGCCGCTGGCGCCGGCGGGCGCCGTCGAGCGGATGCCTGACCTTGTCGTACAAGGACCGTAAGGTCAGCCGTCCCCGGGTCAGTGCAGCAGGTCGGCTTGCAAGGGCTCCAGGGCGTCGCCGGCGGCGATGTGGCCGCCTTCCAGCACCTCGGCATAGACGCCCAGGTCGGCGTGGCCGAAACGTTCGCGAAGCCAGCGCTGCGGCTTGGCGTCGCGCTCGGCGGTGTCCGGGTTCACCTCCGTCGCGGCGCAGCGGACGATGCGCTTGAAGACGCGCAGTCGCGCCCCGCCGATCTGGATCTCCTGCCCGAGCAGTCCGAACTCCGCCCAGGGCTCGCCGCCGGAAACGTAGACGTTGGCGCGGAACCGGATGGGGTCGAGCGCCATGCCGACCGCCGCCTCCAGCGCGTGCAGGCTCGACAGCCCGATGATCGAAACGCACTTGGCCGCGACGTCGGTGAAGTTGTGGCCGGGCGCTTCCACGAACCGCGGCGCCCCACGCGCTTCCGGCCCGAGGAACGCGGCGAGGAAGGCGGAGATGGCCGCGCGCCCGTCCTCCGTGGCGGTGTCGGCGACGAGCGGCGGCCCGTCCGGCGCCCGGATGGACAAGCGGCCGGTGCGCGGGTCGAAGCCGCTGCGGAGCAGGGCGAGGCGGGCGTTCGCCATCAAGCAGCCGAAGTGGCGCTTGGGCAGCCAGGAAGGGGCGGAAAGGTCGAAGGGCGCGTCGCCCTGGGCGAGCGCGAAGCGGCGGTCGTGCGGCAGGCATTCGCCGGGGGCGAGCGCCACCTCCTCCAACGCTTCGGGGTTCAGGCCCTTCACCGGGTAGCGGTAGATGGCTTCGACGCGCATGGCGGGCGGACCTTCGGCTGGGCGCGGGGCCGGGTCGGGGCCGGGCCTCCGCTCGTCGCGCTTAGCCCGCCCGCCGCGCCCGCGTCCACCGGTTGAAGGCGGCATCGGACAGGCTTGCATCCGCGAGGCCGGCTTACCAACTCCGGCATGGGAGCGCTCCGCCGCTCCCGCCGGGGGGTTGCCGCGAACGGGGCCGCTCGGCGGTGTCGCCTTTCGTGAAGGGACTCCAGATGGACATTGAGAAGTTCACCGAGCGCGCGCGGGGTTTCCTCCAAGCCGCGCAGACCATAGCAATCCGGGACTACCACCAGCGCATCACGCCGGAGCACCTGCTGAAGGCGCTGCTCGACGACGAGCAAGGCGCCGCGACGGGGCTTATCCGCGCCGCCGGCGGCGATCCGGCGCGCGCCAAGCAGGCGGTCGAGGCCGACCTTTCGCGCCAGCCCAAGGTCTCGGGCGGCGGCGCCGGCCAACCGCAGTTCACCCCCGACGTCGTGCGCGTGCTCGACGCGGCGCAGCAGCAGGCGACTCGCGCCGGCGACGAATTCGTCGCCCAGGACCGGTTGCTGGTGGCGCTGGCCGCTTCCGAAACGCCGGCGGGTCGTGCCCTGCGCGGCGCGGGCGCCGACGCCCAGCGGCTGGAAACGGCGGTGGCCGACCTCCGCAAGGGCCGCACGGTCAACAGCCAGAACGCCGAAGAAAGCTTCGACGCCCTGAAGAAATACGCCCGTGACATCACCGCCGCGGCCCGGGAAGGTAAGCTCGACCCGGTGATCGGCCGGGACGAGGAGATCCGCCGCGCCATCCAGGTGCTCGCCCGCCGCACCAAGAACAACCCCGTGCTGATCGGCGAGCCCGGCGTCGGCAAGACCGCCATCGTCGAGGGCTTGGCGCTCCGCGTGGTGAAGGGCGACGTGCCGGAGGCGCTGAAGGACAAGCGCGTGATGGCGCTCGACCTCGGCGCGCTGGTCGCCGGCGCCAAATACCGCGGTGAGTTCGAGGAGCGCCTGAAGGCCGTCCTGCAAGAGGTGACGCAAGCCGAGGGCGACGTCATCCTCTTCATCGACGAGATGCACACCTTGGTGGGCGCGGGCAAGGCGGAGGGCGCCATGGACGCCTCCAACCTGCTCAAGCCGGCGCTGGCCCGTGGCGAACTGCACTGCATCGGTGCCACCACACTCGACGAGTACCGCAAGCATGTGGAGAAGGACGCGGCGCTCGCGCGGCGTTTCCAGCCCGTGTTCGTGGGCGAGCCGAGCGTGGAGGACACCATCAGCATCCTCCGCGGCATCAAGGACAAGTACGAGACGCACCACGGCGTCCGGATCACGGACAGCGCCTTGGTCGCGGCCGCGACGCTCTCCAACCGTTACATCACCGACCGCTTCCTGCCCGACAAGGCCATCGACCTGGTGGACGAGGCCGCGTCGCGCCTCAGGATGCAGGTGGACAGCAAGCCGGAGGAGCTGGACGAGCTCGACCGACGGCTGATGCAGCTCAAGATCGAGCGCGAGGCGCTCCGCAAGGAGGAAGACCCCGCTTCCCGCGACCGGCTCGGCAGGTTGGAAAAGGAGCTGGCCGACCTCGAAGAGCGTTCGCGCGAGATGACGCAGCGCTGGGAAGCGGAGAAGGGCAAGGTCGTCGAGGCGAAGAAGACCAAGGAGGAGTTGGAGAAGGCGCGGACGGAAGTGGAGTTGGCGCAGCGCCGTGGCGACCTCGCTAAGGCGTCTGAGCTGCTCTACGGCGTCATCCCGCAACTCGAACGCAAGCTGCCCTCGGCCGGCGACGGCGACGCGCGGCTGGTGAACGAGGCGGTGACGGAGGAGGGCATCGCCGGCGTCGTGTCCCGCTGGACCGGCATCCCGGTCGAGAAGATGCTGGAAGGCGAGCGCGCCAAGCTGCTCCGCATGGAGGACCAGCTCCGCAAGCGGGTGGTCGGCCAGGAAGAAGCGTTGGAAGCGGTGTCCAAGGCCGTCCGCCGGGCGCGCGCCGGGCTTCAAGATCCGAACCGCCCTATCGGCTCCTTCCTGTTCCTCGGCCCGACGGGCGTGGGCAAGACGGAGCTGGTGAAGTCGCTCGCCGCGTTCCTGTTCGACGACGACCGGGCGATGACCCGCATCGACATGTCGGAGTTCATGGAGAAGCACGCCGTGTCCCGCTTGATCGGCGCGCCCCCGGGCTACGTCGGTTACGACGAGGGCGGCGTGTTGACGGAGGCAATCCGGCGCCGGCCTTACCAAGTCATCCTCTTCGACGAGGTCGAGAAGGCGCATGAGGACGTGTTCAACGTGCTCCTGCAGGTGCTCGACGACGGGCGGCTGACGGACGGGCAGGGGCGGACGGTGGACTTCCGCAACACCATCATCGTGCTGACCAGCAACCTCGGCAGCCAAGCGATCGCGGAACTGCCGGAGAGCGCCGACATCGAGGCGGCGCGGCCCGCGGTGATGCGGGCGGTGCGGGATCGTTTCCGGCCGGAATTCCTCAACCGGCTGGACGAGGTGGTGCTGTTCCGGCGCCTGGCGCGCGAGGACATGGCCTCGATCGTGGACATCCAGCTCGAGCGGCTGCGGCGGTTGCTGGAAGACCGGAAGCTGCGGTTGGAGTTGGACGAGAGCGCGCGGGAGTGGCTGGCCGAGGCGGGCTACGACCCGACCTACGGCGCGCGGCCGCTGAAGCGGGTGATCCAGCGCAACCTCCAGGACCAGCTTGCGAATCTGCTGCTGGAGGGCCGGGTTTCCGACGGCGACACCCTGCGGGTGACGGCGGGCCCGGATGGCTTGGAGATGCGGTCTCCCTTGGCGGAAGCCGCCTGAGCGCGGCAGCGGCGCGGGGCGGGCGGTTCTCGCCCGCCCCGCGACCCGTCCGCGGCGTCAGTCGGCCATGGCCAGTTCTTGCATCGGCTGGATGCGGCCGAGCCAAGCTTGCACTTGCTGTTGCGTCGCGTGGAAGGCCGCTAGATCCGAGCCAGCCAGACGGGTGACGCCGCCGCTCCGGACGGTGGCGGGGTTCACCTGCCGGCCGCCCTGCGTGATCTCGTAGTGCAGATGCGGCCCGGAAGACAGGCCGGTGGACCCGACGCGCCCGATGGTCTGGCCCTGGCGGACGTGCTGCCCCGGCGCCAAACCGGGTGAAAAGCTCGAAAGATGCGCGTACAGCGTTTCCGTGCCGCCGGAATGGCGGAGCGTGATGGTGCGGCCATAGGTGCTGCGCGGGCCGACGTCCATCACCGTGCCGTCCGCCGCCGCGACGACCGGCGTACCGGTGGGGGCGGCGAAGTCCACGCCCTGGTGCATGCGGGTGAACCCCAGCACGGGGTGTTGGCGCATGCCGAAGCCCGACGTGATGCGCGCCCCGTCGAGCGGGGTGCGGAGGAAGTCGCGCCGGAGGCTGCGCCCTTCGCCGTCGAACCATTCCGGGCCGTCGGCGGTGTCGTGGCGCCAAATGGCCAGGTCGCGGCCGGACACCCGGAAGGTGGCGTGCAGCACCTTGCCATCGCGCAAGAAGCCGCCGGTGTCGGCGCGGTAACGCTCGAAAAGGACAGAGAAGTGGTCGCCGGGACGGAGCTCCCGCTGGAGGTCGAGTTCGTGGCCGAGGACCCGGATCAGGTCATGGGCGAGGGGCTCGGGCACGCCCCCCGACAACAAGGCTTGAAGGAAGGATCCCTCGATGCCGGATTGGACCAGGACAAGGTGCTTGCGGTGGTCGCTCGGGAGCGGTGTGTCGCTGCCCGCCGGCGGCAAGGAGGCGACGGCGCGGCGGGCGGCGACGAGTCCCGCAGCGGGGCGCGCACGCCGCTGCCCCGCGGATTGCTCCCGTTCGAATAATTGCTGCCGCTCCAAGATGCCGGTGACCCAACCCTGGCTCGACGGGGAGGCGTCGTTGCGGGAGGTGCTTCGGGCCGTTGCGACGAGCCGCGACAAGGTGTCGCCGGGCTTGCTCATAAGGAACCGCGCTTGCGGCAACGCTGCACTTCCACCGAGGTGTTCCCGGGGAGTGGTCTGGGCCACGACACCGAAGGGGGCGAGGGCGGCGACGCAGGCGAGCGAAAGCGCGCGCGATCGGCGCGGAAAAGCATGTGCCAATTTCCGAATGACCCCCACCCCGGTCAGAAACCAAGCGCACATTCGGAGCGAAAACCTCGGTTTGTCAACCGCTTGAACTGTGCGGTTCCGTGACGACTTGAAGGTGCGGCGAAGCGCTGATTTTCGTTTGACAGCTTAGTGCGGCGCGATTAGAAGCCGCCTCCCGCCGGGGGGGTCATGTACTCACCGACGGGGTTACGAAGCGGTGCTTGAC
>CADCTL010000139.1 GCA_902805625.1 uncultured Acetobacteraceae bacterium
CGCCATCGTCGACGCTCTCTGCCGCGCCTGGAATGCGCTCACCCCAGAGCGCATTCGCAGCCTCACCCGCTACCCGTATCTGGAACAGGTCAAGGTTTGAGCGGGCCGGTATGAGGCGCCGAGCGTGAGGGCGACGACGATCATGACGTGATCCATGGCGGACGCTCCGGTGCGCGGGGTGCGCGCTTTCAACCGTACGTCGTTGGTTCCATTCTGGTCCATGAATTTCGCCGGCTCGGTTTCGCCTGAGGCGACGGAGTTGCAGGCACATAGATCACGATAACGCGATTATCGAGGGAGTGTCGGCGAGAGGTAATTTCTAGACACGCCCGGAGCCGGCCGTTGGGATGATTCGACACGCGTCCGCCGCGACGCGCGCGAGGCGCAGCATCCGCCGGGCCGCCACCGCGCCGGCCGCGGCCTCGCCGGCGAACTGCTCGAGCAAGCGATTCGACAGCAGGGCGCGGGCGGCGGCGTCCACGGCGATGTCGGTGGCGGCGACGGTCGCGGCGTCGAACACCGTGCGGCGCAGCAGGGCGATGCTGCCGGCGAAGCCGGGCCGCAGCCCGTGCAGCGCCGCCACCTGCCGCACGAGGCGGACGCCGCGCCAAGCGAACACCAGCGCGTCCAGCCCCGGCGAAGGGCTGACCGCGGTGATGGAAAAGGCCTGGATGGCGGCCGTGCGGCCGAGGGCGGTGGCGCGCGCTTCGAGGGCCGGCAGGGGGCCGGAGTCGAGCAGCGCCCGCAGCTCCTCCGTGCTGCCGGCGACGCGGAGCGCGGGGACCAGCGAAGCGGCTTCCGGTACGGACTCGGCCCAGCGCACGGCCTCCGTCCGCGCGGTTTGGAGGTCGCCGCGGGCAAAGGCTTCACGGGCGCGGTCCACGGCGCGGATGGACAGGAGCCCGCGCAGTTCGACCCAGGCGGCGGAGGCGATGAGGCCGAAGCCGGCCGCGACGACGCCGAGGGTCAGCAGCCCGGTGAAGGTGCCGCGCGCGAACTGGTCGAGGACGAAGTTGGCGGCGTCCAGCGCGCCGAGGCCGAGCAGGAGCACCACCAAGCCGGCGGCGGCGCGGCCCAGGCCGGACCAGCGCGACGGCAGGCGCGGCGGCGGCACGGGCGCCACCGCCTGCTCCCAGCCGAAATCCAGGCGGGGGGCCGGGGGCCGGGTGGGCGGCGCCTCGTCTTCCAGGATCACCCGCGGCGCGTTGGCGGCTTCGGCTGGCGGACGGTTCACAGCAGGTCTCCGATGAGGCGTGCGAGCAGCGTGTCTAGTCCCAGATGGGGAACGCCCGCGGCGCCGGCGGGATCGAGGCGGGGGGGCTGGAATTCCGGCATCCGGAAGAAGCCGTGGGCCCAGAAGCCAGGCTCGGGCGTGCGGAGCGGCACCTCGCCGGGGTAGACGCGGGCGCTGCGGCCGTTCTCCAGCAGCACGCCGCGGACGGCGGCGACGGGGCGGCCGTCGAGGGTCGCGACGTCGTCTTCCGTGCAGCGGACGCTGGCGAGGACGTGGACGGAGGCGGCCTCGGCTTCCCCCGCGCCGACCAGGGAGCCGAGCAGCGCCGCCAGGGCGTCGCGTTGGCGGGACGGGACGTGGTCGGCCTTGGTGGCGGCGAAGGCCACGCGCTCCGGGCCGACGCCGAGGAGGCGGTCGAGCCAGGACTCCTCGTCGCGGAGCGCGCCGGCGATCGCGGCCAGGGCGTCGGCGGTGTCCTCGAAGGCGGCTTGGCCCGCGTGGAGGGCGCCCAGCACGTCCACCAGCACGGCTTGGCGGCGGAAGCGGCGGAAGTAGGGCTCGAAGAAGGATTCGCGCTGGTCGGCGAGGTATGCGTCGAAGCGCTGGCGCAGGAGGTCGGACAGGCCGCCGCCGTCCGGGTGGGGCAGCGGGAAGAACCACAGGATGGGCGCTTCGCCGCGCGGGCCGGGGTTGAGGGCGCGGCCGGGCTGGAGGAGGCGCATGCCCAGCTCGTCGCGGCAGACGCGGAGCGCGTCGCGGTAGAGGACGAAGCCGCGGCGGGCCAGCGCTTCCTCGGGGGGCGCGGCGGCCGGAAGCGCGTCGGCGAAGGACAGGAACTCGGCGCAGGCGGCGGCGCGGGGTTCGCGGCGCAGGCGGTCGAGGGTGGCGGCCGACCACCCGGCGTAGTCCTGCGACAGCATCGGCAGGTCGAGCAGCCACTCGCCGGGGTAGTCGAGCAATTCGAGCGTGACGGTGCGGCGGCCTAGGAGGCCGCCGAGCCAGGAAGAGCGTTCCAGCGTGAGGGTCAGCTCGACGGTGGAAAGGTCGTCCGTGCGGCCGGGCCAGGCGGGCGGGTCGGCGGCGAGCGCGCCGAGGTGGCCGGCCAGATCGAAGCGCGGCACGGTCTGCGTGCCGGCCGGGACCAGCCGCACGTCGCGGAGCCGCCCGCCGGAGGCCGCCTCCAGGGCCGGGAGGGCGCGCCTCCCCTGCCCCGCCGCCAGCAGGTTGGCCAGGAGCGAGGTGATGAACACGGTCTTGCCGGACCGGCTCAGCCCGGTGACGGCCAGGCGCAGGTGCTCCTGGCCGAGCGCCGAGCGGCCTAGCTGCTCGGCGGTCCAGGCCGCGTCGCGCAGCAGCCCGAGCGGACGGGACAGGCCGAGCGGGCGCAGCAGGTCGAAGGGGTCTGGGACGGCCAACCGGGCCGCTGCCTCCGTCCTAGCGGCGCTCGATCAGCTCGATCTTGTAGCCGTCCGGGTCCTCGACGAAGGCGATCATCGTGGTGCCGAACTTCACCGGGCCGGGCTCGCGCGTGACCTTGCCGCCGCCGTCGCGCACCGCTTCGGCCGCCGCGGCCACGTCGGGCACGCCGACCGCGAGGTGGCCGAAGGCGGTGCCCTGCTCGTAGCGTTCCGTGCCGTAGTTGTAGGTCAGCTCGATCTCGCCGCCGCCGGAGGCGTTGCCGTCGCCGTAGCCGAGGAACACCAGCGTGTACTTGCCGTCCGGCACGTCGCGCCGGCGCAACTCCCTCATGCCGAGCAGGCGGGTGTAGAAGTCCACGCTGCGTTCCAGGTTGCCGACGCGGATCATGGTGTGCAGGAAGCTGCCGCTCATCGTCTGGTCTCCTCGTTGGTGGTCTCGGCCGGTTCCAGCGCCAGCAGGAACAGCCCCGCCGCGTCCGCCGCCGCGACGGTCCGTTCGCGGTCGAGCAGAACGGTGGCGCCGGCCTCGAAGGCGATGCCGGCCAGCCCGGCGCCGGCGGCGTTCCGCACCGTGTCGGGGCCTACCGCCGGCAGGTCGAGGCGGCGATCCTGGCCGGGCTTCGCCAGCTTGACCAGGACGCCGCCCCGGCCCTCGCGCCGGAGAGTCCCGCAACGCGCGAGGAGGGCGTCGGTGCCCTCGATGGCCTCGACGCCCAGCACGAGCCCTTGCTGCACCACGACGGCCTGGCCGACGTCGGCGCCGCCCAGCGCGCGGCAAACAGCGATGCCGCGGCGGATGTCGGCGCGCGTGGCCTCGTCGGGCGGGGCGGCGCGGCCTAGCAGGCCGGACGGGGGCAGCAGGCCGGCCAGCACGGATTGCGGGCTGACGACCTCGAAGCCTTCCTCTTCCAGCACGCGGGCGACGGCGCGCAACAGCCCGTCGTCGCCCAGGAGGAAGCCGGCGCCGATGCGGGCCACCACGCGGACGCCGACCGGGTCCGGCCGCAGCGCGGCCACGGAGGGCCGGCGGGCGCGGCCGGTCAGGACGAGCTGGCGCACGTTCGCGCCGCGGAGGCGGGACAGGATGCGGCCGGCGGCGCCCAAGCGCTCCACCGCGTGCGGCAAGCCCGCCCACTGCGCCGGGTCGCCCCACCCGCTGATCACCACGGCGAAGACCGGGCGGCCGGCTGTCTGGGCGGCGCGCGCCACCCGCAGGGGGAGTTCGCCGCCGCCGGCCAGGATGCCGAGGGTGCCGCCCGCGCCGTTCACCCGCCTTCCCCGTTCTCCTCGTCCACGCCGCCCAGTTCCGGCGCGGCCATGCGGCCGGGGCGGACGAACTGGCGGCGGCGCTCGGGGTCGCGGATGAAGGCGAGGACCTCTTCCACCAGCGCTTCGCCGGCGAAGCGCTCGGCCGCCTGCTCCACCTTGGCGGCGAACTCGCCGGGGTCCTTGAACAGCAGCGCGAAGGCGACGCGGAGCGTGCGGAGCTGGTCGCGCGAGGCGCCGCGGCGGAGCAGTCCGATCTTGTTGAAGCCCACGAGGCGCGCGGGGAGGCCGAAGACGTAGCCGAAGGGCGGGATGTCGTTGGTGACGCCGGCCAAGCCGCTCACCATGGCGAGGCGGCCGATCTGCACCGTCTGGTGGACCGCCGCGCCGCCGCCGACGAAGGCGCCGGCGCCGACGTGGACGTGGCCGCCGAGCATGACGTTGTTGGCGAGGATCACGCCCTCGCCGAGCTGGCAGTCGTGCGCGACGTGCGCCATGGCCATGACCATGCAGTTCGGCCCGACGCGGGTGACGCCGCCGCCGCCGACGCTGGCGCGGTGGATGGTGGCGCCTTCGCGCACCAGGGTGCCGGCGCCGACCTCGCAGCGCGTCGGCTCGCCGCGGTACTTCACGTCCTGGGGCGGGGTGCCGACGGCGGCGAAGGGGAGGACGCGCACGCCGGCGCCGAGCGTGGTCGCGCCTTCCACCACGACGTGCGAGGCGAGCTCCACGCCCTCTTCCAGCACGGCTTCGGGGCCGACGACGCAGAAGGGGCCGACGCGGCAGCCGGCGCCGATGCGGGCGCCGGGGGCGACGTTCGCGCTCGCGTGGATCTCGGGGGCGCTCACCGGTCGAGGATCATGGCGGAGTAGGTGGCCTCGGCCACGGTCTTGCCGTCCACCTTGGCGTCGGCGCGGAATTTCCAGATGTTGGCGCGCTGGCGCTGGCGCACGACGTGGACGCGCATCTGGTCGCCGGGGACGACCGGGCGGCGGAACTTCGCGCCCTCGACGCTCATGAAGTAGACGAGCTTGCCGCGCGCTTCGGGCCCGAGCGACTCCACCACCAGCACGGCGGCCGTTTGGGCCATGCACTCGATGATGAGCACGCCGGGCATCACCGGGTGCGCCGGGAAGTGGCCCTGGAAGAAAGGCTCGTTGATGGAGACGTTCTTCACGCCGATGGCGGAGACGTTCTTCACCACCTCCACCATCCGGTCCACCAGCAGGAAGGGGTAGCGGTGGGGGATGGCGCGCATGATCTGCGCGATGTCGAAGCTCTCGACCGTGGTCGCTTCTTCGACTCCCCGCGCCGCCGTGTTTTCGCCGTTTCCGTCCATGGTCCCTAGTCCGTCTTGGCCTCGCCGCGCGCGAGCTTCCGCAAGCGGGCGAAGGCGCGCCACGTTTCCCGCGCCGGCCAAGCCGGACTGCCCAGGACGTCCGTGCCCGCCGGCACGTCGTTGATGACCCCGGCCTGCGCGCCGATCCGCGCCTTGGAGCCTATCGTGAGGTGACCGGTGAGCCCCGCCTGCGCGGCGATCGTGACGTAATCGCCCAGCGCGGTGGAGCCCGAAACGCCGGACTGCGCGACCAGGATGCAACCGCGCCCGGCGCGCACGTTGTGCCCGACCATCACCAGATTGTCGAGGCGGGTGCCGGGGCCGAGCACCGTGTCGCCCTGGGCGCCGCGGTCCACGCAGGCGTTGGCGCCGATCTCCACGCCGTCGCCGAGGACGACGCGGCCGAGCTGCGGTACGGTTTCGAACCGCCCTTCGGGCGTGGGGGCGAAGCCGAATCCCTCCTGGCCGACGCGCGCCCCCGGGTGGAGGACCACGCCGCGGCCGAGCAGGGCGTGGGACACGCTGCTGTGGGGGTGCAGGCGGCAGCCGTCGCCGATCTCGACCCCGGCGCCCACCACGGCGTGCGGGTGGATGATGCAGTCGCGGCCGATGCGCGCGCCCTCGCCGACCACGGCGAAGGCGCCGATCTCCGTCCCTTCCCCGACCGTGGCGCCGGCGCCCACCACCGCCGTCGGGTGGACGCCGGGGCGCGGCGCGGGCGGCGGGTGGAACAGGGCGGCGACGCGCGCGAATCCGAGCTGGGGCGCGTCGCTCAGCACGGCCACGGCGCTGGCCGGCACCGCGGAAGCGAATGCCGGCTGGACAATCACCGCCCCGGCGCCGGTGGCCCGGAGCGCGTCGAGGTAACGGCGTTCGCCGAGGAAGCTCACATCCTCAGGGCCGGCCTCCGCGAGGGAGGCCACGCCTTCGAAGAGCCGCTCCGGGTCGCCGGCCGCGGCGCTGCCGCCGGCCGCGGCGGCGATGGCGGCGAGCGTCCGCGGGCCGGCATAGGCGTGGAAGCGGGGGTCGGCCGGCATGGCGGCGGGCGGGTCAGCGCCGGGGCGGCGCCGGTTGGCCAGGCGTCGCCGCCGGTCCCTGCCCCGCCCCTTGTTGCTGCGGCCCGCCGCCGGCGGGGCGCGCGGTCGGCGCGCCGGGCTCCCCGGCCGCCGACTCGGGCGGGATGGAAACGCTGCGGAGCGCGCGGTTGAACTGCTGCGACACCTCGCCCGTGAGGTCGAACGGCGGATCGTTGAAGATCACCAGCGGGCGCGGCAGCACCATGTTGACGCTGCGGCTGGCGGCGACCTGGCGGATCACCGTGCCGAGCGCCTGCTCGATCTCCACCAGCGCGCCTTGCGCCACCTGCTCGATGGCGCGCGAACGCTCGCGGAAGATGCGTTGGCTTTCCGTGATGCGGTCCTGGAGGTCGCGCTCGCGCTGGCGGAGCTGCTCGGGCGGGATCCCGGCGCGCTGGTTGGCGAGCTGCTGCTGCTGCTCCCGCCAATTGTTCTGTTCGCGCTGCAGGTCTTCGTTCAGCTTCTGGCGGCGGCGCTCGATCTCTTCCCGCACCTGGTTGAAGGCGGCGGAGTCGCGCTGGATCTCCGGCACGTCCACGACGCCGATCACGGGCGTCGGCGGCGGCTGGCCCGGCGGCAGCGGCGGCGCTTCCCGGCGCGCTCCGGACTGTGTCGGCGGCCGTTGCTGCTGCTGTTGCGGCGGCCGCTGCTGCTGCTGCTGCTGCTGCCCCTGCTGGGCGGGGCGTTGGCCGCCTTGGCCCTGCCCTTGGCCCGGCACGAACCACTCCTGGTTGGGCTGCGCCGCGGCGGGCGCGGTGGCGGCGAGCAGGAGGGCGCAGACGGTCGCGAGCGGGGCGCTGCTGGACGGGGAGGCGCGCTGTGCTGGCATGGAATGGGTTCCGGAGTCAGAAGCGGGTGCCGAAGCCGAAGCGGAAGACCTGCGTTTCGTCGTAGGACTTCTTCACCACGGCCTGGGCCAGGTCGATGTTGATGAGGCCGAAGGGGCTGCGCCACGAGATGCCGACGCCGGCGCCGACGCGCGGGCTGGCGTCGTCGCGCACGCCGAACCCGGACTCGGACCGGGACAGGGAGCCGACGTCCACGAACGCGCGGCCGATCAAGCCCAACTCGGCCGGGAGCGGCAGCGGGTAGCGCAACTCCGTGCTCTGGGTCCACAGGAACCGGCCGCCCAGCGAGTCGCGCGTGTCGCGGCGGTCGGCCTCGGCGGCGCCGGCCACGGGACCGAGTTCGCGTATGAGGCTTTGGCGCTCCGCGGAGCTGAGGGCGACGCGCGGTCCGGTGCCCGCGATGCGGAAGCCGCGCAGGTTCTCGCCGCCGAGGAAGAACCGGTCCACGATGCGGTCTTCCCTGCCGAGGGTTTCGAGGTAGCCGACGCTGCCGGACACGGACAGGACCCAGTCGGGGTCGCCGAAGTAGGACTCGAGCGGGAAGAAGTAGGTGCCGTCCAGCCGCGCGCGGACGTAGGTCACGTCGCCGCCGAGGCCCGCGAAATCCGTGCCGAGGCGCAGCACGCCGCCGCGGCGCGGGTCGATGATGGAGTCGCGGAAGTCGTAGGAGATCGTCTGGCCGACCTGCGACAGCAAGGTTTCGCCCTGCTGCTGCAGCACGAAGCGCGACGCGGTCCCGGAGACGTCGAAGATCTCGCGGTTGGTGAGGGTGTACGCGAGGGTCTGGCGAAGCCGTTCGTTGTAGGCGTAGCCGGCGCGCACCGCGAAGCCGGCCCGGCGCTCGCGGTAGTTGGCGATCGTGATGAGGTTGCGCTGGATGTAGAAGACGTCGAGGCCGGCGGCGAGGTTGCGGTCGAGGAAGGCCGGGTCGGTGACGGACACGTCGATCTGGCTGCGCCGCTGGGCGAGCGTGCCGTTGATGCGCGCGTCGATGCCGGTGCCGAGCAGGTTGCGCTCGCGCAGGCCCACGTCCGCCAGCGCGCCCGCGTCGGTGGAGTAGCCGCCGCCCAGCGAGACCTCGCCGGTGGCGCGCTCCGTCACCGACGTGTTCAGGACCGCGCGGTCGGGCGCCGATCCCGGAGAAGAGGTGACTTGCACGTCGGAGAAGTAGCCGAGGTCGCGGATGCGCTGGCGGGACCGGCGGATCTGCGCGGCGTTGAAGGCGTCGCCCTCGGCGAGCCGGAATTCGCGCCGGATCACCCGGTCCTGGGTGCGGGTGTTGCCGCTGATCTCGATGCGTTCGACGAAGACGCGCGGCGCCTCGTTCACCTCGAAGGTGAGGTCCACGCGGCCCGCCGCCCGGTCGCGCTGGATGCGCGGCTGCACGTCCACGAAGGGGAAGCCGCGCAGGTTCACCGCGTCCTGGAGCGACTGCGACACGCGCTCCACCGCGTCGCCGTCGTACCAGTCGCCCTCCTCCACCTGGACGAGGCCGCGCAGCGTCGCTGGGTCGAGGTTGCGGATGTTGGACACCACCTCCACCCGCCCGACGCGGTAGCGGGCGCCCTCGTCCAAGGAGTAGGTGACGAAGAAGCCGGAGCGGTCGGGGGCGAGCTCCGCGGTGGCGCCCGAGACCTGCACGTCGGCGTAGCCGCTGCGGAGGTAGAAGCGGCGGAGGAGCTCGCGGTCGAAGGCGAGGCGCTCCGGGTCGAACTGGTCGGAGGAGGAGAAGATCCTGTACCAGGCCTGCTCCTTGGTGGCGACCACCTCCTTCAGCCTGCTGTCGGAATAGGCGCCGTTGCCGACGAAGTTGATGCGCGCGACCAGCGCCGCCTCGTTCTCCTGGATCTCGTAGACCACGTCCACGCGGTTCTGTTCGAGCTCGATCACCTTCGGCTCGACCACGGCGCCGAAGCGGCCGCGGCGCGCGTACAGCTCCAGGATGCGCTGGCGGTCGGCCTGCGCCGACTGCGAGGTGAACACGGACCGGCTGCGGAGCTGGACCTCGCCGCGCAGCACGTCGTCGCTGATCTTGCGGTTGCCCTCGAAAGCGACGCGGTTGACGATCGGGTTCTCGGAAACCTCCACCACGACCCGGCCGCCGTCCCTGCCGATGCGCACGTCGCGGAACAGGCCGGTGGCGTAGAGCGACTTCAGGCTGCGGTCCAGGCGGTCGGCGTCGAAGGCGTCGCCCGGTTGGAGCAGCATGTAGGAGCGGACGGTGTCGGCCTCGATGCGCTGGTTGCCGCGCACCTCGATCTCGCGCACCGCTCCTTCGGCGCCCGCGGGCGCGGCGCGCGCGGGCTGGCGCTGGCGGGACTGCGCCGCGGCCGGCTCCACAGCGAGCGCGAGGCAGGCGGTGGCGATCAGCAGCAGCGCGCGGTTGGTGGTGTGCAAGGGCGGAGCCGTGGCTGTGGGGGTCGCGGACGGGCGAGCGGCGCGGACCATAGCGGCGGCCCCGCGGCACGCCAACCGCCGCCACGGCCGCCGCCGGCGCGGACCACGACGGGTGTTGCGCTCAGCCCACGAGGCGCGCGACGAACCTGCCGATGGTGCCGTGCACGATGTCGTTCCACGACACCAGCACGAACAAGGTCGCCAGCAGCGCGAAGCCGGCCCGGTATCCGTATTCCTGCGCCTTGGGCGGCAGCGGCCGGCCCCTGATGGCTTCGGCGGCATAGAAAACGAGGTGGCCGCCGTCGAGGAGCGGGATGGGGAACAGGTTCAGCAAGCCCAGGCTCACGGACAGCAGCGCCATGAGGCTCACCAGGGGCGCGAGGCCGAGCGACGCGGCTTCGCCCGAAACCTCGGCGATGCGGATCGGTCCGCCGAGGTCGCGCGCGCTCCGCTGCCCGGTGAGCATCTCGGCGATGCTCGTGAGGGACTGCCAGGTGACGTCCACCGTTTGCGACACGCCGGCGGCGAGGGCGGCGCCGACGCCGAGGCGCTCCAGCCGCATCGCGCCGCCCTGGATTCCGAGCACGCCCGTGGCGCCCTGCGGCCCTTCGCGCGTGTCGGGCGTGATCGTCAGCGTGCGCTCCGCCCCGTCCCGCGCGATGCTGATCTCGATGGGCCGGCCGGCGCGCGGCTGCACGTGGCGCTGCACCTGCTCGAAGCGCGCCACGCGCGTGCCGTCCAGCGCGATGATCTCGTCGCCGGCGCGGAGGCCGCCGCGCTCCGCGGCCGAGCCTTCGACCACCGCGCCGACCGCCGCGTTGCCGGTCGGCTGGCCCACCGTCATGTAGAGGCCGGCGAAGAGCAGCGCCGCGAGCAGGTAGTTGGCCACGGGCCCGGCCGCGACCACGATGGCGCGGTCGCCGACGGGCTTCTCGTGGAAGGTCTGCCCTGGGCGCCACGACGCGCGCGTGGCGGCGTCCGTTTCCTCCGGCACCTCCTGCCCGTGCAGCTTCACGTAGCCGCCGAGCGGGAGCCAGCCGAGGCGCCATTCCGTGCCGCGGCGGTCGGTGCCGCGCAGGATCGGCCGGCCGAAGCCGATGGAAAAGGCGTCCACGTGGATGCCGCGCCAGCGCGCCGCGAGGTAGTGGCCCATCTCGTGGATGAAGACCAGCACCCCGAGCACCAGCGCGAAGGCGATCAGGGTGCGGGGCAACGAGGGCAGCAGGTTCCAGCCTTGCGCCAGGAAATCCAAGTCCGAGTCCTCCTCAGGCCGCGGCGTGCCGGGCCGCCATCCGCCCGGCCTCGCGCCGCGCCTGCGCGTCCAGCGCCAGCACGTCGTCGAGCCCGCGCACGTGCGGCGCACCGAGCAGATCCAGCGCTTCCTCCACCACCGCGGCTATGTCGAGGAAGCCGAGGCGCCGTTCGAGAAACAGCGCCACGGCCACCTCGTTCGCCGCGTTCAGCACCACCGGCGCGCCGCCGCCCGCCCGCAGCGCGTCGCGCGACAGGCGGAGCGCCGGGAAGCGCACCGGGTCGGGGGGCAGGAACTCCAGCCGGCCGAGCGCCGCCAGGTCGAGCCGCGGCAGCGCCACCGCCATGCGGTCCGGCCAGGCGAGCGCGTGCGCGATTGGGGTGCGCATGTCCGGCGTGCCGAGCTGCGCGAGCAGGGAACCGTCGGCGTACTGCACCAGCCCGTGCACGGCGGATTGGGGATGCACCAGCACCTCGATCCGCCCTTCCGGCACGGGGAACAGGTGCGCGGCCTCGATCAGCTCCAGGCCCTTGTTCATCATGGTGGCGGAGTCCACCGAGATCTTGGCGCCCATCTTCCACACGGGGTGGCGCACCGCGATCTCGGGCGTGACGGCGCGCATCTCGGCCTGGTCCATGGTGCGGCACGGGCCGCCGGAGGCGGTCAGCACGATCTTCTCGACCATCGCCGGGTCGCGGAGGTCGAGGGCCTGGAAGATGGCGTTGTGCTCCGAGTCCACTGGGAGGAGCGTGGCGCCGGATCGGAGGGCCGCGGCGAGCACGATGGCGCCGGCGCAGACCAGGCTCTCCTTGTTGGCCAGGGCGAGGACACCGCCGCGTTCGAGCGCGGCCAAGGTCGGTCGCAACCCGGCCGCGCCCACGATGGCCGCCATGGTCCAATCCGCGGGACGGGACGCGGCTTCCGCCACCGCGTCCGGGCCGCCGGCCGTTTCGATGCCGGTGCCGGCCAGCGCTTCCCGCAGGGCGCCGAGCGCCGCGGGGTCTGCGACCACGGCCACGCGCGCCCCGAAGCGGCGCGCCTGCGCGGCGAGCGCGGCGGCGTCGCTGCCCGCCACCAGCGCTTCCACGGCGAAGCGGCCGGGCGGCGCGGCTTCGAGCAGGGCGAGGGTGCTGCGGCCGACGGAGCCGGTGCTGCCGAGCACGGTGACTCGGCGCGGCGCCGCGTCGGGCGTCAACGCCACAAGGCCTCTCCGGGCCCGAGCAGCACGCCGAGGACCGCCGCCGCGGGCGCCGACGCCAGCACGCCGTCAAGCCGGTCGAGCAGGCCGCCGTGGCCGGGGATGAGAGAAGAGGAGTCCTTCACGTTGAAACGTCGCTTTATCCAGCTTTCGAAGAAATCGCCGGCCTGGGCCAGCACGCCGATGGCCCCGGCCACCAGCACGACCCGCCCGACCGTGGGCGGCAGGGTGCCGGCCATCGCGGCCATGACATAGGCCGCCGTGCCGCCGACCGCCACCGCCGAAAGGAGCCCGCCCGCCGCCCCGGCCCAAGTCTTGTTCGGCGACACGGAGGGCGCGAGCTTGGGCCCGCCGAAGCAGCGTCCCGCGGCGTAGGCGCCGATGTCGCTCGCCCACACGGTGAGGAACAGGAACAAGACGTTGACCAAGCCGGCCGAGGCGTCGCCGCGGAGGTGGATCAGCGCCACGCACGCCAAACCGATGTAGAGCACGCCGAACGCGAGCCACACGCCGGGCACCCCGCCGCGGAAGCGCGGGGGTTCGCTCAACGCGCCCACGGCCAAAGTGCCGGCGCAGAGCAGGGCGACCGCGGGGAGCCAATGCGCCTCCACCGCGAGGGCCCCGGCAGCCAGCACCGCCGCCGGCACCGCCAAGCCGGGCAGGCGCCGGGTGGAGAAGCCGCACAGGCGCACCCACTCCCAGGCGAGCAAGGCCGCCGCAGCGGCCATCAGCGCGGTCCATGCTTCGGCGCCGAGCCAGACGCAGAGCAAGGCCGCAGGCGCCAGTAGCGCGGCGGACAGGACGCGCTTGCGGAGGTCTCGCCAGCGCGCGGCGGCGCCCGGCGGCGTCAGGGCTGGCCCGACCGGGGCGCCGCCCGCCGGGGATCCGCCCATCGGGGAACCGCCTGTTGGGGAACCGGCCGCGTCAGCCGACACGCGCGCCGTAGCGCCGCTCGCGCTGCCCGTATTCCTGGATGGCGTCCGCGAGGTGCCGGGCGGCGAAGTCGGGCCACAGCACGTCCTGGAAGACGAACTCCGCGTAGGCCGCTTGCCACAGGAGGAAATTGGACAAGCGTTGCTCGCCGGAGGTGCGGATGATGAGGTCGGGGTCGGGCATCCCCGCGGTGGCGAGGTGCGCGGCGAAGCCGGCCTCGTCCAGCGCCGCCGGATCGAACGTGCCCGAGGCCGAGGCCGCCGCGATGGCGCGCGCCGCGGCGAGGATCTCCGCCCGCGCGCCGTAGGACATGGCGACGGTGAGATTGAGGCGGGTGCCGTTCGCGGTGGCCGCCTCGGCGCGCTCCATCTCCCGCGTGATGTCCGGACCGAAGCGGCCGCGGTCGCCGATGACGCGGAGCCGCACGCCCTCGCGCGCCAGGGACGCGACCTCCGAACGGAGATAGAAACGCAGCAGGCCCATCAAGGCCGTCACCTCCTCCGCTGGGCGGAGCCAGTTCTCCGACGAGAAGGCGAACAGGGTGAGCCAGCCCACGCCCTGCTCTACGGCCGCTTCCGTGGCGCGGCGCGCGGCGTCCGCCCCGGCCTTGTGGCCGAGCGCGACGGGCAGGCCGCGGCCCTGCGCCCAGCGGCGGTTGCCGTCCATGATGATGGCGACGTGGCGGGGCACGGCGCCCGGCGGGGCGGCGAGCGGCGCGGGGGAGGAGGCCAGGGACACGAGGGATGATCGCCCGACGCGGATCAAACCTGCCGGATGTCCCTTTCCTTGTCGGTCAGGGCTTGGTCCACCGCCTTGATGAACTGGTCGGTCAACTTCTGGACCTCGTCCTGGGCGCGGGCGGCCTCGTCCTGGCTGAGGGGCGCCTTCTTGTCGCGCTCCATGCCCTTGATCTGCTCCATGCCGTCGCGGCGCACGCCGCGCACCGCGACCTTCGCGCCTTCCGCGTACTTGGCGGCGGTCTTGATGAGGTCGTTGCGGCGCTCCTCCGTGAGCGGAGGGAGCGGAACGCGGATCACTTGGCCCTCGGCCTGGGGATTGAGGCCGAGGCCGGAGTCGCGGATCGCCACCTCGGCCGCCTTGGCCACCGACTTGTCCCAGACCTGCACCGACAGGAGGCCCGGCCCGGCGATCGAAATGTTGGCCACTTGGTTGAGCGGCTGGTTGGTGCCGTAGGCCTCCACCCGGATCGGCTCCAGCAACGCCGGACTGGCGCGGCCGGTGCGGAGCCCGCTGAACTCCTTCCGCAAGGTCTCCATGGCGCCTTCCATGCGCCGCTGGAGATCCCCCTTCAACGATTTCAAGTCGGCCGCCATGGCCCTTGTTCCCTTGTCAAACCGAAGCCGCGACGGCTAGCGGCGGCGCGCCTACTCCGGCGCCCGCTCCTGCTCCATCACGGTGGTGAACCGGCCCTCGCCCTTCATCACCGCGGTGAAGGCGCCGGGCTCGTGGATGTTGAACACGATGATCGGCAGCCGGTTCTCCCGCGCGAGCGAGATTGCCGCGGCGTCCATCACCGCAAGGTCGCGCGCCAGCATGTCGAGGTAGGTGAGCGTGGTGTAGCGCTCGGCAGCCGGGTTCTTGCGCGGGTCGGCGGAGTAGACGCCGTCCACCTGCGTGCCCTTGAGCAGGGCGTCGCAGCCCATCTCCGCCGCGCGGAGCGCCGCCGCGGTGTCGGTGGTGAAGAACGGGTTGCCGGTGCCGGCCGCGAAGATCACGACGCGGCCCTTCTCCATGTGCCGGATCGCCCGGCGGCGGATGTAGGGCTCGCTGATCTGGGCCATGGCGATGGCGCTCTGCACGCGGGTCGGCACGCCGGCCTTCTCCAGGGCCGACTGCATGGCGAGCGCGTTCATCACGGTGGCCAGCATGCCCATGTAATCGGCCTGGGAGCGGTCCATGCCGCTCGCGGCGCCGGCGACGCCGCGGAAGATGTTGCCGCCGCCGATCACCAAGCAGACCTGCACGCCCAGGCCGACCACGTCCCGCACGTCTTCCGCGATGGCGCGGCAGGTGCCGGTGTCGAGGCCGTAATCGCGCCCGCCCATCAGCGCCTCGCCGGACACCTTGAGGAGTACGCGCTGGTAGCGCAGGGTTGAGGTCATTGGATTCCTGAGGATCGGCCGGCCGGGCGCGCCGGAGCGGCGGCACAATACGCGCCGGGGCTCGCCCGGGGCAAGGCCGCAGGCGAGCCCGCGGCCGGTGGGCCGCCCGGTTCAGCCGTTCGGCGACGGCTGCGCGGCGCCCCCGGAAGAGCCCTTCGGGGAGCCCGCCGCGGCGGCGACCTCGGACGCGAAATCCGGGCCCTGCGGCCGGTCTATGCCCTCGCCGAGTTGGAAGCGGGCGAAGCCGGCCAGCTTGACGCCGGCCTTCTGCGCCACCGCCTTGACCCGGCTTTCCCCGTCGTGGACCCAGACCTGCTCCAGCAGCACCACCTCCTCGTAGTACTTGCGGATGCGGCCCTCGACCATCTTCTCGATGATGTTCTCGGGCTTGCCGCTGCCGGCGGCCTGCTCGCGCAGCACGGCCTTCTCGCGCTCCAGCGCCGCGGGGTCCACGGCGGAGATGTCGAGCGCCTCCGGCCGGGCGGCGGCGACGTGCATGCCGACCTGGCGGCCGAGCGTTTCCAGCGCGTCCAGTTCGCTCGCGCCCTCCAGCGCCACGAGCACGCCGATCTTGCCCAGGCCGGGGCGGACGGCGTTGTGGACGTAGGTGGCGACCGCGCCCTGCTGCACCTGGAGGCGGCGGACGCGGCGGATGCTCATGTTCTCGCCGATGGTGGCGATGAGCCGGGTCAGCTCCTCGCCGACGTTGTGGTCGGTGCCGGGGTAGGCGGCGGCGCGGAGCGCCTCCACGTCGTCGCCGGTGGACAGGACGAGCTTGGCGGCCCCCTCCACGAAGGACTGGAACAGCTCGTTGCGGGCGACGAAGTCGGTTTCGGCGTTGACCTCGACCATGGCGGCCGCCGTCCCGGCGCTGGCCACGCCGATCAAGCCCTCGGCGGCGACGCGGCCGGACTTCTTGGCGGCGGCGGAAAGGCCCTTCTTGCGCAGCCAGTCCACGGCCGCGTCGGCGTCGCCGTTGTTCTCGGTGAGCGCCTTCTTGCAGTCCATCATGCCGGCGCCGGTCTTCTCGCGCAGATCGCGGACCATCGCGGCGGTGATTTCGGCCATGGCCGTGTGTCTCCTCGTGGGGTGGGTGCCCGGTTGGCGGACGGGGCGCCCCTTCTGCTTCGAAACGGGGTGTGGCGGGCGGGGCCGTTTCCGGCCCCTGCCCGCCAGTGCTCTTGCCTAGCGCGGATCGCCCGCCGGCGTTGCGGCGGACGGCGGATCAGCCCGCTTTGTTGCCGTCGTCTTGGTTGTTCTGGACCATGGTCTCCATCGACTCACGGTCCACGCCCACAGTCGGGCTGCTCTGGGCGTCCGACAGCGACGGCCCGGCGGCCACGGAAGCGCCGCCGACGCTCTCAGGCACGCTCTCCTGGAAGATGCCGAGCTCGCCGGTCGCGGCGATGTCCGCCGGGGCTTCAGGCAAAGCCTCGTCCGCCGGCAAAGCTTCGAGTTCCTGCGGCAGCTCCTCGGCGGTGCCGAGGTCCACGCCGGAGGCTTGCAGCTCGGCCGAGATGCCGTCGAACACCGCGCCGGCCACCATGTCGCAGTACAGGTTGATGGCGCGGATGGCGTCGTCGTTGCCCGGGATCGGGAAGGCGATGCCCTGCGGGTCGGCGTTGCTGTCCACCACGGCCACGACCGGGATTCCGAGCTTGTTGGCCTCCTCGATGGCGAGCTTCTCCTTCACCACGTCGATGACGAAGATGATGTCGGGCAGGCCGCCCATGTCCTTGATGCCGCCGAGCGCGCGGTTCAGCTTGTCGCGCTCGCGCGTCAGCATCAGGACCTCCTTCTTGGTGAGGCCCTGGATGTTGCCGCCGAGCTGCTCCTCCATCTGCTTGAGGCGCTTGATGGAGCCCGTGATGGTCTTCCAGTTGGTCAGCATGCCGCCGAGCCAACGGTGGTTGACGTAGTACTGGCCGCAGCGCGCCGCGGCCTCCGACACGTACTCGGCCGCCGCCTTCTTGGTGCCGACGAAGAGCACGCGGCCGCCGGCGGCGACCACGTCGCGGACGGCGCGGAGCGCGCGGTCCATCATCGGCACGGTCTGCTGCAGATCCAGGATATGGACCTGGTTGCGGACGCCGAAGATGAACGGCGCCATGCGCGGGTTCCACCGCCGCGTGTGGTGGCCGAAGTGAACGCCGGCTTCGAGGAGCTGGCGCAAGGAAGCTTGTGGCATCGCCATGGGGCGTGATCGTCCTTCCTGATGGTCCGGTTGGGCCTCCGCGGCGCGCACCAGGGCGATTGGCCCGGGACCGGACCCGACCGATGTGACGGAAGGGTGCGCCGCGTGCGGGATCGTCGGGCGCGAGGGGCGCTCCGGCGGAGGCGCATATCGCACGACGGCGCCTGGGGCACAAGGCGTCAACCCGCAGCATGCTCGACCAATGGTGACATCCGCCTGAGACGCGTTTCGCCGGTCGCCGTGGTATGGATTCTTCCCTGAACCGCGTGAAACGGAATGATGTCGCCTCCAATCCCCGCTTCCCTGGCGCCGTCTCGGGCGGCCTCCCGCTGGCCGCGCCTCGTGCTGGAGGCCTCGGCCGCGTTGGCGGTCCTGTGCTGCTTGGCGCTGGCGGCGGTGTGGCTCGTCCGCCATCCCGTGATCAACGCGTACGACGAGGTCGGCCACATCGGCAACACCCTGTCTGACGCGTTGATGCTGCGGCAGGGCGACTTCGCGGTGCTGCGCGACTCCTTGTTCCTGTGGAACCGCTGGCTGCCCCCCGGCCTGCGGGTGGTCGGACTTCCGATCGCGGCGGTCGCGGGGGATTCGGCGCAGGAAGCGTTGCGCTTGTCCGCCGCGGTCCTGTTCCTGCTCACCGTGGGCGCCCTCTGGATGGCGCTGCGGCCCATCGGCGGGCGGGCCGGGGCGGCGGCCGGCGTGCTCCTTTACTGCCTGTCGCCGATCAACCTGTACGGCGCGCAGAACTTCATGACCGAGGCGGTGCTCCACCTCTGCGCCGCGCTGGCCTTGTGGTTGCTGGTGGCCGAAGCGCGGTCGCCCCGCCCCTCGATCCTGCGGATGGGGGCGCTGGGGCTGGTGCTCGGCCTGGGCACGCTGTCCAAGCTCACCTTCCTCCCGGCCTTCGGCGTGATCTGGGTCGGGGTGGCGCTATACCGCTGGTGGCGCGAGCGGGACGACGGCACCCTCGCGATTCGGCTGCTCCTGCCCGCCGCGGGGCTGCTGGCGGTGGCCTGGCCGCACTACGTCCTCAACGGCACGCGCTACATCGGCTACGCCAAAGCGACGGCGCAGGGCTTCGCCTTCACCCCGTGGCCGGAGACGGGGATCGACTTCGTGGCGCGGGCCGCCCGCGCCCTGGTGGGCGACGTGCTCGGCCCGGCCGGCGCCGTCGCGCTGATCGGGGGGTTGGCCCTGGTGCCCTTCGCTTGGCGCCGCGCCGACGAGACGCAGCGACTGATGGCCGCGCTCGCCACCCTGGCCGCGCTGCCGACGCTGTTCGCCTACTTCGGGAGCAACAACCAGACGGACCGCTACCTGGGCATGTCGCTCATCGGCTTCTCGGTCGTAATCGCGTTCGGGATAGGCGGGGCGCTGCGCGCGATGCCGCCGCGGTTGCCCGCGCGCGCCGTCGCGGGGGTGATCGGGGCCGCGACGCTGGCGCAGGTGGCATGGGCGCTGCTCATCGCTTGGCAGGGCCCCTCGACCGCCTGGGCCGCGACCGGCCTCACCTTCACCTCTTGGCGGGAGAACCCCCACTGCGACTACGCCGAGTTGGCTTCCGTGGTCCCGCCGGTCGCCGGGCCGGTCAACGTCGGCGTGTTCGGCACCAACCGGCAAACGAACCCCGGCACGGTGCGGTTGGCTTTCCTGGAAGCCGGGCGGCGCGTCGCCGCCAACGACTTCGGCATGTACCAGAGCGGGATAGACTGGGACTCGGTGCTCACCGAGGCGGCCGCCCAGGACGCGATTGTGCTGCCGGTGGACCCGGGAGCCCTCGACGTCTTCCCCATCAACCGGTTCGTTCCCGAGTTCGAGGGCAGGCTGACAGGCGCCGGCGTGGTCATCGAGAAGCGCGTCGAACTGGCGGGCGGCCCCGACCCCGCATGCGCCATCCGTGTGCTGATCCCGGCGCGCGGCACGGGGCCGCGGCCGGCGCGGGGGCCGTTCCGCTCGGAGGTGAACACGCTGCCCTGACGGCTGGTGCGCCGGCGGCGACGGCGGCGCTCAGACCGCTTCCACGTCCGCCACCCCCGGCACCACCTTCATCGCCTGCATGAGCTTGGGCGACACGGCGAAGGAGCCGGGGAGCGCCATCTCCACCTCCTGCCCCTGCCCCGTGCGCGCCACCATCACGACACGGCCCTTGCCCTTCCCTTCGCGCGCCAGGAGTGCGCGGATGGGCTCCACCGCGGCGGTGTTCTCCAGCCAAAGGCGGATGCCTTGGCCGACATCCTGGGCGGCGCGCTCCAGCGACTCGATGTCGTTGGCGGTGAGGCGGAGCGCCTCGTTCTCGAGCCGCGCTTCGGCCGTGACCAGGATCGCGGTGCCCTCCTCCAGCAGCGGCCGGGCGCGCGACAGGACTTCGGAGAAGAGCGTCACCTCATAGGTCCCGGCGGAGTCCGACAGCGTGATCCAGGCCATGCGGCTGCCGGTGCGGGTGTTGCGCTCCTTCGACGCGACCACGGTGCCGGCCAGCTTGAGGCGGACGCCGCCGGCGCGCGCGCGGGTTGCGATCTCGGCCGAGGGCACGACGCCGAGGCGCTTCAGCACGGCCGCGTAGGTGTCGAGCGGGTGGGCCGAGAGGTGGAAGCCCACGGCCTCCGCCTCGAAAGCCAGTTTTTCGAGCTGCGGCCACTCTGGCACGGTGGGCAGGCGCAGCGGCTCGGGCTTCGCGTTCTCGCCGCCGAAGAGGCCGATCTGCGAGCTGGCGCGGTCCTCCGCTGTGGCCTGCGCGCGGCGCAGCACCAACTCGGCGCCGGCCACGAGCCGGGAGCGGTCGGGTTCGAGCTGGTCGAAGGCGCCGGCCTTGGCCAGGTTCTCGATCTGCATCTTGTTGAGCAGCTTCGGGTCCACGCGCGCGGCGAAGTCGGCGATGCAGTTGAACGGCCCGCCGGCGTCGCGCGCCGTCACCATGTCCTGCATGGCCTGCGCGCCGACGCGCTTCACCGCGGCGAGGGCGAAGCGGATGGCGGGGGTGCCGTCCTCCAAGCACTCGGTCAGGAACTCGGCGCCGGAGCGGTTGATGTCGGGCGGCAGCACGGCGATGCCGAGGCGCGTCGCCTCCTGCATGTGGCTCGCCAGCTTCTCCGTCTTGTCCATGTCGAGCGTCATGGAGGCGGCGAGGAAGGCGACGGTGTGGTTCGCCTTGAGCCAAGCGGTTTGATAGGAGACGAGCGCGTAGGCGGCGGCGTGGGACTTGTTGAAGCCGTAGTCGGCGAAGCGCTCCATGAGGTCGAAGATTTCGCCGGCCTTGGCGGCGGGGATGCCGCGTTCGGTGGCGCCTTCGACGAAGATGGCGCGCTGCTTCTCCATCTCGGCGCGGATCTTCTTGCCCATGGCGCGGCGGAGCAGGTCGGCGGCGCCGAGCGAGTAGCCCGCCAGCTCCTGCGAGATCTGCATCACCTGCTCCTGGTAGACCATGATGCCGTTGGTCTCTTCCAGGATGTGGTGGATCTTGGGGTGCGGGCTCTCCCAGGGCTCGCCGTGCTTGCGGGCGCAGTAGGCGGGGATGTTGGCCATCGGGCCGGGGCGGTAGAGGGCGACGGCGGCGACCAGATCCTCGAAGCGGTCCACGCGCATCTGCCGGAGGCAGTCGCGCATTCCCTGGCCTTCGAACTGGAACACCCCGGCGGCGTCGCCCTTCCGGAGCATCTCGTAGGTCTTCTCGTCGTCGAGGGGGATGGTGGTGATGTCGATGTCGTGGCCCTGCCCCTTCAGGATCGCCAGCGCCTGCTGGATGACCGTGAGGGTCTTGAGGCCGAGGAAGTCGAACTTCACCAGGCTCGCCTGCTCGACGTACTTCATCGAGTACTGGGTGATGAGGATTTCGGAGCGCGGGTCGCGGTAGAGCGGCACCACGTCGATCAGCGGCTTGCGCCCGATCACCACGCCGGCGGCGTGGGTGGAGGCGTTGCGGTACATGCCTTCGAGCTGGAGCGCGATGTCGAGCAGGCGCGCGACGGTCTCGTCCTCCCGCCGCATCTCCTGGAGGCGCGGCTCGCCGTCGATGGCCTGGGAGAGCGTGACCGGGTTGGCGGGGATGAACGGGATGAGGGACGCGATGCGGTCCACCTGGCCGTAGGGCATCCCGAGCACGCGGCCGACGTCGCGCACCACCGCCTTGGCCTGGAGCTTGCCGAAGGTGATGATCTGGGCGACGCGGTCGGCGCCGTACTCCTCGCGGACGTAGCGGATCACCTCGTCGCGCCGGTCCTGGCAGAAATCGATGTCGAAGTCCGGCATCGAGACACGCTCGGGGTTCAGGAACCGCTCGAAGAGCAGGCCGAAGCGCATCGGGTCGAGGTCGGTGATGGTGAGCGCCCAGGCGGCAACGGAGCCGGCGCCGGAGCCGCGGCCGGGGCCGACGGGGATGTCGTGCGCCTTGGCCCACTGGATGAAGTCGGCCACGATGAGGAAGTAGCCGGCGAAGCCCATGCTCTCGATCACGCCGAGCTCGTATTCGAGGCGCTCCTCGTAAGGCCTGCGCGCTTCGGCCTCCGTGGTGCCGGCGGCGTCGAGCCGGGCGGCGAGGCCGCGGCGGGCCATGTCGCGCACCGTCTCCGCTTCCGTCATCCCGGGCTGAACCTTGGGGCAGAGCGGCAGCTCGGGCTTGCGGACCTCGCTCATCACGGCGCAGCGGCGGGCGATGGCGAGGGTGTTGTCGCAAGCTTCCGGCAGGTCGGCGAAGAGGGCGCGCATGGCGCCGGCCGGTTTGAACCAGTGCTCGGGCGTGACCCGGCGGCGGTTGGGGTCCGCCAGAAGCCGGCCCTCGGCGATGCAGAGCAGGGCGTCGTGCGCCTCGTGCATCTCCGGCTTGGCGAAGTACACGTCGTTGGCGGCGACCAGGGGCAAGGCCAGTTCGTCGGCGAGGTCGAGCAGCGCCGGCTCGATGGCGCGCTCGACGTCCAGGCCGTGGCGGTGCAGCTCCACGGCGAGCCGGTCGGGGAAGGCTTCCCGCAACGCGGCGAGAAGGGCGGCCGCGGCGTCGCGGCGGCCTTCGGAAAGCAGGCGGGACACGGGGCCGAGCGTGCCGCCGGTGAGCAGGAACAGGCCGGCCGCGTGCTCCTGCAAAGTTTCAAGCCGCACGCAGGGGCGGCCGGACGGGTCGGAACCGAGGAAGCTCCACGATGACAAGCGCTGGAGGTTGTCGAGGCCCCGCGCGTCCATGGCGAGCGCCACCACCGGATCGGGCGCGTTGCGCTCGGGGTCGCCGCCGCTGGCACCGCGCCCTTCCAGGTGCTCGCGGCCGAGCCAGAGCTGGCAGCCCATGATTGGCTGCACGCCCTTAGCCGCGCAGGCCTGGGAGAATTCGAGCGCGCCGAAGAGGTTGGCGGTGTCGGTCAGCGCCACCGCGGGCATGCCGGCGTCGCGCGCCAGAGCGGCGAGCTTGTCCGCCTTGATGGCGCCCTCGGACAGGGAGTAGCTGGAATGGACGTGGAGGTGGACGAAGGCTGGCGGTGGGCTGGCGGCCATGGAGTGCTCCCTGCCGCCGGAAGCTACCACGACGGCCCGAGTCGCGGTGACGCCCTCGCGGCGGGCCGGTCGCGCTTTGGCGAGCGTGTGTCGCCGGTGCATCTTGCGCGCCTATGCAGGAATCGCAGGAAACCGCGCGGCGGCCGGATGTAGCGGCCACGGACCGTGGCCCCGTCGCCGGCGGCGTCCTGGCGATGGTGTTGTTCAGCGGCAACTTCGCTTGCACGCGACACGGGCTGGAGAACGGCCTGTCCATCGCGGACCTCGTGCTCATCCGCTACGGGGTGTCTGGCCCGCTGTGCCTGCTCGTCCTGCTGCGGATCGGCCTGGGCGGCGTGACCGCGGGCCGCGCGGCGGTGCTCACCTCGCTGGGCGGCGCGCCGTACTTCCTGCTGACGGCGGCGGCGCTTTTCTTCACCTCCGCCGCGCACGGCTCCATCCTCAACCCGGGCGGCACCATGGTTTGCGGGGCGCTGTTGGCGTGGCTGGTGCTGGGCGAAAAGCCGGGCGCGGGCGTGCTGCTCGGCGCCGCGATTCTCGTGGCGGGGCTGGCGATGATAGGCGGAGGCCCGCTCCTGGAGGGTGGCGGCGGCGGGCACGCGTGGATCGGAGACTTGCTGCTGCTCTGGAGCGGATTCGACTGGGCCTTGTTCGGCGTGCTGATGCGCCGTTGGCGCCTGAGTGGACTGCGCACGGCGTGCGTGATGGGTGCGTGCTCCCTGGTCTGGTTGCCCGTGCACCTGCTCATCTTCGGCCTGGGCGGCATCTTCGACGCGCCGGGCGCGGCGGCGATCCAGGCCGGCTACCAGGGGCTGATCGCGGGATGGCTCGCCATCATCCTCTACAGCCGCGCGGTGGAGGCGCTCGGCCCTTCGCGGGCGGCGCTGCTGCCGCCCCTTGTGCCGGCGCTCGGGGTGTTCTGGGCTTGGCTGCTGCTGGGCGAGCGCGTTTCGGCGTTGCAGGTCGCGGGCATGGCGACGGTCATCGCCGGGATGCTGGTGGGGGCGCTGTGGCGGCGGCGGTGACGGTCAAGCCGCCACGACGCGGCCTTCGCTGAGCGTCACCACGCGGTCCATGCGGGCGGCGAGGTCCGGGTTGTGCGTGGCGATCAGGGCCGCGACTCCGCGGTTGCGGACGGCGTCCAGCAGTTCGGCGAAGACGCGGTTGGAGGTGGCCACGTCGAGGTTGCCGGTGGGCTCGTCGGCGAGCAGGACCCGCGGCTCGTTGGCCAGGGCGCGCGCGATGGCGACTCGCTGCTGCTCGCCGCCGGAAAGCTGGCCGGGGCGGTGCGACTCGCGCCCGGACAGGCCGAAGGCGGCGAGGAGTTCGCGCGCCCGCGCGCGCGCTGCGGAACGGGACGCGCCGGCGGCGAGGCGGGCGAGCAGCACGTTCTCCTCCGCCGAGAACTCCGGCAGCAGGTGGTGGAACTGGTACACGAAGCCGATGGTGTCGCGGCGTATCGCGGTGCGGGCGTCGTCGGAAAGGGTGCCTGCGGGCCGGCCGGCGATGTGGACCTCGCCCGCGTCGGGGCGCTCCAGCAGGCCGGCGAGGTGCAGGAGCGTGGACTTGCCGGTGCCCGAGGGCGCGACGAGGGCCACGATCTCCCCGGCCTCGACCGTGAGGTCGGCGGCGGTGAGGATCGGCAGGTCGCCCGCCTCCGTGCGGAACCGCCGGCCGACGCTTTCCAGGCGTAGGGGCGGCGCGGCGCCGTCACTCATTGCGGAGCGCTTCCACCGGGTCGAGCCGGGCCGCGCGCCACGCCGGATACATGGCGGCGAGCAGCGACAGGACGAAGCTCATGGCGATCACCTGCGTCACCTCCGACACGTCCACCACCGCCGGGAGCTGCGCGAGGAAATAAACCTCGGCCGGGAAGAGCTGGGTGGAGGTGAGCCATTGGAGGAACTGGCGGATCTCCTCGATGTAGGCGCAGAACACGAGGCCGAGCAGCGAGCCGGCGGTGGTGCCGAGCACGCCGATGGCGGCGCCGCACATGAGGAACACGCGCAGCACCGCGCCGCGCCGGGCGCCCACCGTGCGGAGGATGGCGATGTCGCGCCGCTTGTCCTTCACCAGCATGGTTTGCGTGGTGACGATGTTGAACGCCGCGACGAGGATGATGAGGGTGAGGATCAGGAACATCACGTTCCGCTCCACCTGCACCGCGGCGAAGAAGCTGTTGTTCGACTCCTGCCAGTCCAGGATGCGGACGGGCCGGTCCGCCAGGACGCGCTGGATCTCGCGCGTGGCGGCGCGGACGCGCGTCGGCTCCTCCACGAAGACCTCGATCTGGGTGGCGGCGCCGGGCATCTGGAAGTAGGCCTGGGCAGCCTCCAGCGGCATGAAGGCAAAGGTGCTGTCGTACTCGTTCATGCCTACGTTGAAGAGCGCCACGACCCGGAAAGCGCGGAGACGCGGCAGGGTGCCGACCACCGTCGCCCTGCCTTGCGGCGAGACGAGCGTGATGCGGTCGCCCACCCCGACACGGAGGCGGTTGGCGAGGCCGGTGCCGACCACGATCGTGTCCTCGCCTTCGAAATCGGCGAGGCTGCCGCGGAGGATGTTGCGGGCGATGATGTCGCGCTCGCGCAGGTCCGCCGGGCGGATGCCGCGGGCGAGGCCGCCGGAAGCGCCGCCCGCCTCGCTGGTGATGAGGACCTGGCCCTCGATGATGGGCGTGGCTTCCACGATGCCCGGCACGGCGCGGATGCGGGCGGCCACCGCGTCGAAGTCGCGGAGCGGCCCGCCTTCGGCCGCGTAGGCGCCGAGGTGGCCGTTGAGGCCGAGGATGCGGCCGAGCAGCTCCTGGCGGAAGCCGTTCATCACGCTCATGACGATGATGAGGGTGGCTACGCCGAGCGCGATGCCGATGAGGCTGAACCAGGCGTTGAAGGAGACGAAACGCTCCCCCTTGCGCGCCGCCAGGTAGCGGAGCGCGACCAACCGTTCAAAGGCGCCGAACATCAGGCCGACCGCGACTCGCGGATACGGGCGACGGCGTCTTCGGGGGAGACTTCCTGCCGTTCGCCCGTGGCGCGACGCTTCAGCTCCACGCGCCCGGCGGCGGCGCCGCGCGGGCCGACTATGGCCTGCCAGGGGTGGCCCATCAGGTCGGCGTCGGCGAACTTGACGCCGGCGCGCTCGGCCCGGTCGTCGTAGAGGCAGTCGGGGGCGAGCGCGGCGTGCAGCCGGTCGCACAAGGCGTCGCAAGCGCCGTCGCCCTGCTTGAGGTTCAGCACGGCGGCGGCGAAGGGCGCGACGGCATCAGGCCAGCGGATGCCGGCCTCGTCGTGGTTGGCTTCGATCAGCGCGCCGACCAAGCGGGACACGCCGATGCCGTAGCTGCCCATCTCGGGCGCCACCAGGGCGCCGTCCGGGCCGGGCACCTTGAGGTCCATCGAGATGCTGTATTTCGTGCCGAAGTAGAAAATGTGGCCGACCTCGATGCCTCGGGCGGAGACGCGACGCTCTTCCGGGATCGCGGCCCAGGCGGCTTCGTCGTGCTCCTCGTCCGTGGCGGCGTAACGGCCGGTCCAGAACTCCACGGCGGAAGAGAGGTCGCCCTCGTAGTCCGGCGCTTCGCGGAGCACGTCGAAGTCGAGCAGGTCGCGGTGCAGGAAGACTTGGCTCTCGCCGGTGTCGGCCAGGACGACGAATTCATGGCTGAGATTGCCGCCGATCGGGCCGGTCGCCGCCCGCATCGGGATGGCCTTCAGCCCCATGCGCGCGAAGGTGCGGAGGTAGGCCACGAACATGCGCCGGTAGCTCGCCTGGGCGCCCTCGCGGTCGAGGTCGAAGGAGTAGGCGTCCTTCATCAGGAACTCGCGGCCGCGCATGACGCCGAAGCGCGGGCGCACCTCGTCCCGGAACTTCCATTGGATGTGGTAGAGGTTGCGCGGCAGGTCGCGGTAGGAGCGGGCGTAGCCGCGAAAGATCTCGGTGACCATCTCCTCGTTGGTCGGACCGTACAGCATGTCCCGGTCGTGGCGGTCCTTGAAGCGCAGCATTTCCGGCCCGTAGGCGTCGTAGCGGCCGCTCTGGCGCCAGAGGTCGGCGGTCTGCACCGTCGGCATCAGGATTTCTTGCGCGCCGGCGGCGTCCTGCTCTTCGCGGACGATTTGCTCCACCCGTCGCAGCACGCGCCAGCCGAGCGGCAGCCAAGCGTAGATGCCGGCCGAGGTCTGGCGGACCATGCCGGCGCGCAGCATCAAGCGGTGCGAGGCGATCTGCGCGTCCGCCGGCGTCTCCTTGAGGGTGGGCAGGAAGGCTCGGGACAGGCGCAACGCGGACTCCTGGAAGCAGCACTGGGTGGGGCGCCGGACAGTAGGTGGAGGCGCGCCGCTTCGCCAGGGTTCCCGCGTTGGTAGATTTCGCCCGGCACCGGTGAAAGCTTCAGTCTCTCGGCCGCTCGAGATCGCACGAACCGGAAAGAAGTTGCGTGACTCGAGCAAGAAATCGCTTGGATGCTTGCACAATGACAGTTACAAAAAAAGCGGGCCGCACCCGTGAGGGTGCGGCCCGAGTTTAGGGAGGAAACGCCAGTCACACGACAGGAGGAGAAACCCTCCTCCTGCCCATGATGGTGGCGCAGACGGATATCGCTGCACAAT
The DNA here is from genome assembly GCA_902805625.1 of uncultured Acetobacteraceae bacterium. GTDB lineage: Bacteria > Pseudomonadota > Alphaproteobacteria > Acetobacterales > Acetobacteraceae > Craurococcus. Next base: position 27,364 of record CADCTL010000139.1, read on the forward strand.
CTCGAAGGATGCAGTGAACCGTCGGAAAAAACGGCTTTCAGGCCGACTTTGCACAAGCGCTGACCGGGGCTTCCCCGGTCAGCCTACCTTTCGGGCAAGGCGAGCCAGCCGGACCGGAAGCTGAGCCAATCGCTCTCGATCAGCGCGTAGACGCCGAGCCAGAGCACGGCCGATATCACGGTGGTCGCCAATACCTTGCGGAGCAGCAACGGCCGCTCGGGCGCGCCGCGCCAACCCCCCGACGCCTGGTCGCCTTCCGGGTCGGGGCGGGTGCCGATCGGCAGCACGGCGAAGAGCGCCGTCCACCAAATCAGCGCGTAGACGATGATGCCGGTGACGACGGTCACGGCGGGGCGCCGGACGTCGCCGTCACACGCGCAACAGGTGGACCTCGACCGCGGGGCGCTTGCGCAGCCGGCGGCCGACGGCCTTGCGGAGCGCGGCCCGCGCCGCCTCCCGGAGCGCGTCGTCCTCGCGGCGGAGCGCGCTCGGCAGGCCTTCCACCGCGCGGGTGAGGTCGGCGGCTATCTGCGACGGCGCGAGGTCCGCGATCTCGAACAGACCGGGCGCGGAAACTTGCGCTTCGCCCATGACGCGGCCGGCGGCGTCCACCGCGAACGAGGCCATGACCACGCCGTTGAACAGCATCCGCTTGCGCGCGGCCAGCACGCCGCCGGAGAGCGGCAGGAGGCGGCCTTCGTCCACCGCTAGGCGGCCGGTCGGCACGCCCTCAACAACGTCCGGCCGGCCGGGCGCCAAGCGCAGCACGTCGCCGTCCTCGACCAGCATCGGCTTGGCCCCGAGTTCCTCGGCGAGGGCGGCGTGCTCGGTGAGGTGGCGCCATTCGCCGTGGACCGGCACGGCGTAGCGGGGCTTCACCAGTTCGTAGAGGCGCTTCAGCTCGTCCCGTGCGGGGTGGCCGGAGACGTGGACCATGTGGTCGTCGGCCGTCATCACCCGGCATCCGCGGCGGGCGAGGCTGTCCTGCACGCGCAGGATGCCGCGCTCGTTCCCGGGGATCATGCGGGACGAGAAGATCACGGTGTCGCCCTCCCCCAGCGCGATGTTGGGGTGGGTGTCGGCGGCGATCTTGGCGAGGGCGGAGCGCGGCTCGCCCTGGCTGCCCGTGCAGATGACGAGCAGCGAGTCGTCGGGGATGAAGCCGGCTTCGTCCTCGGGCACGAAGGGCTGGATGCCCTTGAGGTATCCGCACTCGCGGGCCGCCGCCTCGGCGTTCCGGAGCGAGCGGCCGAACAACGCGACCTGCCGCCCCGCGCCTTCTGCGGCGCGGACGATGCTCTCGACGCGGGCGATGTTCGTGGCGAAGCAGGTGACGGCGACGCGGCCCTTGAGGGGGCGGATGATGGCGGCGAGGTTGCGGCGCACCTCGGCCTCGCTGCCGGAGTGCCCCTCCACCAAGGCGTTGGTCGAGTCGCACACCATGGCCAGCACGCCCTCGGCGCCGAGGCGGGCGAAGGCGGCCTCGTCCGTGGGCGGTCCGGTCAGCGGCTCGGGGTCCAGCTTCCAATCGCCGGTGTGCAGGACCAGTCCGTGCCGGGTGCGGATGGCGACGGCCTGCGCCTCCGGCACCGAATGCGCGACGTGGAGGAATTCGAGGTCGAAGGGCGGCAGCGACAAGCGGCCGCCGAGCGGCACCGTGGTGACTCGGGCCTCTCCGTTCAGCCCCGCTTCGCCCAGCTTGCGGCGGAGGACGGCTGACACGAACGGCCCGGCGTAGATGGGGCAGCGGAGCTGCGGCCACAGGTGCGCCACCGCGCCCACGTGGTCCTCGTGGGCGTGGGTGATGACGAGGCCGACGAGGCTGTCGCGACGGTCCGCCGCCCAGGAAGGGTCGGGGACCATGATTTCGGCTTCGGGCATGTCGGGCCCGCCGAAGCCGATGCCGCAATCCACCGCCAGGAGCTTGCCGTCGCACCGGTAGAGGTTGAGGTTCATCCCGATCTCGCCGGTGCCGCCGAGCGGGATGAAGGCTAGGTCGCCGGCCGGCTGGTGGGGGCCGGCGCCCGATACGAAATCGTCCATGCTCTCTTCTACGCGGGGATGTACGGCGGGTCGCGGGGGCTTGTCCGCGTGAAGATTGGGGCGGGGTTGCGATCCGCCAACAGTCGCAGCCCTTCGAGGGTGATGTCCTGGTCGATCACTTCGATGGCGGCGGTGCCTTCGCTGAACAACGGGGCGAGCCCGCCCGTCGCCACCACCTTGAGCGGGCCCTGCTCGCCACGGATGCGGACGATGATGCCCTCGATCATGCCGATGTAGCCCCAATACATGCCGGATTGCATGGCGGCCACCGTGTCGCGGCCGATCACAGCTTGGGGGCGGCCGATGCCGATGCGCGGCAGACGGGCGGCGGCTTGGTGGAGCGCCTCGATGGACAGGTTGATGCCGGGGGCGATGACGCCGCCGAGATAGGCCCCTCCCCCGTCCACCACGTCGAAGGTCGTGGCAGTGCCGAAATCGACCACCACGAGGGGGCCGCCGTAGTGGTGGTGCGAGGCCAAGGCGTTGAGCAAGCGGTCGGCGCCGACCTCCTGCGGCCGGTCAACCTTGATCTCGAACCCCCAGTCCACAGCGGCGCGGGCGATGAGCGGTTCCACTTCGAACCATTCGCGGGACAGGCGGCGGAGGTTGTAGAGCGCCGCCGGGACGACGGTGCCGATGGCGCAGCGGTCGATGCCGGCCGCTTTCAGGCCGCAGTGCTGGAACAGCGAGAGCAGCCACACCGCGTACTCGTCCGAGGTGCGGTCGGGACGCGTGGCGATGCGCCAGCGGCCGCGCCACTCCCGGCCGTCGTGCACGGCGAAGACGACGTTGGTGTTGCCCGCGTCCACGGCCAGCAGCATGGTCCTAGCGCGCCTCCGCCCGTTCGGGCAACGGCTCCAAAACCTCGCCGGCGGCGATGCGGAGGACGCCCTGCCCCGTTTCGAGCAACAGGCTGCCATCGGCGCCGAGGCCCGCGAAAGCCCCTTCGGCCGTGCCGCGCCCGCAACGCGCGGCGATGCGCTCCCCGTGCGCGGGGCCGTGCGAGGCCCAGGCCTTGCGGACCGGCCCGAAACCTTCAGCGTCGCGGACGCGGCGCCAAGCGGACACGCGGTCGAGCAGGCGGACGGCGAAGGCCTCCGGCGTTTCGGCGCCGCCGAGACGGGCGGTGGCGCGACCCGCGACGGGGGGCGCGTAGGCGAGGTTGACGCCGAAGCCCAGCACCAGCCAGGCGAGTCCGCCTTCCGGGGAAAGCGCGCTTTCCGTCAACACGCCGGCGCATTTAGCGCCGTGCCGGAGGAGGTCGTTCGGCCAGCGGAGGGAGAGCGCGCCGGGCTCGGGATCGCCGGCGCGGGCGGCTTCGATGAGCGCGACGCCGCCGAGCAGGCTCCACTGCGCCGCCTCGCGCACGGGGTGGCCGGGCCGGAGGAGCAGCGACAGGGCGAGGTTGCCCGGCGCGTCGCTCCAGCCCCGGCCGCCCTGCCCCCGTCCGGCGGTTTGGCGCAGCGCCAGGACCGCGAGGCCGCCGGGCGCGCCTTCCCGCGCGAGCCCGATCAGGTGGCTGGACGTGCTGGGGAGTTCGGGATGGACCTCCAGCCGCCAGCCCGAACCTCCGGCCATCAGGTCAGCAACGCCGCCGCCGCAGCGCCGGCCGCGGCCAGCATCGGCGCCGGCCACAAGATGAACAGGAGATTGAACAGTCCGGTGCCGGCCATGACGACGGAGAGGCTGGCGGGCGCGCGGTCCAGCGCGCCGGCGCCCTGGTCGAAGTACATCACCTTGACGATGCGCAGGTAGTAGTACGCCGAGACCACGCTGGTGAGCACGCCGACCGTGGCGAGCACCCAGAAGCCGCCCTGCACCGCGGCGAGGAAGACGTAGAGCTTGCCGAAGAAGCCGGCGAGCGGCGGGATGCCGGCCATGGAAAACATGAACACCGCCATCCACATCGCCATGGCGGGGTCGTGGCGCCCGAGACCGGCGAGATCGTCCACCTGCTCCACCGCCCTGCCCCCGCGGCGCATCGCCACGATCACCGCGAAGGTGCCGACGTTCATGACGATGTAGATGGCCATGTAGACGAGCAGGCCGCGCAGCCCCTCGTCGCTGGCGACGGCCACGCCCATCAGCGCGTAGCCGACGTGGCCGATGGAGGAGTAGGCCATCAGGCGCTTGATGTTGCGCTGGCCGATGGCGGCGAAGGCGCCGAGCAGCATCGAGCCCATGGAGACCAGCAGCATCACTTGTTGCCACTGCGCCGCGACGTCGCCGAAGGGGCCGAGCAGCACGCGCGCGAGCAGCGCGATCGCCGCGACCTTGGGCGCCATGGCGAAGAAGGCCGTGACGGGCGTCGGCGCGCCCTCGTAGACGTCGGGCGTCCACATGTGGAACGGCACGGCGGACACCTTGAAGGCCAAGGCCGCGATGACGAAGACGATGCCCACGACGAGGCCGGGCGACGCGCCCTGCGCCGTGTCCAGGGCCTCGGCGAGGCGGTCGAAGTTGGTGGAACCGGCGAAGCCGTAGATCAGGGACGCGCCGTAGAGGAGCAGGCCCGAGGCGAGCGCGCCGAGCACGAAGTACTTCAGGCCGGCTTCGGAGGATCGCGCGTCGTCGCGGTTGAAGGCGGCTATGACGTAGAGCGGCAGCGAGAGCAGTTCCAGGCCGAGATAGGTCGCCATCAGGTCGTTGGCCGAAACCATCACCATGCCGCCGAGAGTCGCGTAGAGCACCAGGACGGAGAACTCGAACCGGTCGAGCCCTTCCTTCTCGTTCCAGTCGAGCGCGAGCAAGAGGCCGAGCGCGCCGCCGAGGATGGTGAGCAGCTTCATGAAGGACGAAAAGCTGTCAGACACGTACTGGCCGCCGAAGGCCGTGCCCTCCTCCTGGCCGAGCACGAGCACGGCGGTGAGCAGCAGGGCGCCGATCACAGCCATGCTGGCGGGGAAGAAGGTGTCGCGCTTCGGGAACACGCCCACGGCGAGGATGAGGAGGCCCGCGACGGCGAGCACCAGCTCCGGCAGGGCGAGGGTCCAGGACATGGCGGCTTACAATCCGGCGAGTCGGGCGGCGCTCAGCGCCGCTTCATGACGTTGTATCAGGGCCGCCACGCTGGTTTCGAACACATCCAAAAAGGATTGCGGATAAACGCCCATCCAGAGCGTCACGAGCACGAGCGGGACGAACACGGCGTACTCCCGCGGCGAAAGGTCGAGCAGGGCGCGGAGGTCCTCGCGCGTCACGCGGCCGAACGCCACGCGGCGGTAGAGAAGCAGCATGTAGCAGGCGCCCAGGATCATCGAGAGCGCCGCGCCGGCGGCGACCCAAGGGTTGACCTTCCAAGCGCCGACGATGACCAGAAACTCGCCCACGAAGTTGGCCAGGCCGGGCAGGCCCACAGAGGCCATGGTGAAGAACAGGAAGACCAGGCCGTAGGAGGGCATGATGCCGGCGATGCCGCCGTAACGCGCGATTTCGCGGCTGTGGACGCGGTCGTACAGCACGCCGACGCAAAGGAAGAGCGCCCCTGATACGACGCCGTGCGCCAGCATGGTGAACAGCGCACCGGACAGGCCCTGCTGGTTGAAGGTGAAGATGCCGATGGTGACGATGCCCATGTGGGCGACCGAGGAGTAAGCGATCAGCTTCTTCATGTCCTCCTGCGCCAGCGCCACCAGCGAGGTGTAGGCGACGGCGACCACGGAGAGGACGAAGATCAACGGCGCGAACTGAGCGCTGGCCTCCGGCAGGATGGGCAAGCTGAATCGGATGAAGCCGTAGGCGCCCATCTTCAGCAGCACGCCGGCGAGGATGACGGAGCCGGCGGTCGGCGCTTCCACATGCGCGTCGGGCAGCCAGGTGTGGACCGGCCACATCGGCACCTTGACCGCGAAGGAGGCCAGAAAGGCGAAGAAGATCCATGCCTGCGCGGCAATCGGGACGGCGTGGCGGTGCAAGGTGGGGATGTCGGTGGTGCCGGCCTCGCGCCAGAGATAGAGGATCGCCAGCAGCATCAGCACGCTGCCGAGCAGCGTGTAGAGGAAGAACTTATAGGCGGCGTAGACCCGCCTCGCGCCGCCCCAAACCCCGATGATGAGGAACATCGGGATCAGCACGCCCTCGAAGAACACGTAGAAGACGAGCATGTCGAGGGCGGCGAACATGCCCACCATCATCGTTTCCAGCACGAGGAAGGCGACCATGTACTCCCGGACGCGGGCGGTGATCGCCTCCCAGGACGCGAGGATGCAGATGGGCGTCAGCGCGGTGGAGAGCAGGACGAACAGCACCGAGATGCCGTCCACGCCCATGTGGTAGCCGACGCCGAACTCGGGCAGCCAGGACACGCGCTCGACGAACTGGAACTCGGCCGTGCCGCGGTCGAAGCGCGCCCACAGGATCAGGCTGAGCAGGAAGACGCCGAGGCTGGTCCAGAGCGCGATCCACCTGGCGTTGCGGGCCACCACCGCGTCCTCGCCGCGGACGGACATGGTGATCGCGGCGCCCACCAGCGGCAGGAAGGTGAGCAGGGACAGCAGGGGAAAGCCGACGGCGTTCATCAGCGGAGACCGAGCATGAAGAGCGAAACGAAGAAGACGAGGCCGATGATCATGGCGAAGGCGTAATTCGCCACGCGCCCGGTCTGGATGCGGACGGCGCCGCGCGCGGCCCCGGCGGCGAGGTCGGCGGCGCCGTTCGGCATCCCGTCGATGATGCGGGCGTCGCCGACCTTCCAGAACACGGAGGCGAGCCGCCGGGCGGGGTTGACGAAGATGCGGTCGTAAAGCTCGTCGAAGTACCACTTGTTCAACAGGAAGCGGTACAGGGCGGGAACGGCGGCTGCCAGCCGCGCCGGCAGGCCGGGCGCCACCATGTAAAGGAAGTAGGCCAGGGCGATGCCGAGCACGCCGACCACGGTGGGCGCCAGCGGCACCCAGGCTGGGACCTCGTGCATGTCGTGCAGGACGTGGTTGTGGGCCGCGTTCACGATGGAGCCGGCCCAGAATGCGTGCTCCTGCTCGCCCACGAAGAAATCGTAGAACAGATACCCGGTGAGCACCGCGCCGACCGCGAGGAGGAGCAGCGGCGCCAGCATCACGACCGGGCTTTCGTGCACATGCTCCATGGTGTGCTCGTCGGCACGCGGCTCGCCGTGGAAGGTGAGGATGAGCAGACGCCACGAATAGAAGGCCGTCAGGAAGGCCGCGAGGATGCCGCACAGGAAGGCGTAGCCGCCGACCAAGCTGTGCGCCGCGAACGCCGCCTCCAGGATGGCGTCCTTGGAATAGTAGCCCGCGAAGAACGGGATGCCGGCCAGGGCCAGGCTGCCGACCCACATCACGGCGTAGGTGACGGGGATCTTGGACCAGATGCCGCCCATGCGGCGGATGTCCTGCTCGTCCGACATGGCGTGGATGACGCTGCCGGCGCCCAGGAAGAGCAGCGCCTTGAAGAAGGCGTGGGTGAAGAGGTGGAACATCGCCACTTGGTAGGCGCCCACCCCGGCCGCGAAGAACATATAGCCGAGCTGCGAACAAGTGGAGTAGGCGATGATGCGCTTGATGTCGTTCTGCACGCACCCGATCGTGGCGGCGAACAACGCGGTCGAGGCGCCGACGAAGGTGACGAGCGTGAGCGCGTTCGGCGCGTATTCCATCAGCGGCGACATGCGGCACACCAGGAACACCCCGGCCGTCACCATCGTCGCGGCGTGGATCAGCGCGGAAACCGGCGTCGGCCCCTCCATGGCGTCCGGAAGCCAAGTGTGCAGGCCGAGCTGCGCCGATTTGCCGCAGGCGCCGAGGAACAGCAGCACGCCGATCAGCTCGATCGAGTTCAGCCCGAGGAAGGTGTCGCCCGTGTGCTGCGGGACGGCCGCAAATATCTCGGAAAAGTCGATGCTGTCGAAGGTGAGGAAGACCAGCGCGACGCCGAGCATGAAGAAGAAGTCGCCGACCCGGTTGACGATAAAGGCCTTCATGGCCGCGGCGTTGGCGCTCTCCCGGTCGTACCAGTAGCCGATGAGGAGGTAGCTCGCGAGGCCCACGCCTTCCCAGCCGAAGAAGAGCTGGGCGAGGTTGTCCGCCGTCACCAGCATCAGCATCATGAAGGTGAAGAGCGACAGGTAGGCGAAGAAGCGCGGCGGGGTCGCGTCGTGCGACATGTAGCCGACGCTGTAGAGGTGGATCAGGGTGGAGATGACCGTGACCATCGCCACCATCACCGCCGCCAGCGTGTCGTAGCGCAGCGCCCAGGCCAGTTCGAAGCCGCCGACGTCGATCCAGGTGGCGATGCCCACCGTGGCGGGGCGGCCGTCCATGGCGACCTCGGCGAAGGCGAGCACGCCGCAGATGGCGGCCAGGACCATGCAGCCCACGCTGGCCCACTGCGACGCGCGCGAGCCGATCCAGCGGCCCAGAAAGCCGCTGATCGTGGCCCCGAGGAGGGGGAAGAAGATGGCGCCTACGAACATGGCGGCCTCAGCCCTTCAAGGTCGAGATGTCCTCGACCTCGATGCTGCCGGTGTTGCGGAAGTAGATCACCACGATGGCCAGGCCGATCGCCGCCTCCGCCGCGGCGACGGTCAGGACGAACATGGCGAAGACCTGCCCTGCCAAGTCGCCGAGGGAGGCGGAGAAGGCGACGAAGTTCAGGTTCACCGAGAGCAGGATCAGCTCCACCGACATCAGGATGACGATGACGTTCTTGCGGTTCAGGAAGATCCCCAGGAAGCCGAGGACCAGGAGGATGGCGCCGACAGCGAGGTAGTGGGGCAGCCCGATCGCCATCTCAGTGGTGCCCTCCGTGGCCCTCATGCGCGATGGCGCCGGCGGCGGCCTGGCGTTCCTCTTCTGGCGCAGGAGGCCGCTCGATCCCGATGCGCGCCAACCCGGCGCCGGACGGCACCGAGCGCAGGTTGACGGTGCCGGCGCGGGCGATCTGCGCCGCGATATCCTGGCGTCGCGTGCCGGGGCGCTCGCGCAGTGTCAGCACGATGGCGCCGATCATGGCCACCAGCAGCACAAGGCCGGCCGCCTGGAAGAGGTAGACGTAGTCCGTGTAGAGGATGCGGCCCAGAGCCTCCGCATTGTTGACGCCGTTGGTGGGCGCTGGAAACGCCTTCGGCTCCTCGGCTCCCGTGTCGAAGTACCGCCAGACGAGGAGCGAAAACAATTCGATGAACAGGATGCCGCCCACCAAAGCGCCGGCGGGCGCGTAACGCTGAAAGCCCTCGCGCATCCGCGTGAAGTCCACGTCCAGCATCATCACGACGAAGAGGAACAGCACCGCGACCGCGCCCACGTAGACGATGACCAGGATCATCGCCAGGAACTCCGCGCCCGCGATCAGGAACAGCGCCGCGGCGTTGAAGAAGGCGAGGATCAGGAAGAGGACGCTGTGCACCGGGTTGCGCGACGTCACCACCATCGCCGCGCTGGCGATCAGGACGGCGGCGAAGACGTAGAAGGCGAGCGCGGTGATCATGGGGGTCCTCTAAACCGCAACGCCGGGGTGCGATACCCCGGCCGCGGCCTCAGCGATAGGGAGCGTCGAGCTCCAGGCGCTTCGCGAGTTCGGGCTCCCAGCGGTCGCCGTTGGCGAGCAGCTTGGCCTTGTCGTAGAGCAGCTCCTCCCGCGTCTCGACCGAGAACTCGAAATTCGGCCCCTCGACGATGGCGTCCACCGGGCAGGACTCCTCGCACAACCCGCAGTAGATGCACTTCGTCATGTCGATGTCGTAGCGAGTGGTGCGTCGGCTGCCGTCGGCGCGCGGTTCCGCCTCGATGGTGATGCACTGGGCGGGGCACACCGCTTCGCACAGCTTGCAAGCGATGCACCGCTCTTCGCCATTGGGGTAGCGGCGGAGCGCGTGTTCGCCTTTGAAGCGCGGCGAGAGCGGCCCCTTCTCGTGCGGGTAGTTGATGGTGGCCTTGGGACGGAAAAAGAACTTCAGCGTCGTCCACATGCCGCCCAGCAGCTCCGTCAGCAGGAAGCTGCGGGCCGTGCGGTCCAGGGTGGCCATGGTCAGATCCTCATGCCGGCAGCCAGCCGGTCAGCTTGAGCACCGCAGCGGTGAGCACCAGCCAGACGAGGCTGAAGGGCAGGAACACCTTCCAGCCCAGCCGCATGAGCTGGTCGTAGCGGTAGCGGGGGAAGGTCGCGCGGACCCAGATGAAGACGAACAAGACCAGGGCGATTTTCAAGGCGAACCAGATCGGGCCCGGGATCCAGGTGAAGGGCTCGCTGGCGATCGGGGGCAGCCAGCCGCCGAGGAACAGGATCGCCGTCAGAGCCGACATCAGGATCATGTTCGCGTATTCGCCGAGGAAGAACATGGCGAAACTGATGCCGCTGTACTCGACGAAGAAGCCCGCCACCAGCTCGCTCTCGCCCTCCGGGAGGTCGAAGGGTGCCCGGTTCGTCTCGGCAAGCGCGCTGATGAAGAAGATGACGAACATCGGCAGCAGCGGGATGAAGAACCAGACCGTCTCCTGCGCCCGCACGATCGCCGAAAGGTTGAGCGATCCCACGCACATCAGCACGGTCACGATGACGAAGCCCATTGAGACCTCGTAGCTGACCATCTGCGCCGCGCTGCGGAGCGCGCCGAGGAAGGCGTACTTCGAGTTGCTCGCCCAGCCCGCGATGATGATGCCGTAGACGCCCAGGGAGGAGATGGCGAAGAGGTAGAGGATGCCGACGTTGATGTCGGCGATCGCCCAGCCGTCGTTCACCGGGATCACCGCCCAGGCCAGCATGGCGAGCATGAAGGTGAGCATCGGCGCGAACATGAAGAGGAGCCGGTTCGCGCCGGAGGGCACGATGGTCTCCTTCATCACCGCCTTGATGGCGTCCGCGAAGGGTTGGAACAGGCCGAACGGCCCGACGACGTTCGGCCCGCGACGGAGCTGCATCGCCGCCAGCACCTTGCGCTCGGCGAGCGTCAGGTAGGCTACGGCGAGCAGAACCGGCACCAGCAGCGCCAAGGTCTGCGCCAGGGTGATGGCCAGGACGCCGGCGGGCGAGGAGAGGAAGCCTTCCACCGCCCCTACTCCGCCGCGATCCGCTCGGGCGCTGGCGGCAGCAGCACGCGGGCGCACTCGGCCATGGTCTCCGACGCGCGGCTGACCACATCCGCCTGCCAATAGTTGGCGATCGGCAGCGCGAAGGGCGAGTCCGACAGCGCGGAAGGATCGCCCGCCGGCCCGGCCTGGTCCGCGCAGCCCTGCCGCTCCACGCGGTCCGGCCGCGCGAAGATCGGGTTGACGGCGGCCAAGCGCGCGCGCACGGCGGCGAGCGTGTCGTAGGGAAGGCGCACGCCCAGCACCTCGCTCGCCGCGCGGATGACCTTCCAGTCCTCGCGCGCCTCGCCCGGCGGGTGAACCGCGAGGCGCCCGCGCTGCACGCGCCCCTCCGTGTTCACCCAGGTGCCTTCCTTTTCCGTGTAGGCGCAACCGGGCAGGATCACGTCGGCCCGCGCCGCCGCGGCTTCGCCGTGGTGGCCCTGGTACACCACGAAGGTGTCGGCCGGGATGCGCGAAGCGTCGAAGCCGTCCGCGCCCAGCAGCCACAGCGCCTGCGGCGGACCGGGCGGCGCCAAGTCCGGCGGGGCCACGAAGCCGAGTTCGAGCGCGCCGACCTGCCCGCCGAACAGGTGCAGCAGGTTGAAGCCGTGCCAATCGGGCCGCAGCATGTTATGCCGCACCGCAACCTGCCACCCGGCGGCGAGCACCGCGGTGCCGTCCGAGCGCGCCAGGGCGCCGCGGCCGAGGACCAGCATCGGGCGCTCCGCCCGGCTCAACACCTCGCTGAAGCGGTGCGAACCGTCGAGCAACGCGCGCAACGTCGCCGGTCCCTCCCCCAGCCAGTCGTGGCCGTAGGTGAGGTTCACGCCACGCGGGCCGATGTACCCCACGGGAAATGCCCCCGCGAGCGTCCGCCGGCGGATGCGCGCGTTCAGCACCGGCGCTTCCTGCCGCGGGTTGCTGCCTATGATGAGCAGCGCGTCCGCCTCGTCTATGCCGGCGATGGTGGAGTTGAAGCGCCAGAAGTCCGGGCGGGAGGCGTCGAGCGCCGCGCCGTCGATGCGGCATTCGAGGTTGCGGCTGCCGAGCGCCGCCATCAGGTCTTTGAGCGCGACGATCGCCTCCGCGTCCACCAAGTCGCCGACCGCGGCCCCGATGCGCTCTCCCGGGATGCCCTTCATGCGGGCGGCGATGGCGTCGAAAGCTTCCGTCCAGGTGGCGGGGCGGAGCTTGCCGTCGCGCTTCACCCACGGCCGGTCGAGGCGCCGGCGCTTCAGCCCGTCGAAGGAGAAGCGGCCGCGGTCGTGCAGCCACTCCTCGTTCACCTCGTCATTGGTGCGGGGCTGGATTCGCAGCACCTCGCCCGCTCGCGTGTCCACGCGGATGTTGACGCCGGTGGCGTCCAGCACGTCCACGCTGTCCGTCTTGCGGAGCTCCCAAGGGCGCGAAACGAAGGCGTAGGGCCGGCTGGTCAGCGCGCCGACCGGGCAGATGTCGATCAGGTTGCCCGAAAGCTCGGTGGTCAGCGCCTTCTCGACGTAGGTGCCGATCTCCATGGTCTCGCCGCGGCTGGTGGCGCCGAGCTCCGGCACGCCGGCGACCTCGGTGCAGAAGCGCACGCAACGGGTGCAATGGATGCACCGGTTCATGATGGTCTTGACCAGCGGGCCGACGTACTTGTCCTTGATGGACCGCTTGCCTTCCTGGAAGCGACTGTGGTCCATGCCGTAGGCCACCGCCTCGTCCTGGAGGTCGCACTCGCCGCCCTGATCGCAGATCGGGCAGTCGAGCGGGTGATTGATGAGCAGGAACTCCATCACCCCGCGGCGGCCGTTGCGCACCATCGGCGTGTCGGTGAACACCTTCATCCCGTCCGCGACCGGATAAGAGCAGGACGCGATCGGCTTCGGCGCCTTCTCCACCTCGACCAAGCACATGCGGCAGTTGCCGGCGACCGAGAGCCGCTCGTGGTAGCAGAAGCGCGGGATCTCCTTGCCCGCCGCCTCGCAGGCCTGCAGCACGGAGGCGCCGTTCGGCACCTCCACCTCGATCCCGTCTACTGTGACCTTCGCCATCTACCCTACTCCGCCGCCATCGGCAGCGGCGCCGGCGCGGCCGTCGCACCCTTGCGCTGCTTGTAAGCGGCAATGCGTTCTTCCATCATCGGCCGAAAGTGCCGGATCAAGCCCTGCACCGGCCACACGCCGCCATCGGCGAGGGCGCAGATGGTGTGCCCCTCGATCTGGCGCGTCACCTGCTCCAGCACGTCGATCTCCGTGACTTCGGCGCGGCCGTCCACCATGCGGTCCATCACGCGCTTCACCCAGCCCATGCCCTCGCGGCACGGCGTGCATTGGCCGCAGCTCTCGTGCTTGTAGAACTGCGACAGGCGCGCGATGGCCTTGATGAGGTCCGTGGACTTGTCCATGACGATCACGCCCGCGGTGCCAAGGCCGGTCTTGTGCTCGCGCAGCGCGTCGAAATCCATCAGGACGGTGTCGCAGGCCTCCTTAGGGATCAGCGGCGTGGAGGAGCCGCCGGGGATGACGCAGAGCAGGTTGTCCCAGCCGCCGCGCACCCCGCCCGCGTGCCGCTCGATCAGCTCCCGCAGCGGGATGCTCATCTCCTCTTCCACGTTGCAGGGCTTCTCCACGTGGCCCTGGATGCAGAAGATCTTGGTGCCCGAGTTCTTCGGCCGCCCGAAGCCCGCGAACCACGCCGCGCCGCGCCGCAGGATGGTCGGCACCACCGCGATCGTCTCGACGTTGTTCACCGTGGTGGGCGCGCCGTAGAGGCCCACCGCCGCCGGGAAGGGCGGCTTCAGGCGCGGCATGCCCTTCTTGCCTTCGAGGGACTCGATCAGCGCGGTCTCCTCGCCGCAGATGTAGGCGCCGGCGCCGCGGTGGACGTAGAGGTCGAAGTCCCAACCGCTGCCGCAGGCGTTGGGGCCGAGCAGCCCGGCGGCGTAGGCCTCGTCTATGGCGGCCTGGAGCACGAGGTGCTCGTTGTAGTACTCGCCACGCACGTAGATGTAGCCCGCATGGGCGCCCATCGCCACGCCGGCGAAGAGGCAGCCCTCCACCAGTGTGTGCGGGTCGTGCCGCAGGATGTCGCGGTCCTTGCAGGTGCCGGGCTCGGACTCGTCGGCGTTCACCACGAGGTAGTGCGGCCGGCCGTCCGACTTCTTGGGCATGAAGGACCACTTCATGCCCGTCGGGAAGCCGGCTCCGCCGCGGCCGCGCAGCCCAGACTCCTTCACCTCGTTGATGATCCAGTCCCGGCCCTTGGCGATCAGCTCGCCCGTGCGGTCCCAGTGCCCGCGCCGGCGCGCCGCCTCCAGCCGCCAGTCGTGCAGGCCGTAGAGGTTGGTGAAGATGCGGTCCTTGTCGGAGAGGGCCATGCCCCTACTCTCCCGGTACGTCGATGAGGGTGAGCGGCCCGCCCGCGGGAGCGCTGGTCTGGCGCCCGATGGCGGAACCGATCGGCGGACGCTCGCCCCGCCGCAAGGCCTCGATCAGGGCAACCGTGCGGTCGTAGTCGAGGTCCTCGTAGTAGTCGTCGTCCACCTGCAGCAACGGCGCGTTCACGCAGCCGCCCAGGCACTCCACCTCAGTCAGCGTGAACATCCCGTCCGGGCTGGTGTCGCCGTAGCCCTTGAGGTGCCCGGCGTCCTTGCACGCGCGGAACACCTCGTCCGAGCCGCGGAGCCAGCAGGGCGTCGTGCCGCACACCTGGAGGTGGACCTTGCCGATCGGCTTGGTGTTGAACATCAGGTAAAAGGTGGCGACCTCGTAGACGCGGATCGGCGCCATGCCGAGGCGCTCGGCGACCACGTCCATGGCGACTCGCGGCACCCAGGCGCTGCCGGTCTGCCGGCCCATCTGCCGCTGCACGAGGTACAACGCCGGAATCACCGCGCTGGCCTGCTTGCCCGGCGGGTAGCGCTTGATGATGTCGGCCAGCGCCGCCTCGCTCTCCGCGTCGAACTCGAAGCGTGTCGGCTGGTCCGGCACCTCGTTGGCGTTGCCCAGGGCGTGCGTCGCCTCGAAGCCGCCGCCGATCTCCTGGCCGCCCTGCCCGTGGCCGCCCGCGATCCGGCCGCCGCCGCTCCGGTGCGCGTCGTCGTGGCTGCCGCCGCTCACCGGTCGATCTCCCCGAAGACGATGTCGAGCGAGCCGATGATCGCCACGGCGTCCGCCAGCATATGGCCTTTGGAGAGCACTTCCATGGCCTGCAGGTGCGCGAAGCCAGGCGCTCGGATCTTGCAACGGTACGGCCGGTTGGTGCCGTCCGCCACCAAGTACATCCCGAACTCGCCCTTGGGCGCCTCGGTCACGGTGTAGGTCGCGCCTGCCGGCACGTGGAAGCCCTCGGTGTAAAGTTTGAAGTGGTGGATCAGCGCCTCCATGGAGCGCTTCATTTCCCGGCGCGGCGGCGGCGCTATCTTGAAGTCGCGGATGCGCACCGGCCCGGGCTCCAGCCGGTCCAGGCACTGCTCGACGATGCGGAGGGACTGCATCATCTCCCGCACCCGGACGAGGTAGCGGTCGTAGCAGTCGCCGTGCCGGCCGACCGGGATGTCGAAATCCAGCTCGGGGTAGATCTCGTAAGGCTGGGATTTGCGCAAGTCCCAGGCGCAGCCGGAGGCGCGCAGGTTGGGGCCGCTGAAGCCCCACTCCATGGCCTGCTCCGGCGTCATCACGCCGATGTCCACGGTGCGCTGCTTGAAAATGCGGTTCTCCGTGAGCAGCCCTTCCAGCTCCTCCACGAAGGCCGGGAACTGCCGGCACCACGTGCGGATGCGCGCCTCGATCTCCGGCGGCACGTCCTTGGCCACGCCGCCGGGGCGGAAGTAGTTGACGTGGTAGTGCGAGCCGCCCACCGCCTCGTAGAATTCCAGCAGGTGCTCGCGCTGCTCGAAGGCCGGGAAGGCCGGCGTGATGGCGCCACAATCGAGCGCGTAGGTGGTGATGTTGAGCAGGTGGTTCATGATGCGCGTGATCTCCGCGAACATCGTGCGGATCACGCGCCCCCGGCGCGGCACGTCGCCGTCGATGCCGAGCAAGCGCTCGATGGCGATGGCGTAGCTGTGCTCCATGCACATGGGCGAGACGTAATCCAGCCGGTCCATGTAGGGGATCGTCTGGAGGTACGGCTTGTACTCGACGAACTTCTCAGTCCCCCGGTGCAGCAGGCCGATGTGCGGGTCGGCACGCTCCACGAGTTCGCCCTTCATCTCCAAGATGAGGCGCAGCACGCCGTGCGCCGCCGGATGCTGGGGGCCGAAGTTGAGGGTGTGATTGTCCACCTCGATCGTGCGGCGCGCGGCGCCGGCATCCGGAGAGGCGGCGTCGGCGACCGGACCGGGGTTGGCAATGGCGGTGCCGCTCATGGCTTCGGCCCCTCGATGCGGTTATGGTGGATCTTCTCGTCGCCCGGCAGGGTGGTCATGCCCTCCCAAGGCGAGAGGAAGTCGAAATTGCGGAAGTCCTGCATGAGCTTCACCGGCTCGTAGACCACCTGCTTCCGCTCCTCGTCGTAGCGGACCTCGACGTAGCCGGTGAGCGGGAAGTCCTTGCGGAGCGGGTGGCCCTCGAAGCCGTAGTCGGTCAGCAGGCGGCGCAGGTCCGTCTGCCCCTCGAAGACGATGCCGTACATGTCCCAGGCCTCGCGCTCGTACCAGGTCGCGCAGGGCCAGAGGCCGGCGACGCTCGGCACGGAGCCGGCGTCCGCCACCTCCGTGACCACGCGGATGCGTTGGTTCCGGGACAAGCTGAGAAGGTTGTAAACGACCTCGAAGCGCAACGGCCGCTCTGGCCAGTCCACGCCGCAAAGGTCCATCAGCTGCTCAAAGGCGAATTGGGGCGCGTCGCGCAGCAGCGCCAGCACGTCGAGCAGGCCGTCGCTGCGCACGCGCAGCACCAGTTCCGCCCCGCGCTCCAACTCAATGGCCCGCACCGTGCCGTGCGGCAGGGCGGCGCGCACCGCCTCGCCCATCGCCTGCATGTCGGAGGCGCCGGTGTTCGTCGTCAGCTCACCCACGGAGGATGGTCCCCTCCCGCCGAATCTTCTTCTGCAGTTGCATGATGCCGTAGAGCAGCCCTTCCGCCGTCGGGGGGCAGCCCGGCACGTACACGTCCACCGGCACGATGCGGTCGCAGCCGCGCACCACGCTGTAGCTGTAATGGTAGTAGCCGCCGCCGTTGGCGCAGCTCCCCATCGAGATCACCCAACGCGGCTCCGACATCTGGTCGTAAACCTTGCGCAGCGCGGGCGCCATTTTGTTGGTGAGCGTGCCGGCGACGATCATCACGTCCGACTGCCGCGGCGAACCGCGCGGGAAGATGCCGAAGCGGTCGAGGTCGTAGCGCGCCATGTAGGTGTGGATCATCGGCACGGCGCAGCAGGCGAGCCCGAAGGTCATCGGCCACAGGCTGCCGGTGCGCGCCCAGTTCACCAGCTTGTCGAGGTTTGCGACCACGAAGCCCTTGTCCTGGACCTCGCCGGTGATGCCCTGCACCACCGCGTCCTGCGCCGGGCCGGGCGGCAGCGCCTCGCGGTTCCACGCGAGCGCCTCCGTTTCGGCGTTCTCTTGCTGCCGCGGCGGCGGGACCGCGGCGGCTCCGGTGTGTGCGCTCATTCGCGGGGCTACTCCCAGTCCAGGGCGCCCTTGCGCCATTCGTAGAGGAAGCCGACCGTGAGGACGGCGAGGAAGCCGATCATGGAGAAGAAGCCGAACCAGCCCACGTCGCCGAGCGCGATGGCCCAGGGGAACAGGAAGGCGACCTCCAGGTCGAAGATGATGAACAGGATGGCGACGAGGTAGAACCGCACGTCGAAGCGGCGGCGCGTGTCGTCGAAGGGCTCGAAGCCGCACTCGTAAGTGGAGAGCTTCTCCGCGTTCGGCTTCTGCCGCGCCAGCAACAGGCTCCCGCCGACCATGGCCGCGGCGATGCCGCCCGCAACGGCCAGGAAGACGAGAATAGGGAAGTACTCGGCCAGCAACGGCTGGGTCATAAACTGCTCCGCCCGTGTTGGCGCCGCCCTGGCGCGTGGCTTCCGCGGCGCGCCGGGGCCCTGCCGCGACGCGGAGCGCGGAAGTTAGCGGCGACGACGAAGGGGCGCCACAGGGCCGCTCTCGCTATCGGACACCGGAATTGGTCACGGCGACGCAGAACGAAAAGGGGCCGGAAGGCCGCAAGTTGTTGGAATTCCGCGACGCTCAAAACCGCCGCATCCTCGCCCACGATGGGGAGGTTGGCGCGAGTGACGGGGCTCGAACCCGCGACCTCCGGCGTGACAGGCCGGCGCTCTAACCAACTGAGCTACACCCGCAGTCCAACGAGCGGCGGGTCTAAGTCTCGGGTGGTGCGGTGTCAAGCGCGGAGCGGCGCATGGGCGCTGACGGGATCGAACCGCCGACATCCTGTGTGTAAGACAGGCGCTCTACCGCTGAGCTAAGCGCCCGCGCGCGGCCGGACATAGCATCCGGCGGCAAACAAGCAAAAAAGAAGCCCGGGGCGCGATGCAAGTCGCGCCCCGGGCCTGTCTGTCGTCCCTACTTGGTCAGTGCGGCAGGTTGGCCTGCTGCCCCGCCTCGCCGTCCTTGATGCGGACCGCCGGCGCCTCCGGCGGCTCCTCCCACTCGATCGCTTCGGGCTTCCGAACCAGCGCCTTGCCGATCACCTCGTCCACATGGGCCACGGGAAGGATCGTGAGATCCTTCTTCACGTTGTCCGGGATGTCGGCGAGGTCCTTCTCGTTGTCCTTCGGAATGAACACCGTGGTGACGCCCGCGCGGAGCGCCGCCAGCAGCTTCTCCTTCAGGCCGCCGATCGGCAGCACCCGGCCGCGCAGCGTGATCTCGCCGGTCATCGCCACATCCCTGCGGATGGGGATGCCCGTGAGCACAGAGACGATGCTGGTCGCCATCGCCACGCCTGCGGAAGGCCCGTCCTTGGGCGTCGCGCCCTCCGGCACGTGGACGTGGATGTCCCGCTTCTCGAACAGCGTCGGCTTCAGGCCGAAGGAGGGCGCCCGCGACCGCACGTAGGACATGGCGGCCGAAACGCTCTCCTGCATGACGTCGCCGAGCTTACCGGTGTGCTGGATCTTCCCCTTGCCGGGCACCGTGACCGACTCGATGGTCAGGATCTCGCCGCCCACCTCGGTCCAGGCGAGGCCCGTGACGACCCCCACCATGTCCTCCGCTTCCGCCTCGCCGTAGCGGTGCTTCCGGACACCGGCGTAGGTGTCGAGGTTCTCGGCGGTGATCTGGACCTTCTTCGCCTTCTTGGAAACGATCTCGCGCACCGCCTTGCGGGCCAAGCCGCCCACCTCGCGCTCCAGGTTACGGACGCCGGCCTCACGAGTGTAGTAGCGCACCAAGTCGCGCAGGGCGTCGTCGCTGACGCTCCACTCGCCCGGCTTGAGGCCGTTCGCCTCGGACTGCTTGGCCACGAGGTGCCGCTTGGCGATCTCGATCTTCTCGTCCTCGGTGTAGCCGGGGATGCGAATGATCTCCATGCGGTCCATCAACGGCTGCGGCATCCGCAGGCTGTTGGCCGTGGTGACGAACATCACGTCCGAAAGGTCATAGTCCACCTCCAGGTAGTGATCCGCGAAGGTCGAGTTCTGCTCCGGGTCCAGCACCTCCAGCAGCGCCGAAGACGGGTCGCCGCGCCAGTCGGCGCCGAGCTTGTCGATCTCGTCGAGCAGGAACAACGGGTTGGAGGTCTTCGCCTTCTTCATGCCCTGCACGACCTTGCCGGGCATGGAGCCGATGTAGGTCCGCCGGTGGCCGCGCACCTCGGCCTCGTCGCGTACGCCGCCGAGCGACATGCGGACGAAGTTCCGCCCCGTCGCCTTGGCAATAGACTTGCCGAGCGAGGTCTTGCCGACGCCGGGCGGGCCGACGAGGCAGAGGATCGGACCGCGGATCTTCGGCGAGCGCGATTGCACCGCCAGGTACTCGATGATCCGCTCCTTGACCTTCTCCAGCCCGTAGTGGTCGGCGTCGAGCACCTTCTCCGCCTCGACGATGTCGTTGCGGATCTTGCTCTTCTTCTTCCAAGGGATGGAGAGCATCCAGTCGAGGTAGTTGCGCACCACCGTCGCCTCGGCGCTCATCGGGCTCATGGTCTTGAGCTTCTTCAGCTCGGCCATGGCCTTCTCGTGCGCTTCCTTCGAGAGCTTGGTGTTCTTGATGCGGGCTTCGAGCTCGGCGGCCTCGTCCTTGCCGTCCTCGCCCTCGCCCAACTCCTTCTGGATCGCCTTGAGCTGCTCGTTCAGATAGTACTCGCGCTGGGTCTTCTCCATCTGCCGCTTCACGCGGTTCCGGATACGCTTCTCCACCTGGAGCACGCCGATCTCGCTCTCCATGTGTGCGAAGACCCGCTCCAGCCGCGGCCCGACGCCCATGATCTCCAGCAGCTCCTGCTTCTCGGGGATCTTCAGGCTCAGGTGGGCGGCGACCGTGTCGGCGAGCTTGGCCGGATCGTCGATCTGGTTGATCGAGACCAGCACCTCCGGCGCGATCTTCTTGTTGAGCTTGATGTACTGCTCAAATTGACCGACCACGGTGCGGGCCAAAGCCTCCGTTTCGGGCGGCTCGGACTCGGCCTCGTCGAGTGTGGCGGCGTATGCCTCGAAGTAGGACTCGGTCTCCTTGTAACCGGATATGCGGGCGCGGCGCCCACCTTCCACCAGCACCTTCACGGTGCCGTCCGGCAACTTAAGCAGTTGCAGCACAGTGGAGACCGTGCCGACCCCGAACAGGTCGTCGGCTTCCGGATCGTCCTGCGCGGCGTTCTTCTGCGCGACGAGCAGGATTTGCTTGTCGTCCCGCATCACCGCTTCCAAGGCGCGCACACTCTTCTCGCGGCCGACGAAGAGCGGCACGATCATGTGCGGGAACACGACGATATCACGCAGCGGCAGCACCGGCAGCAGTTCGCCCCGGAGCGGCTCAGTTGTCTTATCCGCCATTAAGGACCTCGCTAAAGGACAGTCGACGCGTGGGCCGCCCTAGGAACCAAAGGTTGACGGCACGGCCCATAACATCGCGGGTTCTTAAAAAAATGGGTCGCCTACCCGGTGCCAACAAGCACTTGAAACAAAGCAGGCGCCGGCAGTGTCTACGAGGTGGGCCAGGCGCGGCCCAGGCGTGGGCGCCTTCAGGCCGAATTCTGTTCCGCCGGCCGCTCGCCGTAGATGTAGAGCGGGCTGGCCCGCCCTTCGGCGACCTCACGGTTGATCACCACCTCGTCCACGTCGTCCAAACCGGGCAGGTCGAACATGGTGGTGAGCAGGATTGCTTCCATGATGGACCGCAAGCCGCGAGCGCCTGTTTTCCGCTGGATGGCACGGTGCGCCACCGAACGCATGGCGTCCTCGGTGAAGGCCAGCTTGGTGCCCTCCATCTCGAACAAGCGTTGATACTGCTTGACCAAGGCGTTCTTGGGCTTGGTCAGGATCTCAACCAGCGCCTTCTCGTCCAAGTCGTCGAGCGTCGCCACCACCGGCAAGCGGCCGATGAACTCGGGAATCAGCCCGAACTTGAGCAGATCTTCCGGTTCGACCTCGCGCAGGATCGCGCCCGTGCGACGCTCGTCCGGGCTGCGGACCTCGGCGCCGTAACCGATGCCGCTGCCCTTGCCACGGGCGGCGATGATGCGCTCCAAGCCGGCGAAGGCGCCGCCGCAGATGAACAAAATGTTGGACGTATCAACCTGCAGGAATTCCTGCTGCGGATGCTTGCGCCCGCCTTGCGGCGGCACGGAGGCCACGGTGCCCTCCATGATCTTGAGCAGCGCCTGCTGGACACCCTCTCCACTCACGTCGCGGGTGATGGAGGGGTTGTCCGACTTGCGGCTGATCTTATCGACCTCGTCGATGTAGACGATGCCGCGCTGCGCCCGCTCCACGTTGTAGTCCGCGGCCTGGAGCAGCTTGAGGATGATGTTCTCCACGTCCTCGCCGACGTAGCCCGCCTCCGTCAGCGTGGTGGCGTCGGCCATCGTGAAGGGCACGTCGAGGATGCGGGCCAGCGTCTGCGCCAGCAGCGTCTTGCCGCTGCCGGTTGGGCCGACCAGCATGATGTTCGACTTGGCGATCTCGACGTCGCTGTTCTTCGCGCCGTGCGCCAACCGCTTGTAATGGTTGTGGACCGCGACGGAGAGGACCTTCTTCGCGTGGTCCTGGCCGATGACGTAGTCGTCGAGGACCTTGCAGATCTCCTTCGGCGTCGGCACCCCGTCGCGGGACTTCACGAGGTGCGTTTTGTGCTCCTCGCGGATGATGTCCATGCACAGCTCGACGCACTCGTCGCAGATGAACACGGTCGGCCCGGCGATCAGCTTGCGGACCTCGTGCTGCGACTTGCCGCAGAAGGAGCAGTACAGGGTGTTCTTGGAATCGCCGGACTTGCTCATGGGCACTCCCCGTCTCCTGGCCGCCCCGTCACCGGATCAGGGGGACGGCGGCCGGGAGGAACGCTGATCAGGACTGTAGCCCCCCTGCCATCGGGGGAAAAGCGCGACCCGCTTCGGGCACGCACGCGCAACGGCACCCAGGTCCAGGGTGGACCGGTCGTATTACCAGTGTGTTACCCGGGCCGTCCGGCCCGTGGCGGCCCGGTTTCAGGACCGGGACGCCTCGCTACCCGGCGGCACCGGCCGGCTCTCGACCACTTGGTCCACCAAGCCGAACTCCTTGGCCTCTTCGGCCGACATGAAGCTGTCGCGCTCCAGCTTGCGCTCGATGACGTCCAGCGGCTGGCCCGTGTGCCTCACATAGATCTCGTTCAACCGCTGCCGGAGCTTCAGGATCTCGCGGGCCTGGATCTCGATGTCCGTCGCTTGGCCTTGTGCCCCGCCGGAGGGCTGGTGCACCATGATCCGAGCGTTGGGCAGCGCGAAGCGCTTGTCCTTGGCACCGGCAGCGAGCAACAGGCTGCCCATGGAAGCCGCCTGACCGATGCAGACGGTGCTCACCGGGCTCCGGATGTACTGCATGGTGTCGTACATGGCCAAACCGGCCGAAACCACGCCGCCTGGGCTGTTGATGTAGAAGGCGATGTCCTTGTTAGGATTCTCGCTCTCCAGGAACAGGAGCTGGGCGCAGATCAAGGCCGAAACTTGGTCGAAGACCGGCCCAGTTAGGAAGATGATCCGCTCCTTCAGAAGGCGCGAATAGATGTCGAAGGCGCGCTCACCCCGCGCGGTCTGCTCGACCACCATCGGCACGAGATTGTTGTTGTAGACTTCGAACGGATCGCGGTCCCGCATGGTTCTGGCCTTTCGATCGCCCCGCCCCCCGAGGCGGCGCGGCGCCCCAGAGCGGGGTGCCGCATCAATGACGAGCCTATGTGGTAGCACGGACCCAGCGGGGGAAGACCTCCCCCAAAGGCTGGGTTTTCAGGCGGCGACGGCCGTTGCCAGTTCCTCCGGCGCCACGCTCCGCTCCGTCACCTTGGCCAGTTCCAGCATGAAATCCACGACCTTCTCCTCGAAGATGGGGGATCGGAGGTTTTCGGCCGCTTGCGGCGTTTTGCGGAAGAACTCCATCACCTGCTGCTCCTGGCCGGGGTAGCGCGCGGCCTCCTGGCGCATGGCGCGGGCCAGCTCCTCGCCGGAAACGGCGATGTTGTTGGTGCGGCCGATCTCCGACAGCAGCAGGCCGAGGCGGATGCGGCGTTCGGCGATGGCGCGGTACTCGCCGCGCAGCGTGTCCTCGTCCTTGTTCTTGTCGTCCTCGTCCAGCTTCCCGGCCTTCATGTCGGCTTCGACCCGTTGCCAGATCTGGTTGAACTCGGCGTCCACCATCCCCTGGGGCACCGGGAAGTCGGCCCGCTCGGAAAGCCGGTCGAGCAGGGCGCGCTTGATCTTCATGCGGGCCATGGAGTCGTACTCCCGCTGGAGCGTCTCCCGCACGGTGTCCCGCAGCTTCTCGGCGTTCTCGAAGCCGAGGCTGGTGGCCATCGCGTCGTCGATCTCGGGCAGGACCGGGCGCTTGAGCGCCTTGCACGTCACCTCGAACCGCGCCGCCTTGCCGGCCAGCTCCTGCGCCGCGTACTCGGCCGGGAAGGTCACATCGACCTGGCGGGTTTCGCCGGCTCGGATGCCGACGAGCTGCTCGGTGAAGCCGGGGATGAAGCCCTCGCCGGCCACCTCGATCGGCATGTCGTTGGCGGAGCCGCCGGGGAAGGGCTCGCCCGGCTCGCCGTCCGTCACCATCCGGCCCACGAAATCGCAAACGGCGATCTCGCCCGCCTCGGCCGGGCGCTCTTCCGTGATGTCTTCCAGCTTGCGGTTGCGCTGGGCGATGGCGGACAGCGCCTTGTCCATCTGCTCGTCGCCCGGCTCCGCCTTCAGCCGCTCCAGTTCGATGCCGGCGAAATCGGGCATCGGCACTTCGGGCATCACCTCCATCTCGACCTTGAATTCGAGGTCGGTGCCGTCGGCGAAGTTCACCAGCTCGATCTTCGGCTGCTGCGCGGGGCGGAGGCCGCGGTCGGACACGACCCGTTGGGTGGCGTCGTTCACCGAATTTTCCAGCACCTCGCCCATCACCGACTGGCCGTAGCGCTGCTGCACGACCCGCGGGGGGATCTTGCCCGGACGGAAACCGGGCAAGCGGAGTTCCTTGCCGAGCTGGGCGAGGCGCTTCTCGCGCTCGGCGGTGATGTCGGTCGCGGGGACCACCACAGAAAAGGCCCGCTTCAGCCCCTCGTTCGCGACCTCGGTCACCTGCATCGTCGTTCAATCCATAGAGTGTTGGCCGGGAAAACCGCAGCACGGGGCTTGGTGCGGGCGGAGGGACTTGAACCCCCAAGGCTTGCGCCACCGGAACCTAAATCCGGCGTGTCTGCCAATTCCACCACGCCCGCGCGGAGCCGGCCCGAAGCCCGGAAGCCGCCGGCTTTAGCGCAGCACGCGCGGCTTTCCAAGGACGCGATGCGCCGGGCCGGGCGGGCCCTACCCGATCAGCGCCTGAGCGCAGGCGTCCAGGATCGCGTCCGTGTCCAGTCCGTATTCCCGGTAAAGGTCGGGCAGATCGCCCGCCTGCCCGAAATGGTCCACGCCGAGCGGCACCACACGTTGGCCCCGCACCGCGCCGAGCCAAGCGTGGGCCGCCGGGTGGCCGTCCAGCACCGTGACCAGCGCCGCGCCGGGCGCGAGCGGCGCCAGCAGGGTCTCTATATGGCTAGCGGCGCCGCGGTGGCCGGCCCTCGCCTGACGCCGCGCCGCCAACCAGTCCGCATGCAACCGGTCCGGGCTGGTGACGGCGAGCAGCCCGGCTTCGGGCACCTCATCGCGGAGTTCCCCGAAGGCGGCGAGAGCTTCCGGCGCCACCGGCCCTTGATAAGCGATGGCGATGGAGGCGCCCGGTGCCGGCGGCACCACCCAATGGCCGCCCGCGATCACCGCCGCCGGGTCGAGGGTGCGCTTCGGCTGTTCAAGCCCGCGCGTGGACAAGCGTAGCCACACCGCCGATCCGTCCGGCTTCTGCATGTGCTCGAAGGCCCAGCGCATCAGGATGGCGAGCTCGTCCGCGTGGGCCGGCTCGTAGCTCGCCAACCGGTCCTGGGCGATGCCGATCAGCGGCGTGTTGACCGACTGGTGCTGGCCGCCTTCCGGTGCGAGCGTCAGCCCGGAAGGCGTTGATACTAAAAGAAACCTCGCATCCTGGTAGCAGGCGTAGATGAGCGCGTCGAGGCCCCGGTTGACGAAGGGATCGTACACCGTGCCGATGGGCAGAAGCCGGGCACCGTGGAGGGAGTGCGCGAGGCCGAGTGCCGAGAGCAACAGGAACAGGTTCTGCTCCGCGATGCCGAGCTCGATGTGCTGCCCATCAGGCGACATGCCCCAGCGTTGGGCTGACGCAAGCTTCGCATCGCGGAAGACGTCGTTCTTGAGATGCCGGTCGAAGATGCCGCGCCGGTTCACCCAAGGCCCGAGATTGGTCGAAACCGTGACATCCGGGCTGGTGGTGACGATGCGTGACGCGAGCGCCGCCGTCTCCTCCTCGCCGCGGCCGATCTCCGCAAGCACCTCGCCGAAGGCCTGTTGCGTCGAGAGCTTGCGGCCAGCCGGCACGCTCGGCGTGCGGAACGCGGCGGGCACGGGCACGGCGGGGGCGACGAGCCGCCGCCCTTCCGGCGCCAAGGGACGGGCGAAGGGCACGCTGTCCAGGAAGGCGCGCAGTTCGGTTTCGGAAAGCCCCAGTCCCTCGAAGGGGGCCCACTCGTGGCCCTCCCGGATCCGCATCTCCGCTTTGAAGCCGGCCATCTGCTCCTTGGTCATCAGGCCGGCGTGGTTGTCTTTGTGGCCGGCGAACGGCAGGCCCATGCCCTTCACCGTGTAGGCGATAAAGCAGGTGGGTTGATCGCCGGCGGCGTCCTGGGCGCGGAAGGCTTCCAACAAGGTGACCACGTCGTGGCCGCCCAGGTTGGTCATCAACGCTTCCAACTCCTCATCGGAGAGCGGGTCGATGATGGCGCGGATGCCGGAGATCCGGCCGAGCTCGGCCAGCAGAGCCGCCCGCCAAGCCGCGCCGCCTTGGAAGGTGAGCGCCGAGTAGAGGCTGTTCGGACAATCGTCGATCCAGCGGCGGAGGTGCTCGCCGTCCTCGCGGGCGAAGGCGGCTTCCAGCTTGCGGCCGTATTTCAGGGTGACGACGTTCCAGCCCATGTCGCGGAACAGGCCCTCGATCCGGCCGAAGAGCCGGTCCTGCACCACGGAGTCGAGGCTCTGGCGGTTGTAGTCGATGACCCACCAGACGTTGCGGACGTCGTGCTTCCAGCCCTCCAAGAGGGCTTCGTAGATGTTGCCTTCGTCCAACTCGGCGTCGCCCACGATGGCGACGTGGCGGCCGGCGGGCATGTCGGCCCGGCCTAGGCCGTGCAAGCGCACGTAGTCCTGCACGAGGCTGCCGAAGGAGGTCAGCGCCACGCCGAGGCCCACGGAGCCGGTGGAGAAGTCCACCTCCGCCCCGTCCTTGACCCGGCTCGGGTAGGGCTGGATGCCGCCGAACTGCCGGAGCGTTTCCAGCTTCGCCCGGTCCTGCCGCCCGAGGAGGTAGTTCACCGCGTGGAAGACCGGACCGGCGTGGGGCTTCACCGCCACCCGGTCCTCGGGCCGCAGGATCTCGAAATAGAGCCCGGCCATGATGGAAACGACGGACGCGCAGGAGGCCTGGTGCCCACCGACCTTGAGCCCATCCCGGTTCGGCCGGATGTGGTTGGCGTGGTGGATCATCCAGGCCGAAAGCCAGAGCAGCTTGCGCTCCAGCGCGTGCAGCAGGCGCAGCCGCGATGCTTCGCCCTCGGCGGCCTCCGCGGGCTGGCCGGGGCCCGTCAGCACGTTCATCGCGTTCCCTCCCGCTCCCACGGGGCATGTGGCCCCGCAGCGCCCGACCCGGCAAGAGGGCGCGGGGAAGCCGTGCCGAGAACAAGGACCGACCGCGTCACCCTGGCGCTCTGGACGGAGTGCCCGCTATCAAATCCAGCCGCGGGCGAGGCGCCGGATGGAAGTGGCGGCGGGGCGCCTGCCCTCGCCCACGTACTCCTCGTGGTAGTCCTCGATCCGGCCCGGGTCGTAGAGGTAGTTGACCATCAGCCCGGCGCTCTCGCGCAGCCCCTTTTCGGACACATCGCCGCGCCAGTTGATGCGTTCTACCCGCGCGCCGTTGGAGAGGTGGAAGTGCGCCACCGGGTCGCGGGCGCGCCTGCCGCTCCTGGCCGCCTCGTTCATCAGGTAGCCGGCGCAGAGCCGGGTCAGCACCGGCTCAAGCGCCCGCGCCACCTTCTCCTCGCGCAGCCAGCCGCGGCGCTTCAGGACGCGCGACAAGGTCTCGGCCGGCGTTTCCGCGGCGACAACCGCCGTGCCGCCTTCCGCGCCCGCCCCCAGCGCCGGGGGAGCCGCAGCGCGGAGCGCGGCGCCCTCCTCCTCCGTCAGCAGCTTGGCCGACGGGTCGGACAGGCGCTCGTGCAGCCAGCGGCAGAAGCCGGGGATGGGCGACAGCGTGGCGAAGTTCTTCACATTGGGCAGCTCCCGGCCCAGCAGCTCCACCACCCGCTTGATGAGGAAGTTGCCGAAGGAGATGCCGTCCAGGCCCCGCTGGCAATTGTTGATGGAGTAGAAGATGGCGGTGTCCGCCTCGCGCGGGTCGAGCACCGGCGCCTTCTCGTCCAGCAAGCGCTGCACCGAATCCGCCAGCCCCTTCACCAGCGCCACTTCCACGAAGATCAGCGGCTCGTCCGGCATGCGGGGGTGGAAAAAGGCGTAGCAGCGGCGGTCGGAGTCGAGGCGGTTTTTGAGGTCTCGCCAAGTGCGGATGCGGTGCACCGCTTCGTACTGGACGAGCTTCTCCAGCAGGGAAGCAGGCGAGGACCAGTCGATCCGGCGCAGCTCCAAGAACCCGACGTCGAACCAACTCGCCAACAAGCCCTTGAGGTCGGTTTCCAGCGCCTGGATGCGCTTGTCCCCGTCCGCCGACGCCTGGAGCATCTCGGCGCGCAGGTCCACCAGGAACTTCACCCCGTCCGGGATGGTGTTGATCTGCGTCAGCAACCGCAGGCGCGGCGGCTCAAGAACGCGGCGGAGTTCCGCCCTGGCGGCGGCCTGGGCGTCCGCGTCGGCCGCGTCGGAAAGACGCTCAACCGCGGTGCGGACGGCGGCGGGGTCGGAGTCGAAGGCGGCGAGGCTCCGGAGAAAGGACAGGCGACCTTCGGCGTTGAGAGCGAGGTAGGCCTGGGCCAGCTTGGCGGCGCGGTTCCGGCCCGAGACCTCGCCGCCGCGGGCGTTCAGGCAGGCGCGCATCTGCGCCTCGATCGAGTCCTCCTCCGCGCCGCTCACCCGATCCGCCATGTCCCGCCAAAGGCTGGTGACGCGGCGCAGCGCGCGGTCGAAAAGGCCGCTCTGCTCGGCGACGTCGGACATGCTTGGCAGTCTTCCCGTAAGCTCGCGACGATTTACGGAGTGATACCTAGCGCGATTTCGCCCCCGCGTCAGATCCCGGCTGCGTGGGCGAAGGCTTCTGGCAACAGAGTGATCAGGTCGCTGGCGACTAAGCCGGGCCGCGGGTGCAGCCGCGCCGCCTCGCCCTGGAGCCAAGCGGCCGCGGCGGCGGCCTCGAACGGCCGCATGCCTTGGCACAGCAGCGCGGCGATCGTGCCCGCGAGCACGTCGCCGGTGCCGCCGATGGCGAGGCTCGGCGGCGCGTTGTCGTTGATGGCGACCCGTCCGTCGGGCGCGGCGATCACCGTGTCGGCGCCCTTGAGCAGCACCACGGCACCGGTGCGCGCCGCGGCGGCGCGGGCGGCGGCCGGCTTGTCGGCGCCGACGGGGCCGAAGACGCGCGCGAACTCGCCGGCGTGGGGCGTGAGCACGGCGGCGCCGGACAGGGCCTCGGGCGTTTCGGCGCAGGCCAGGAGGGCCCCGGCATCGACCACTGCATCGCGGCCCGCGTCGATC
>CADCTL010000140.1 GCA_902805625.1 uncultured Acetobacteraceae bacterium
CGGGGAAGACGTTGCGGTAGATCCGGCGCACCTCGTCCCCGGGGCCGATCTCCGCCACCCCGGTGGTGCACAGCACCGCCCCCGGCGCCGCCTCGAGCGCGGCCACGGTGCGGGACAGGTAGCCGGGCGCGAGGCGGTCGTCGTGCGCCGCCCACTTGAAGTAGGTGCCGCGCGCGAGGTGGAAGCAGCGGTCGTAGTTCGGCCCCGCCCCGAGGTTGCGCGGGTTCCGGACATAGCGCACGCGGGCGTCCCGCCGGGCGTAGGCGGCGCAGATCTCCGCGGTCCGGTCGGTGGAGGCGTTGTCGCTTATGATGAGCTCGAGGTCCCGGAAGTCCTGCTCCAGGACCGAGTCGATGGCCCGCGCGAGGTAGCGCTCGCCGTTGAAGACGGGCAGGCCGATGCTGACGCGCGGCGCTCCGGGGGCCATGGTCTCCCGAGGCCCGTCGGACGGTGCTGAGGCGCTGTTTGGGTCGAGCAAGCATTGCGCCATGTTATACCAGTCCGCCTAAATCTTGACTTGTTCAAGGTAGGGGTAGCTGGTGAGGGTTTGGAGGCGCTCTGCGGTGAGTGCATTCCATGCCTGGCAGAGGGCGTCGACGATGGCGCCACTGGTGTCGAGCAGGCGGTGGCTCCAGTGCTTCTCACGCAAATACAACCAGACCCGCTCCACCGGATTGATCTCAGGTGAGTACGGGGGCAGCCAGACCAGCGTGAGGTTGCCCGGGATCACCAGCTTCTTGGCGGTGTGCCAGCCAGCGCGGTCGAGCACCATGACGGCGTGCTCGTCCTTGGCCAGCGTTGCCGCGAACCGAGCGAGAAACTCGTTCATCGCTATGGCCGAGACCTCGGGCAGCACGAGGGCGAAGCTGTCGCCGGTTGCCGGCCGGACAGCGGCGAAGAGGTGGGTCCAGCTGTAGCGCTGATCGCACAGGCCGGGCGGGCGCTGACCGCGGGTGAACCAGCGATGGCAGACGCGCCCCTTCTGGCCAAATCTGGCTTCATCCATGAACCAGAGCGTCAGGCGCGTATCGGTGTGCTCCGCCCGTGCGCCGTCCAGAGCGGCCTGCAGCCCCCCCTTTGCGAACGCCTCGCGCGCTGCCGCATCCGCCTTCGGGTGCGAGGGCCGCGCCTTCTGCCGCGACAAGCCGAGCTGGTGCATCAGCTTGCCCATGTGCGACGGGTGGTACGACACGCCCCAGCGCTGTTCGACCTCTCGGCACAGCTCCGCCAAAGTCCAGGCGCTCAGGCCCGTGGCCTCCACGTCTGGCCCGTCCAGCACCACTTGCTTCAGCGCCGCCTTTTGCGTCCCGTCCAGCCGCGCTGGCCGACCCGAGCGAGGTCGGTCATGCAGTCCGGCAAGGTCCTCGGCGTTGTAGCGCACCACCGCGTCGCGCAGCGCCTGCCGCTCCATACCCGCCAGCCGTGCCGCCTCGGCCCGCGACAGACCCTCGAGCGCGCCCGCGATCGCCAGCATGCGCGCCGCAGCGGCACGGTCCTTCTCGTGGCGTGCCAGCCGCCGTAGCTCCGCCGCCGGTACATCCGTGCGGATCGTCAGCGCCCGTCCACCCATCGCGTCCTTCCCCAACCGGGTTGGACGCAACCAGCATCACCTCGGCCCGCGTCGCCTCAACTCACGTCCGAGTCAGCAAAATCGCGGACCGGTATCACACCCGTCCCGAGCGA
>CADCTL010000141.1 GCA_902805625.1 uncultured Acetobacteraceae bacterium
CGGGCTGGGCGATGATGGGGCGGTTCGGCCTGGTGTCCTTCGGCCACGGCGCCTTCCTCGGCGTGAGCGCCTACACCATGGCGCTGCTGTGGAACTTCTTCGGCCTATCGCCCTGGATAGGGGTGCCGATCGGCGTGGTGGCCGCGGCAGGGGCCGGCGCGCTGCTCGGCTACCCGTGCTTCCGGCTGCGCGTGGTGGGGCACTACTTCGCGCTGGTCACGCTGGCGGCGGGCGAGATCGTCCGCATCCTCGTCACTGCACTGCGCGAATACACCGGCGGCTCGCTCGGTATGACGCCCAACCAAGCGCCGCCGGGGGCGGGCTTCGCCGCCATGCAATTCGACAAGGCCGGCTTCTGGTGGATCGCGCTCGCGGCCTGGGCGGTCGGGCTGCTCGCCTGGCGGCTGCTGGACCGTTCCATGTCGTCCAAGGCGCTGGTGGCCATCGCGGAGGACGAGGACGCGGCCTCCTCCATCGGCATCCAAGTGACGCGGGAGAAGCTGAAGGTCACGCTGATCTCGGCCGCGCTCGCCGGGCTCGCCGGCGCGCTGACGGCGCAGTACCGCATGTACCTGAACCCGGAGTCCCTCGCCGGCCTCGGCATCTCGCTCCAGATCGTTTTCGGGGCCATCGCCGGCGGCATGTACAGCCCCGTCGGCCCGACGATCGGCGCGCTCATCACCATCGGGTTGGAGGAGTCGCTGCGCATCGGCTTCGGAACGGAGTTCACCGGCGCCGCCGCCTTCGCCTACGGCATCCTGCTGGTGCTGTTCATGCTGTTCCTGCCGCGCGGCATCGCCGGGCTGCTGGTGCGGCGCCGGCCTGCGGCGCGGGCCAGCAGCGGCGCCCCGGGGGCGAGAGGAGCGGTGCCGGCCGCACAGCCGCCGGGTTGAGCCGTCACGCCGCCAGCCGCGCCTCCTCCGCCTCGGCCGCCACCTCGCCCACCAAGAGGAGCGCGGGCCCGCCGGCGTGCCACGCAGCACGCGCTGCGCGTCCGTGCCCCCGCGCTCCACCAGCGCGGCGGGCGAGGTCCAGCACGCCCTCGCCGACCAGCCGGTCGTGGACGATCACGCCCGCCTCCCCCATCACACGGAGCGCGCGCAAAGTCAGCAGGTCCGCCGCGCCCGGCCCGGCGCCGACCAGGTGGACCACGCCGGCCGGGCGCTTCTCCGCGTTCCGCAGAGCGTCGGCGAAGGCGGCCTCCGCTTCGGCGTCGCGGCCCGCCACGGCGAGATCGGCGGCGGGGCCGGTCAAGGCCGCGTCGAAGAACCGGCGGCGGGCAGCGATGTCCGGCAGGGCCGCGCGGACGGCGGCCTTGAAGCGGTCGGCCAGCGCGGCGACCCGCCCGAGGGGGGGCAGCAGGGACTCTACGCGGCGGCGCACCTGCCGCGTCAGCACCGGCGCGGCGTCGCCGGTGGAAACGCCGGTCGTCACCGGCGCGCGGTCCACGATGGCGGGCATGACGAAGGAGCACAGCTCCATTCGGTCCACGACGTTCACCGGCATGCCGCGCGCCTTGCACGCCGCGGACAGCGCTTGCAGGTCCTCCTCCGCCGCGCCGGCGCCCACCGCGGCCGCGCAGTCCTCCAGCAACTCAGGAGAGAAGCGCGCCGCGCGCCGCCATGGGCGGCTGACACAACCGCAGCAGTGGGCGTCCCGCTGCGCCGCTCCTAGCGGAACGCGGCGCTCGGCCCGCTATTCATCCGACGACGCGTTCGACCCGCGGGGCCGTCGGCGGCGCGTGCGCGATCTCGCGGGCGAGTTTGCGGCGCACCGCGGGGGCGAAGGCCTCGAAGCCCTCGGCGACCACCAGGAAGCTCCCGAGCCCGCCGATGACGGCGTCGCGGTAGTACTCGTCGAGCGGCGCGCGCCAAGCGTGCCGCGGCGGGGAGGCGGGTGGCGGGTCGGGGTCGAGAATGGCCAAGCCGTTCAGGACGATGCCGCGGTCGAGGGCGTCGTCGCGGGCCTGGGCGAGCGTGCGGCCGGGGCGGGCCGCGTTGTCCGCCCCGTCGCCCGAGATGTCCACGATGCGGCGCGCGCCCTCGAACCCACCCCGGCCGAACAGGCCGGCCGCGAAGTCGATGGCGCCGGAGATGGAGGTGTAGAGGCCGGTCGCCCGCGGCGCCGCGTCGATCGCCGCCGCGAAGGCCCGTGCCGAGCCGGCGCCGTCGATGCGCGTCCAGGGGACGACGGTTTGCTGGTGGTCGGGATCCGACCAGATGAAGAGCGCGCAGGCAATGGCGCCGAGCGGCCCGGCGCCGACCCGCCGAGCGAGGTCCGCGGCGGCGAAAGCGGCGGCGTAGCCCCGGAATTGGAGGTCCATCTCCTCCGGGCTGATCGAGCTGCTGACGTCCACGGCCAGCACGAGTTCCAGGTCCACCGGCTCGGGCCCGGCGGCCGCATGCGCCCGAGTCCGGGGGCGTGTCGTCACCGCGCCGGCCATTGCCGTCGAGGCCAGGACCGCGCCCCGCACGAAATTGCGTCGTCGCATCAGGTCATCCGCTGTTCGGGCTGCCCGTGCGCCAGCATTGCTCCCGGAAGCAGGTTTAGCCGCGAGCCATTGTGCAATGCAACATGAAGTCTGAATTGTTGCGCTTCACAGGCCATAGCGCGCCAACGGCTCGGAAGGTTCGTTCGGGGATAGGCCCGAACGGTCGTCCCGTCCCGCTCTGCGTTCGGAGCGCCGTTGAAGCCGGGACGCGGCGCGAAGCGGTTTGGGTGCTCGTCGCGCGGCCGGCGCCGAGGGCCGCCCCGATCAGGGACGAGGAGCCGCGACGGCGCCTTACCTCCTTACTGCCTTACCATCTTACTGCCCCGCACCGGGCGTCTTCGGACAAATCGCGCGGTTGGGCCTTTAGCCAGTCGAGTATAGCTTCCTTTGTTGCCTTGGCGCGAGCGCTTCGGCCTGCGTGCCGAACCGCTGGCGTGGCTCGGGCCCGGTCCGTGCGCCGTGTCCTCTCGCCGGCACCTTGGGCCTGTTCGTAGTGCAACTTTCCGTCCCCGGACGGGCGGGCCGCCGGAGCCGCGACCCGGCTCCAAGCGCGGCATGGTGCGCGATGCGCCCGACGGGCGGCCTTGGCTCGCGGAGCGCCGATCGGGGCCCACCGGCCGGCATCACGTGGACGGTACGCCTTCGCGGCGCTCGCCCGACTGCTGGCACTGTCGGCCCGCCGATCGTAGCCTCGCGCGCATGAGCGCAGCCCTGGAGCCGCGGCCGCCCGCGACCCTCACCGAGTTCCTCGACTGGGAGCGGCACCAGTCGATCCGCTACGAGTGGGACGGCGTGCAACCTGTGGCCATGGTCGGCGACAGCTTCGCCCACACCGAGATCGCCTCTCGTCTCTCGGACCTGCTACGGGCGGCGTTGCGTGGCGGCCCATGCACCGTGGTCCGCGCCGACCTCAAGGTGCTGACGGAGCGCGGCACCCGCGCCCGCTACCCGGATCTGGTCGTCACCTGCGCGCCGATCCGCCCCGGCGACAGCGCTGTGCCGGAGCCGCTGCTGATCGTCGAGGTGCTTTCCGAGACCACCGCGGCCGCGGACCGCGGGGCCAAGCGGGCCGAGTACGCCGCTCTTCCCTCGGTGGCCCGCTACGTCATGTTGGCGCAGGACGAGTCGCTGGCCTTGGTGTGCGACCGCGCGGGAGGCTTCGAGGAGCGCGCGGCGCGCGGCTTCCTCGACTTACCGGAGTTCGGCTTGTCCGTGCCGCTGGCGCCGCTCTACGACGGGTTGGTCTGAGCCTCGGGGCGGCGGCGCTTCCCGTGCGCCGCGCCTTGGTGGACTTGACCCGTTCCATGCCCTGCCCTCGCCGACGCCGGCCAATCTGCCGGCACGCTACGCGGATCGCGGCCCTGCACGCGGAACGTGGGCTGTTGGGGGCGGCATTCGGGCTTCGCCCTCTCCTCAAGGTATAGGCAGCGGGGCGGAGAGTCCTCCTCGTCGTTCGGCTTGGGCGGAGGTCGGGTAGGTCTTGCCGGCCGCTGCTTGATGTCCCGCCTCGCCGAAGCCGCCGCGGCGCTTGCGGCAGGTCGCGGCCTTCGCTTGTTTGACACGGGAACGGAGGAGGCGTGCGGCCGTGGATTGGCGCGACATGGACCCGGCCGCACTCGACGCGGCTTACAGCAACGCACGGGCGGTGCCGGCGGCGCCGGACATCATCGCGGGTTGGGCGGCCGCTTCGGCGCGGCTGCGCGAGGCCCGGCCGACGGGGCTGGACCGGCCTTACGGCCCTTCGGAACGCGAACGCTGGGACCTGTTCCCGGCCGCAGATCCGGCGGCGCCGTGCCTGGTGTTCATCCATGGCGGCTACTGGCAGAGGAACAGCCGGGAGGGATTCGCTTGCATGGCGGAAGGCGCCCTGGCCGCGGGGTGGGCGGCGGCGCTGCCCGGCTACACGCTGGCGCCGGACGCGGGCCTTTCGCGCATCGTCGAGGAGTTGCGGCGGGCGCTGGACTGGCTGGCGGCGAGCGGGCGCGCGCTGGGGATCGGCGGGCCGGTGCTGCTGTCCGGGTGGTCGGCAGGCGGGCACTTGGCCGCGTTGCTGTCGGGCCATCCTTCGGTGCGCGCCGCGCTGGCCATCTCCGGGATTTTCGACCTGGAGCCGATCCGCGGCACCACCCTCAACGACAAGCTCGCGCTCACGGCTGACGAGATCGCGGGGCTTTCTCCGCAGCGTTTGCCGCCCACCGGCACGCCCCTCGCCGTCGCCTACGGCGGGCGGGAGCTGCCGGAACTGCGACGCCAGTCGCGCGAGTTCCACGCCCTGCGCGCCGAGGCCGGCGCACCGGGGCCTCTCCTGACCGTACCGGACGCCGACCACTTCAGCATCTTGGAGGAGTTGCGCGGCAGAGACGGAAGCCTGCTCAAGGCGGCGGCGAGCTTGTTGGAAAGTTAGGCTTCTTCCGCCGCCGCGGCCCATGGCCCGGCGGCGTTTGATACGTGGCTTGCAGCGACCCGTTCCAGGCGAGAACGCCGGAGGCGGGAGGCGATATGGAGGCGACGCATCGGTTGGGCCGCAGAACCGTCCTCGGCTTGGCAGCCGCCCCGGCGGTGGGCCGGCCCATGCTGACGCGGTCGCCGGCGAGGTTTGGGCGCTGCCCGAAGCCGCCGCCGGCGCCTTGCTGGCGCAGGTGCCGGCGCCGCTCGGCTTCGGCTCCGTCGAGTTGGAGGACGGCGCCTGTTCGGCCTCCTTTGCGGCTCTGTGGCCGCGTGCTGGTTATGTACGGCGGCCGCGTCATGGAGGAGGGGCCGGCGGAGGCGGTGTTCGCCGCGCCCGCGCCGCCCTACACGGCGGCCCTCGCCGACGCCGTCGCGGCGCCAGGAGAACGATGGGCGGCGGCCGCGCCCCGCTTGGCCGGCGAGCCGCGGAGTCCGATAAACCCGGACCCGAAGGCCTGCGGCTTCCACGGCCGCTGCCCCATCGGTCAGGATGTGTGCCGTACCGTGCCGCCGCCTTTGCGGCCGATGCCCGGCGGCCGCCGCGTCGCCTGCCACTTCCCCCCGGAGCCGCCGCATGAACGACCACACCGAATTTGACGCTGAGGGCTACGCGCGCGGGACTGCCGCGCTGGTCGGCTTGGCGCTCGACCCGCGCCACCTGCCCGGCATCACCGCCAACCTGCGCCTCGCCGCACGGATGGCGGCCGCCGTGCAAGGGTTGCCGCTCACGCCCGCTGACGAACCGGCGCCGATCTTCGTCGCGGGCCGGGACGCGCCCGGATGAGCGCGGCCGAGACCGCCGCCGCCGTCCGCGCCGGCCGCCGCTCCGCGAAGGACGTGGCGGAGGCGGCGCTGGCCGACATCGCCGCGCGCGACGGGGCGTTCAACTGCTTCACTGCCGTCACCGCCGAGCGCGCGCGGGCCGAGGCGGCGGCGGTGGACGCGGCCGTTTCCGCCGGGCGAGATCCGGGCCCGCTCGCCGGCGTGCCGGTGGCCGTGAAGAACCTGTTCGACGTGGAGGGGCTCGCCACCCTCGCGGGCTCGAAGATCGAGCGGGACAAGTCCCCCGCCGCGCGCGACGCCTTCCTGCTCCGCCGCTTGCGCGCGGCGGGCGCCGTGCTGCTCGGCGCGCTCAACATGGACGAGTACGCCTACGGCTTCACCACGGAGAACCACCACTACGGACCCGTGCGGAACCCGCACGACACCGGGCGCATCGCCGGCGGCTCCTCCGGCGGTTCGGCGGCGGCGGTGGCCGCGGGGCTGGCGCCGCTCGCGCTCGGCAGCGACACCAACGGCTCCATCCGCGTGCCCGCCTCGCTCTGCGGCGTCTTCGGGCTGAAGCCGACCTACGGCCGCCTTTCGCGGGGCGGCGCCTACCTTTTCGCGGCCTCCTTCGACCATGTCGGCCCGTTCGCGCGGGACGCCGCCGACCTCGCCCTGGCCTACGACGCGGCGCAGGGCGCCGATCCGGACGACCCGGCGCAGCAATGGCGCGAGGCGGCGCCGGTGTCGCCGCTGCTCGACGCCGGCATCGCCGGCCTGCGGATCGCCGTGGCGGACGGCCACTTCGCCCGCAACGGCCATGCGGAGGCTTTCGCCGCCGTGGCCATCGCCGCGCGCGCGCTCGGCGCCGCTGCGCGCGTTTCCGTGCCGGAAGCCGCGCGCGGCCGCGCCGCCGCCTTCCTCATCACCATGGCCGAGGGCGCCAACCTGCACCTGCCTGACCTGCGCGAGCGCCCCGACGACTTCGACCCCATGACGCGCGACCGCTTCCTGGCCGGCGCGCTGCTGCCCGCGTCGTGGCTCGTGCAGGCGCAGCGCGTGCGCGCCGCCTACCGGGCGCGCGTGCTGCCCCTGTTCGATGAGTGGGACCTGCTCCTCACCCCCGCCACACCCTATGTCGCGCCGCGCATCGGGCAGGACACGGTGGAGGTGGACGGCGAGGCGGTGCCGGTGCGGCCCAACCTCGGCGTCTACACCCAACCCATCTCCTGCATCGGCCTGCCCGCCGTGGCGGTGCCGCTGGCCGATCCTGGCGCCGCCGGCGCGCCCGGCGGCCTGCCGATCGGCGTGCAACTCATCGCCGCGCCGTGGCGCGAGGACCTCCTGTTCCGCGCGGCCCGCGCGCTGGAACGCGCCGGCGTCGCCGGCTCCCCGACCCCGCCGAGGTGAGGACGCGCATGGAGATCAACATCCCCGAGGTCGTGGCCGAGGTCACGGCCGCTTTCGAGCGCTACGAAGCGGCGCTGGTGGCGAACGATGTCGCCGTGCTGGACGAGCTGTTCTGGGACAGCCCCCTCACCCTCCGCTACGGCATCGCCGAGAACCTGCACGGGCATGACGAGATCAAGGCGTACCGCGCCGCGCGCCCCTCGGTGGGCTTGGCGCGCGAGTTGGAGCGGACGGTGATCACCGCCTACGGCCGCGACATGGCCACCGCGAACACCCTCTTCCGCCGCGGCGGGCGCCTCGGCCGGCAGAGCCAGACCTGGGCGCGCATGCCGGAAGGCTGGCGGGTGGTGTCGGCGCATGTGAGCATGATGCCGTGAGCGGCGGGCCAGCCGGGGGCGGGCCGGCCGCCGGTGTCGGGAGAGGAGACCCGCGATGGACGAAGACCGGTTCAACATGTCTGTCCGCAAGTTCCTGAAGGCCGTCGGCGTGACCTCGCAGCGCGAGATCGAGAACGCCGTCCACGAGGCGGTGAAGGCGGGCCGCCTGTCCGGTGACGGCAAGGTCAAGGCGAAGGCGACGATCACGGTCGAGGCCGCGGGCCTGACGCACGTGGTCGAGGACGAGATCGAGCTCGGCTGATCTCGGGTCGGACGGGAGGAGCCCACAGCGTGGAAGCGTACTTGGCCGGCCCCGACGTGTTCCTGCCGGACGCGCGCGAGCACGCCCGCCGCAAGGTGGAGATTTGCGCCCGGCACGGGATCGTCGGCCGCCCGCCCTTGAACGAGGACGTGGACAGCCTCCGGGCGATGCCGGACGAGGAGGCGTGGCGCACGATCTTCCGCAAGGACGTGGCCCTGATGGAGGCGTGCGGCGTCGTCATCGCCAACCTGACCCCGTTCCGCGGCCCTTCGGCGGACGCCGGCACGCTGGTCGAGGTCGGTTGGTTCCTCGGGCGCGGCAGGCCGGTCTTCGGCTATTCGAACTCCGCCGAGCCCTTCGCGGAGCGCAGCCGGCGCCAAGTCCGGGCCGTGCCCGACCCCATGCCAGGGCTGTCGGTGGAGGGCTTCGGGTTGCCGGACAACCTCATGGTCCCCGGCGCCGTGCTGGACGGCGGCGGCCATCCGATGGTGCTGCCGCCGGACGGCCGGGACCGCCCGTTCGACGCGCTGGACGTGTTCGAACGTTGCGTCGAGGTCGCGGCGTGGAAGCTGGGCCTGCGCCCGGCTCCGGACCGGGGGTGATCGGCTGGCCGGCCATCCGCACGGCGGGCCCGCGGGCCTGAGCCCCGTCGTGCCCGCCGTGCGCAACCGATCCCTCGCCCACGCGTCCTCCTCGGCACGCGAGGCGGACGAGGCGAGACATGGCGGAGCGCGAACGACCTTCCAAAGACACGGCGGCGGACCCGGGCGACGCCGTTCCTCCGGGCGTCGGGGGAGCCGGCGCTGGAGCTGAGCGCGACCCCGGCGGTGCCGTCCCGCCCGGCGTGGCGCCGCTGGAGCCGCCGGAACCGACCGAGGAGGACCGCCGCGTGCTGGAGAAGCTCCGCGACCTGCCGCGCCGCAGCTGAAACGCGTTGGAGTTGGGCAGGAGACTGGCGCGCCCGAAGAGATTCGAACTCCTGACCCCCAGATTCGTAGTCTGGTGCTCTATCCAGCTGAGCTACGGGCGCCCCAGGGCGGCGGAAATAGCCGAGCCGGCGGGGCGGCGCAACCCCGCGCGCGGCGGCTCAGGCGGCGAGCTTGTCCAGTTCCCGCAGCAGCGCTTCCCCCATCACGCCGGTGCCCACGCGGGCCATGCCGGGCTGCATGATGTCGGCGGTGCGGAGCCCGCCGGCGAGCACCTTCTCGATCGCCGTTTCGATCAGCTTCGCGTCCTCCTCCATGCCGAACGACAGGCGCAGCAGCATGGCGAAGGACAGGATTTGCGCCAGCGGGTTGGCGATGCCCTTGCCCGCGATGTCGGGCGCCGAGCCGTGGATCGGCTCGTAGAGGGCGTGGCGCCGCCCGTCCGGGCCGGGCGCGCCGAGCGTGGCCGAGGGCAGCATCCCGAGCGAGCCGGTGAGCGCCGCCGCCAGGTCCGAGAGCACGTCGCCGAAGAGGTTGCTGCCGAGGATCACGTCGAACTGCTTGGGCCGGGCGCAGAGCTGCATGGCGCAGTTGTCGGCGTACATGTGCTGGAGTTCGACGTCCGGGTACTCCGCCTTGCCGATCTCCCCCACCACCGCGCGCCACAGGCGCCCGGACTGCATGACGTTGGCCTTCTCGACGCTGGTGAGGTGGCGGCGGCGGCCGCGGGCCAAGTCGAAGGCGACACGGGCCACGCGGGCGATCTCGTCTTCGGTGTAGACCTCCGTGTCGATGCCGCGGCGCTTGCCGTCGGGGCCGGTCTCGATGCCTCGCGGCTCGCCGAAGTAGATGCCGCCCGTCGACTCCCGCACGATCATCAGGTCCAGGCCGCGGACCAGGTCGGGCTTGAGGGAAGAGGCGTCCACCAAGGGGTCGAGCACGACGGCCGGGCGCAGGTTGGCGAACAGGCCGAGGTCCTTGCGGAGCCGGAGGATGCCGAGTTCGGGCCGCTGGTCGAAGGGCAGGCTGTCCCACTTCGGGCCGCCGACGCTGCCGAACAGCACGGCGTCGGCGGCGCGGGCCTTCTCGACCGTCGCGTCCGGGCAGGGCGCGCCGGTGGCGTCCAGCGCGGCGCCGCCGACCAAGCCGTCTTGCACGTCGAAGGTGGCGCGGCGGCGGTGGTCCATCCAATCGATGAGGTGGCGCACCTCGCGCATCACCTCCGGGCCGATGCCGTCGCCGGGGAGGATGAGGAGCTTTTTGTTGGCCGGCATGGACGTTCCCCCGTGGCTTTTTCTTCGGTGCGGTCAGCCCGCCAGCCAGGGCTGCTCCGTCTTGCGCCGGGCCTCGAAGGAATCGATGGCGCCGGCGTGCTGGAGCGTTTGGCCGATGTCGTCCAGGCCATTCAAAAGCAGGTGTTTGCGTAGCGGGTCCACCTCGAAGGGGATCTCTTCGCCGCTCGGGCGCACCACGACCTGGCGCTCCAGGTCCACCGTGAGGCGGGCGTTGCCGCCGAGGCGGGCGTCGTCCATCAGCGCCTCGCAGACCTCGCGCGGCAGGCGCACCGGCAGGATGCCGTTCTTGAAGCAGTTGTTGTGGAAGATGTCGGCGAAGTCGGGCGCGATGACGCAGCGGATGCCGAAGTCGAGCAACGCCCAGGGCGCGTGCTCGCGGGACGAGCCGCAGCCGAAGTTCTCGAAGGCGATCAGCACCTCCGCGTTGCGGTAGGCCGGCTGGTTCAGCACGAAGTCCGGGTTCTCCGACCCGTCCTCGCGGAAGCGCATGCTGTGAAAGAGGTTCTTGCCGAAGCCCGTGCGGTTGATGGACTTCAGGAAGCGCGCCGGGATGATCTTGTCCGTGTCCACGTTCGCCATGGGCAGCGGCGCGGCGACGCCGGTGAGGGTCGTGAAGGGCTGCATCACGCCTCTCCCTTAGGCTGCCAATCGCGCACGTCGGCCAGCTTGCCGGCCAGCGCCGCCGCCGCCGCCATGGCGGGCGACAGGAGGTGGGTGCGCCCGCCCTGCCCTTGCCGGCCTTCGAAGTTGCGGTTGGAGGTGCTGGCGCAGCGCTGGCCGGGCTTGAGCTTGTCCGGGTTCATGCCGAGGCACATCGAGCACCCGGCCTCGCGCCATTCGAAGCCGGCCTCGCGCAGGACGCGGTCGAGGCCCTCCCGCTCCGCCTGCTTCTTCACCAAGCCGGAGCCGGGCACCACCATGGCGCGCACGTTGTCGGCGACCTTGCGGCCGCGGGCGACGGCGGCGGCGGCGCGGATGTCCTCGATGCGGCTGTTGGTGCAGGAGCCGATGAAGACAACATCCACCGGCAGGTCTTGCAGCCGCTGGCCCGGCGTGAGGCCCATGTACTCCATCATGCGGCGGAGCTGGGCGCGGCGCGCTTCGTCCGCCGCTTCCTCCGGGTCGGGCACGGCGCCGGTGATGGGCAGCACGTCTTCGGGGCTGGTGCCCCAGGTGACTTGCGGGGCGATCGCGTGCGCGTCCAGCTTCACCTCGCGGTCGAAGTGGGCGCCCTCGTCGCTCGGCAGGGTGCGCCACCAGCGGAGGGCCTGCTCCATCGCCTCGCCCTTCGGGCCGTGCGGCGTGCGGGCGATGTAGTCGAAGGTGGTTTGGTCGGGGGCGATCATGCCGGCGCGGGCGCCGCCCTCGATGGACATGTTGCACACCGTC
Organism: uncultured Acetobacteraceae bacterium; assembly: GCA_902805625.1. Classification (GTDB taxonomy): domain Bacteria; phylum Pseudomonadota; class Alphaproteobacteria; order Acetobacterales; family Acetobacteraceae; genus Craurococcus. The sequence continues at coordinate 11,364 of CADCTL010000141.1, forward strand.
ATGCGCCCGGCCATGTCGAGGGCGCGGATGGCATCGCCGGCGTACTCCACCACGTGGCCGGTGCCGCCGGCGGTGCCGATCTTGCCGATGATCGCCAGCACGATGTCCTTCGCGGAGCAGCCGAAGGCCAAGTCGCCGTCCACGCTGACGCGCATGTTCTTGGCGGGCTTCTGCAACAGCGTCTGCGTCGCCAGCACGTGCTCCACCTCGGAGGTGCCGATGCCGAAGGCGAGCGCGCCCATGGCGCCGTGCGTGGAGGTGTGGCTGTCGCCGCAGACGATGGTCATGCCGGGCAGCGAGCGGCCCAGCTCCGGCCCGATGATGTGGACGATGCCTTGCCGGTCGTCGAGCAGCGGGATGTAGGGCACGCCGAACTCGGCGACGTTGCGCTCCAGGGTCTCGACCTGGAGGCGGCTCTCGGCGTCGCCGATGCCGGTGCGGCGCGTCTCGTCCGTGGCGATGTTGTGGTCCACCACGGCGAGCGTCGCGTCAGGCCGGCGCACCTTGCGCCCGGCGGCGCGCAGGCCCTCGAAGGCCTGCGGCGTCGTCACCTCGTGGGTGAGGTGGAGGTCGATGTAGAGGAGCGCCGTGCCGTCCGGGAGCGTGTCCACCACGTGGGCGGCCCAGATCTTGTCGAAGAGCGTGCGCGGCGCCTGCGCTGACATCGGAAGGTCCTCGTTCGGGTGCGTGCGTTCGGTCCTCAGCCCTGCGGTTGCTGCTCGGCCGCCGGCTGTTCCACCATCTGCGCGGTCGGGCCCTTCGGGCCTTCCGCCGCGCCCTTCGGCGTGGTGTCGGCCGCGCGCTCCTGGATGCGCGCCGCCTTGCCGGTGCGCCCGCGGAGGTAGTACAGCTTCGCGCGGCGCACCCTGCCCCGGCGCACCACCGCGATCTCCGTGACGGAAGGCGAGTAGAGCGGGAACACGCGCTCCACGCCCTCGCCGTAGGAGAGCTTGCGGACCGTGAAGTTGCTGTTCACGCCGCGGTTGGAACGCGCGATCACCACGCCTTCGTAGGCCTGGGTGCGGGTGCGCTCGCCTTCCACCACGCGCACCATCACGCGGACGGTGTCGCCGGGCTCGAATTCCGGCACCGCGCGGGCGGCGAGCAGGCGGGCCTGCTGGTCCGCTTCGAATTGCTGCAACAGGTTCATGGGTCGGGTCCTCTTGGCGTTCGGTTTAGGCGGCGCCGTGGCGGGCGGCAAGCGGTGGCGCCCTGCCCTCGGCCGACGCGACAGGCGGCGCCGCGCGGAAGCGGGCCCAGAGGTCGGGCCGGCGCTCGCGGGTGACCCGCTCGGCCTCGGCTCTGCGCCACCGGGCGACATCGGCGTGGTGGCCGGAGAGCAGCACCTCCGGCACGCGCAGGCCATTCCACTCGGCCGGGCGGGTGTAGTGCGGGTATTCGAGCAGGCCGTCGGCGGCGAAGCTCTCCTCCTCGGCGCTCTCGGCGGCGCCCATGACGCCGGGCAGGAGGCGCACGCAGGCGTCGAGCAGCACCATGGCCGCGGTTTCGCCGCCCGAGAGGACGTAGTCGCCGACCGAGATCTCGCGCATCCCGCGCGCCTCGACCACGCGCTGGTCCACGCCCTCGTAGCGGCCGCAGAGCAGCACGACGCCGGCTTCCGCGGCGAGGTCGCGCACGGTGGATTGCGTCAGCGGCTCGCCGCGCGGGGTCAGCGCGACCAGCGGGCGGCCGGGCGCTTCCGCCAGCGCGGCGCCGCAGGCCGCGTCCACCACGTCCGGCCGCAACACCATGCCGGCGCCCCCGCCGAAGGGCGTGTCGTCCACGCTGCGGTGGCGGCCGATGCCGAAGCTCCGGATGTCGAGCGCGTCGAGCCGCCAAAGGCCGTCGCGCAGCCCGCGCCCGGCGAGGGACGCGCCGAGCGGGCCGGGGAACACCTCGGGGAAAAGGGTGAGGACGGTGGCGCGCCACGTCATGCGGCGGCCTCGTCGGAGGGCGGCGGCGCCGCGGTTTCTTCGGGGAGTTGCACCACCACGCGGCCCGCCGCGGTGTCCACCACGGGCACGCAGGCGCGGGTGAAGGGCACGAAGCGTTCAGGCGGGCCGTCCAGCACCAGGAAGGCGCCGGCGCCGTGCTCCTCCACCGAACGGACATGGCCGAGCGACCCGCCCGCGGCGCTTTCGGCTCGGAGGCCGACGAGGTCGGCGAGGTAGAACTCGTCCTCCTCCGGCGGCGGCAGGTTGGCGCGCTCCACGTACAGCGCCGTGCCGGTCAACCGCGCGGCCGCCTCGCGGTCCTCCACGCCCTCGACGCGGGCGAGGCCTTCCGCGAGCAGCGTCAGCCCGAAGCGGCGTTGCCCCGTGGCGTCCGTCAGCGGGCCGTAGGAGGCGATTGCGGCGGGGTCGGCGGTGAAGGAACGCAGCTTGACGAGGCCGCGCACGCCGTGCGGCCGGCCGATCTCGCCCACCAAGATGCGCTGCTCCGCCGGCGCCATCGCCCCAACAGCCTCCGCTTCCTCAGCCCGCCGAAGCGGCGGCCGCGGCGGCGCGCTCCTGCGCCTTCTTCTTCGGCGCGGACTTCTTCGGCTGCTCGCGGAACACCGGCATCGGCGCGAGCCCGGCCTTGCCGAGGAACTTCGCCACGCGGTCGGTGGCGAGCGCGCCGTGGTCCATCCAGTGCTTGATCCGCTCGCCTTGCAGGCGCACGCGGTCCGCGTGCTCGGACGGCAGCATCGGGTTGTAGGAGCCGAGCTTCTCGATGAAGCGGCCGTCGCGCGGCGAGCGGCTGTCGGCCACCACGATGTGGTAGTAGGGGCGCTTCTTGGCGCCGGCGCGGGCGAGGCGGATCTTGAGGCCCATGGGTGCTCCGGTTGCTCCTCGGTTTGGTCTGGTGGTCAGAACGGCCTGCGGCCAGGGTTGCCCGAACGGCCTCCGGGCATCAACGCGGCCATCCCGCCGCGCATCATCCCCTTCTGGCCGAGCTTGTTCATCCGCTTCATCATCGCGGACATGTCGTCGAACTGCTTCAGCAGCCGGTTCACCTCTTGCACGGTGGTGCCGGAGCCGGCGGCGATGCGGCGCT
>CADCTL010000142.1 GCA_902805625.1 uncultured Acetobacteraceae bacterium
GAGAACGAGCTGTTCGGCGAGCTCGTGGACCGGCTCACGGGCCGCGAGGTTCAGGTTCACGGGCTGTTCGTGCCGGCGACGCAGGGCGGGGGGACGCCCAACGAGGTGAACGGGGTGGCCGGCTACAAACCCGGCCTGCCGGTCGCCAACGGCATCCTCTTGCCGGTGTCGGACGCGGACGCGGCGCGCAACCTCGTCGCCGCCACCCAGTCGCTGGAAAGGGCGGTGACGAGCGAGCCCGCGCCGATCCTCGTGTGAGTCGGAAAGCGCGGCCCCGCGCGGGGCCGCGCCGCCGCCGCCTATGGAGGAGCACGGTGTTCCGCGTCCCGAACGGCGCACACCTGGCCGTTCCGGCAATCTGCTCGACAGCCGGATGCAACGCTTCCGTGACTTATGCCGTTTCCTAAGTTGATGCCGCCCGCCGACCACCATCCCATTCCGCCCTCAGACGTCGATGCGAACGAAGCCGCCGCGTTGCGCGCCCGCGTCGCGTCGCTCGAAACGGAGATCGCCCTTCTCCGCCGCCGCCTCGCCGCCGAGGCCGCCGGCTCCGAAGCGGACCGGGTCGGCGCGGCTTCGACGCTGGATGGGGCGCGGTTGCGCCAGATCCTCGACAGCGTCACCGACTACATGGTCATCGCCACCGGCCTCGACCGGCGCATCACCGCCTGGAACGAGGGCGCGTCCCGCCTGCTGGGCTGGTCCGAGGCGGAGGCGTTGGGGCAGCGCTGCGACTTGATCTTCACCCCCGAGGATCGGGCGGACGGCGCGCCGGAGCGCGAGATGGCCACGGCGCTGGCCGAAACGCGGGCCTTGAACGAGCGCTGGCACATCCGGCGCGACGGTTCCCGCTTCTGGGGCAGCGGAGTCGTCATGTTGCTGCGCGGCACCCACGGCCGGCCGGAAGGCCTGGTCAAGGTCATGCGCGACCGAACCGCCGAGCGGGAAGCCGAGAGGCGGTTGCGCGAGAGCGAGGAGCGGCTCCAGCAGATCGCCGAAACGATCGACGACGTGTTCTGGATCAGCCAGCCCGACCCGCCTCAATTGTCCTACCTGAGTCCGGCGTTCGAGCGCGTGTGGGGCATCGCGCCCGAAGGCCTCTACCGCGAGCAGCTCGCTTGGCTCGACACGGTCCACCCCGAGGACCGCGACCGCGTGCGCGGGGCCTTCTACCGCCGGACGGCCGCCGAGGACCGCTACGACGTCGAGTACCGCATCCTGCGCCCCGACGGGTCGGTGCGGTGGATCCACGACCGCGGCAAGCCCATCGCGGCCGGGCCGGACGGCGTCCCGCCCCGACGTTTCGCCGGCCTCGCCTCCGACGTGACCGCGCGGCACGACGCCGAGGAGCGCCGGCGCCTCCTGGTCGCGGAGCTGAACCACCGCGTGAAGAACACGCTGGCCACCGTGCAGTCGCTCGCCCGCCAAACCGGGCACGCGGCGGCTTCGGCCGCGGAGTTCACGGCGGCGTTCGAGGGGCGGTTGCTCGCCCTCGCCCGCGCCCACGACCTGCTCACGCGCGAGGACTGGCGCGGGGCGACGGTGGCGGACGTGGCGAGCGGCGCGCTGGCGCCGCACTTGGCTTCCGGGCGGGTCTCGCTCGCGGGGCCGCCGCTGCGGATCGGCCCCCGGGAAGCCGTCGCGCTCGCCATGGCCTTGGGCGAGTTGGCCACGAACGCGGCCAAGCACGGCGCGCTCTCCGCCGAGGGCGGGCGGGTCGCGGTGGCTTGGCGGACCGAGGCGGACACCGGCAGCGGCGTCTTGACCTGGGAGGAAGCGGGCGGCCCGCCCGTGGCCGACCCGCCGGCCCGCCGCGGCTTCGGGTTGCGCCTCCTGGCCCAAGGGTTGCGCCAGGACCTGCGCGCCGCGGCCGAGCTGGATTTCGCTCCGGGCGGCCTGCGCTGCGCGATCCGCCTCCCCGTTTCGGGCGCCTGACAACGCCCGCCGGCGCCGCCGCGGCGGCGGGCCTCAAGTTTGAACTTCCGCTTGCTTGCAATCCAGAAACTCAACTCCGCGCATTCCACGTTTGAAGTAAAACGCACACGAAAACAGTAGCTTGTAACTCATTATTCTATCTATTTTCGAGCGGAGCGTGCTGACAGAGCGGGAATCCTGACGTTATCTGCCCGCGCACCAACGAGACCCTGGAAACCGCACGATTCAACTTCGCTGCGGAGAGGGTCTCGGGTCGCATCCAGGAGAAACGTCATGGACACGATCAGCTTTACTTTGCCGGCAGACCTCGCCAGCTTCCTCAACGCCAACGTCCCGGGCTTCGCCACCGCTTCCAACGGCGGCAGCACCCTGGCCCTCCAAGTGCCCGCCCTCCCCGCGCTGCCGAGCCAAGTCGTCGCGGGCCTCAACAGCGCTGGCATTCAGGTCCCGGCGGGCGCCGCCTCCGACGCTCCGGCCGCCGCCGCCCCTGCCGCCGCCCCTGCCGCCGCTCCCGCCAATGCTGGGGTGGGGCTGGCGCAGTTCGCGCCCGCCGGCTTGGCCCCGCAGGGCGAGGCGCTCGAGAACGCGAATCTGGAGGCGGTCAACGCCTTTGTGGCGAACCTCCCCGCGTCCGGCGCGGCGTTGACCTCGTTCTTCGAAGACGCGGCGGCCAACCCCGCCCCGGCGAACGTGTCGGAGATCGCCGCCTGGGCGTCGGCGCAGCAGCAGGCCTTCGTGGACGCCTTCGGCATCGCTTGAGGGGCCGGGGCCGCCCCGCCGCGGCGGGATCAGCCGCGGCGGGGCGGCACCACGTCCCGCAGCACGGCGCGGCTCTTCCACTCCGGCTCGGGCGGCGCCGAGCCGGGGCGCGGCGTGTACGGCGAGAGGGCCTTCGCGGCCATGTCCGGGATGTAGCGCGGGCAGTTGGGGAAGATGTGCAGCGGGCGCACCCGCACCAGCAACTGCCCGCCGGGGAACTCGCGCAGCGTCGGGTCGTCCTCGGCCGCCACTTCGGCGGTGCCGTTCACCCGCAGCCGCGCCGGCTGCGCGGCGGGGTCGAACGCCATGAACAAGAGCCCGACCGCCGGGTTGGCGCGGATGTTCCCGAGCGACTTGAACATCCCGTTCCCGTCGTAGTCCGGGAACGCCAGCAGGTCCGGCGCCAGCACGCGCGCGAAGCCCGGATCGCCGCCCTTGAAGGAGCAGTCCGGGCGGCCCTCCGCGTCCGCCGTCGCCAGGAAGAAGAACGGGCAGGCGGCTATGAAGGCGGCGTCCTCGGCGGTGAAGGCGGTGCGTTGCCGCGTCTCCACCAAACGGTCGGCGAGCGCGCGGCTGCCGAAGCGGTCCTGGAGCGCCCGGTTCTCCGCGTGGAACATAGCCACCGCCGGGACGCCTACCCCTCGTAGGCCACGGTGCGCTGCACCTGCTCGCCCAGGCCCGCGATGCCGAGGCGCATGGTCTGGCCGGGCTTGAGGAAGACCGGGTCCGGCTTCTTGCCGAGGCCCACGCCCGGCGGCGTGCCGGTGAAGATCACGTCGCCCGGGTGCAGGGTGATGAAGTGCGACACGTAGCTGACGATGGTGCGGACGCCGAAGATCATGGTGCGCGTGCTGCCCTCCTGCATGCGCTCCCCGTCCACGTCCAGGAACATCGAGAGGTCCTGCGGGTCCGGCACCTCGTCGCGCGTCACCAGCCAAGGGCCGACGGGGCCGAAGGTGTCGCAGCCCTTGCCTTTGTCCCAGGAGCCGCCGCGCTCGATCTGCCACTCGCGCTCGGACACGTCGTTGCCGACGGCGTAGCCGGCCACGTGGTCCATCGCCTTGTCCTCGGAGACGCAGGTGGCGCGGGCGCCGATGATGATGGCGAGTTCCACCTCCCAGTCGGCTTTCCGGCTGCCCTTCGGGATCACCACGTCGTCGTTCGGGCCGTTCAGCGCGCCGAGCGACTTGAGGAACACGATCGGCTCCTTCGGGATGGGCGAACCCGTCTCGGCCGCGTGGTCGGCGTAGTTCAGGCCGATGCAGACGAGGTTCCTCATGCCCGAAACGGGCGGGCCGAGGCGCGGGTTGCCGGGCACCGCCGGCAGCGAAGCGGTGTCGAGCGCCGCCAGCTTCGCCAGCCCCGCGGCCGAGAGCGCCTCGCCGGCGAGGTCGGGGATGGTGCCCGAAAGGTCGCGGATCGTGCCCGAGGCGTCGAGCAGCCCCGGTTTCTCTCCGCCCGGCGGACCGTAGCGCAGCAGCTTCATGTGCCTGCTCCCTTGTTCTTCTAAAGCGTCCAGCCGCCGTCGATGACGACGGCCTGCCCCGTGACGAAGGCGCTCTCGTCGGCCGCGAGATACACGACGAGCGCCGCGATCTCCTCCGGCGTCGCCAGCCGGCCCATCGCCTGCCGCGCGACAAAGGCGCCGCGCGCCGCGTCCAGCCCGCCAGAGGCCGCCGCGTTCGCCGCGATGCGGTCGCCGAGCGAGGGCGTCTCCACCGTGCCGGGGCAGAGGCAGTTGCAGCGCACCCCCTGCCCCACGTGCTCCGTCGCCACCGCCTTGGTCAGCCCGATCACCGCCGCCTTGGTGGTGCCGTAGAGGAAGCGGTTCGGCGCCCCTTTCACGCTGGAGCAGGCGGAGGCCATGTTGACGATGCTGCCCCGGCGCCGCTCCAGCATCCCCGGCAGCGCGGCGCGGACCGTCCGCCACATGGCGCGCACGTTCAGCGCGAAGGCGAACTCCCACTCCTCGTCCGTGCAGGTCAGCGCGGTGTTCTGGTGGACGAAGCCCGCGCAGTTGAACAGCACGTCGAGCGGCCCGGCGGCGCCGACCGCCTCCGCCACGGCCGCGTCGTCCAGCACGTCCAGCCTGCGCGTTTCGACACCCTCCATCCCGGCCAGGAGCGCCGGGTCGCGGTCCGTGGCGACCACGCTGCCGCCCTCCGCCGCGAAGGCGAGCGCGGCGGCGCGGCCGATGCCCTGGCCGGCGGCGGTCACGAAGCACCGCTTCCCCTCAAGCCTGCCGGCCATGCGCACAACCCTCCCGCTCGGCGTCCATCTTCCCGTCGGCGTCGCGCCCGTCAATCGCTCCAGACACGGCGCCCATGTCCGCCGGACCGACCGCTCGAACGCGGCGGCGAAGCGCAGCCGGGCACCCGACCCCGCACGTAGCGGTTGTTATGTAGGTTGAATCCGATTTATCTTATCTAACGCATGAGTTCTTAAACCCACCCACCGACAGGGTGGCGACCTGGTTAAGCTGAAGGAGTTTTGCCCGTGCGGAGACGCTCTATCCTTGCCGTGGCGAGCGCGGCCGCGGCCGCGCCGTTTCTGGTCCGTCCGACGCTGGCGCAGGAGGCGCGGATCACCGGCGGCGGCGCGGTTTCCCCCCGCCAAGCCTACGACAAGTGGGCGCAACTCGCGCAGGGCGCCCTGAACGTCCAGATGAGCTACCAGGGGAGCAACTCGAACACGGGGGCGGACCAGGTCGTCGCCCGGCAGGTGGACTTCGCGGGGACGGACAACCCGAAGCGCCCGGGCATGCTCCGCGAGCAGCACCTGATCCAGTTCCCCTCCGTCCTGAACGCGTTCGTGCCCGTCGTGAACCTGCCTGGCGTCGGGGCGAACCAGCTCCGTTTGACCGGCGACCTGCTGGCCGACCTGTTCCTCGGCAAGATCACGAACTGGAACGACAAGCGGCTCGCCGCGGAGAACGCCGGCGTGCGCCTGCCCGACCTGCCCGTGGTGCCCGTCCACCGCGCCGACCCGGCGGGTCCGACGTACTACTTCACCACCTACCTGACGCGCGTGTCCGAGGCGTGGGCCCAGGGGCCGCGCGCCTCCAACAAGGTGCAGTTCCCGGCGGGCCAGAGCGCAACGGCCGACGGCGGGCTGATCGAGAAGGTGAAGGGCACGCCGGGGGCCATCGGCTACACCGGGGCGCCCAACGCCAAGGCCGCCCAGCTCGCCACCGTGTCGCTCAAGAATCGCGCCGGGGAGTTCGTGGCGCCCGACGCGGCCTCCTTCGCCAAGGCCGCCGAGGCGGGCGACTGGTCCTCCCCCGGCTTCGTCGTCGAGATGATCGACCTCGACGCGGCCGGCGCGTGGCCCATGGTGACCCCCACCTTCATCCTGATGCCGTCGAACCCGCTCGCGGAGAAGGTGGCCGCTAGCCGGAACACGATGCGTTTCTTCGATTGGGTCTTCCGCAACGCCGGCGGGCCGACCGCGGAACTCGGCTTCGTCCCCCTGCCCGCCGCCCTGCTCGCGCCGATCCAGGAGACTTGGCGGCGGGTGAAGGGGCCGGACGGGCAGCCGGTCTGGGAAGCGTGACCGGCACTCGGGACTGAGTCGGCGGGCGCCCTTCCGGGGCCGCCGCGCCGACCGACGACCCTGGGCGGCGCCGGAGCGTCCCGGCGCCGCGATCTCCCGCCAGCACGGCCAAGCGCACCGGCGGCGGGTCAGCCGCGCCGGACGGCGCGCGCCGGCATCAAGCACACCCCTCCCTCGCCAGCCGTGGTTCTCCGCCGCGCCAGTTCTGGTTCGCGGCGCCGCACCGACCCGCCGGCGCATGCAACCCATGATTGGGACGCCCTGGGCTGTTCCTCCCCGGGGGAAAACCTTTCGGGAACCTTCGCGACCCGCATCGCGGAATCGGTGGGCGATCCAAATTTATAAAACTTACGGTTGCTTATTAACGGTCCTTTGCACCTTAATGGCGTCGAAATCAATCGCCTGCGGTGGGAAGGCCGGAAGCACAACCTGCGCACTCGCGCCAAGCGTCTTTGGCGCTTGAAGCCCCGCGCCACACGGCGGCGCGGCGCGGGCCGCTGCGCCGGTCCCGAACCCGCACGCGGAACGGAAAGAAGGAACGAGCGAGGTGAGCATGACCAAAAAGGCGTGGCTGCTCGGCGGGGTGGCGGTTTTGGCGGCGATCTCCATAGGCGCCAAGAAGTTCACCGCCTCCCCCGCGGTGGACGGCCCGGCCACGGCCGCAAAGATCATGGCGTCGCTGACCGAGCGGTGCCCGATGGCGACGCCCGGCGACGTGGCCGCCTTCGACGCCTGCCGGACCACCATCGGGCAGGGCCCCGAGGGCGAGGCCGTCGGCTCCGGTTCCGTGCTGTGGGGCGGCGAGCAGCCGAGCCTGGCGCTCAAGGACAAGAACCTGACGTGGTTCCGCGGCGACCTGTTCCTGCGGATGTACGTGTCGCTCTACATGTTCACCGGCGAGTGGACCGGCGAAACGCGGGAGGACGGCACCTACGTCGTCCGCGCCCAGGCCTACTTCCGCAACGAGCTGCCGCCGGGCCACTTCCCCTACCCGTTCTGGCACTCCGCGACGAAGTGGGACGCCTACGAGAAGTCCAACCAGATCAGCCTCTACCTCTCCGCCGACGGCAGGGTGAAGATGGTGACCCGCCACAGCGGCGGCGACGACTCCGCCCGGCCCGCCGCGTACCGCCACGTCGAGCCCCCGGCCTTCGCCGGCCAGTGGAACTGGACGGACACGAGCGGCCAAGCGCAGCCCCAGGTCACGCTGTTCTCGGACCTCTACAGCGCCGGCAACCCGCACCTGCCGGAGCTGGACCAGCGCTACCGCGCCTTCGCGCTCAACCTGCGCGACGCCGACTGCGAGTCCTGCCACGTGCCCGACGGGCACAAACTGATGCGGAAGCTGACGCTGCTGAACACGCCGCTCCACACCGCGGGCGAGGTCGAAGCCACGCTGCGCTCGATCCGCGAGGCCACGATGCCGGTCAACAAGCAGGGCGACAAGGTGCGCCTGGAGCCGGCGCTGCGCGAGACGCTGCTACGCAACGGCGAGGAGTTCCGCCGGCTGCTCAACGACGCGGACGCCTGGGAAAGGGCCAGCAGCACCGGCCGCGTCGCGCGCGCCACGGCCCCCAGGGGCTGAAGCGGGCCTGGGCGCGGTCGGCCCGGCCGGGCCGACCGCGCGCCGCGGGTGGAGGGAAGGAAGGACATGGAGCACAGCAGGGACCTGCGCCCCGCCCCGGGCGAGACCGGTCGCGACCGCTACGACCCGGTGAGCCAAGCCCTGCACTGGGCCACCGCGGCCCTGGTGCTCGCCAGCTTCGCCCTCGCGCTCTGGCCCGAGCTGGTGAAGGGCTCCTCCGCCCTGCACAAGAGCCTCGGGCTCGCGCTCCTCTTCGTCGTGCCGCTGCGGCTCGGCTGGCGGCTGGCCGCCGGGCGCGGCGGCGCCCGGCCGGGCAGCAAGGGCGGCGCGCCCGCGGCGAAGGCCGTGCACGCCGTGCTCTACGCCATGCTGCTGGCGGTGCCGGTGCTGGGCTGGCTCCACCTGAACAGCAAAGGCATCGGCGTCAGCATGTTCGGCCTGCACCTGCCGGCGCTGGCCGACGCCGACCGGGAGCTCGCCCTCGCCCTGCTCCGGGCGAAGTGGTGGCTCTCCTACGGCCTGCTGGGCGCCATCGGCCTGCACGCGGCGGCGGCGCTGGCGCACCACTACCTGCTCCGGGACGGCGTCCTCGCGTCGATGGTGCCGCGCGGCTCCGGAGACCGGCCCGCGGCCATGCGCGACGCGGTCGGCGGCGCGGCGAGGACGAGAAGGGCGGCCTGACGCCGCCGAGCCCGCGGAGCGGCCTCCGCGGGCGCCCTGCGTTCAGCCGAACCAGAGGGCAGCGCCGGCCGCGACGAACGCGAACGCCGCGACGGCCAGCACCGCCCATTCGAGTGCCGCGACGGCCAGCGCCGCCCAGCCCTGGGCATCGCGGCGGCACTGGTGCCTTTCGGCGAGGGTGCCGGAAGGGAGCAAGTCCGAGGCCTGGAGAACGACGTTCATCTCGCGCCCTTTAGTTGTTTTTCGCTCACGCAGTGTGCGTTTTATGGATCAAAACGGGCAACATCTATTTTTGCGACACACGTCCACAATCACGTTACGTTTTCGATGGTGAAAAGACATGCGTTGGGGGTGCGCCGGGGCGGGCGCGAGGCGCTCCCTCCTTCGAGGAGCGGCCGAGACCCCGGGCCGCCGCCCCGCCCCGAGGCCACGCCACGCCTCAGTGGTTGTGCCGGCTCTCCCCGCGCGTCTCTAGGATGTTGAGGTAGAGCGTCGCCGGCTCCAGGCAGGCGCCGGTGCCGAGCTGGCCGACCATGCTCCGCTGGATCTCCTCCCAGGGCGTCTTGTTGACGAGTTGCGGCGGCTTCCACGCCGCGCGCCGCGCCGCGAGTTCCGCCTCGGGGATCAGCACGTCCACGCGCCGCCGGTTCAGGTCGATGCGGATCGGGTCGCCCGATTTCAACAGCGCCAACCCGCCGCCCACCGCCGCCTCCGGCGAGATGTTGAGGATGGACGGGCTGCCGGAGGTGCCGCTCTGCCGCCCGTCGCCCATGGTGGGCAGGGTCTCGATCCCGGCCTTCAGCAGCGCGGCGGGCGGCTGCATGTTCACCACCTCCGCGCTGCCGGGATAGCCTACCGGGCCGCAGTTGCGGATCACCAGCACGGTGCGCTCGTCGATGCCGAGCGAGGGGTCCTCGATGCGGTCGTGGTAGTCCTCCGGCCCCTCGAACACCACCACCTGCCCCTCGAACACGCCGTCCGGGTTGGACAGGAAACGTTGGTGGAACTCGCGGTCGATGACGCTGACCTTCATCACCGCGCTGTCGAAGATGTTGCCGGACAGGATGGCGAAGCCCGCGCGCTCCTTCAGCGGCTTGCCGTACTCGCGGATCACCTCGCGGTCCACCACGATCACCGCGTGCTCCGCGTCTTCCGCGATCGTCCGGCCGGACACGGTCTTGGCGCCGCCGTGCAGCCTGCCGGCCCTGTGCAGCTCCAGCATCACGGCGGGCACGCCGCCCGCGCGGTGGAACGCCTCGCCGAGGAAGCGGCCCGCCGGCTGGCAGTCCACCAGCAGCGGCACGTCGTGGCCGATGCGGTCCCAATCCTCGATGGCCAGTTCCACGCCCATGTGCCGCGCGATGGCGAGGAGGTGCGGCGGGCAGTTCGTGCTGGCGCCGATGGCGCTGGCCGCGACGATGGCGTTCTCGAACGCCTCGCGCGTCATGATGTCGGAGGGGCGCAGGTTCTCGCCCACCATCTCGACGATGCGCCGGCCGGTGGCGTAGGCCATCTGCCCGCGCTCCCGGTAGGGCGCCGGGATGGCGCCGCAACCGGGCAAGGACATCCCCAGCGCCTCCGCCAGGCAGTTCATGGACAGCGCCGTGCCCATGGTGTTGCAGTGGCCGACGCTGGTGGCGCTGGAGGAGACCAGTTCCATGAAGTTGTCGTAGCTGATCTCGCCCTGCGCCAGCATCTTGCGCGCCTTCCAGACGATGGTGCCGCTGCCGGTCAGGAGCCCCTGGTGGTGCCCGTCCAGCATCGGCCCGCCGGAGAGCACGATCGCCGGGATGTTCACGGTGGCCGCGCCCATCAGGCAGGCGGGCGTCGTCTTGTCGCAGCCGGTGGTGAGCACGACGCCGTCCAGCGGGTAGCCGTGCAGCACCTCCACCAGCGACAGGTAGGCGAGGTTGCGGTCCAGCGCCGCGGTGGGCCGCTTGCCGGTCTCCTGGATGGGGTGGATCGGGAATTCCATCGGCAAACCGCCGGCCGCGATGATCCCGTCCCGCACCCGCTTCGCCAGGTCGAGGTGGTGCCGATTGCAGGGCGCGATGTCGCTGCCGGTCTGGGCGATGCCGATGATCGGCTTGCCCGACTGCAGCTCGCCCCGCGTCAGGCCGAAGTTCAGGTAGCGCTCGGCGTAGAGCGCGGTCATCCCCGGGTCCTCCGGGTCGTCGAACCAGCGCTGGCTGCGGAGCTTGAATTGCTTCTTGGTCTGGTCGCTGCCGGCCATGTTGGGGTTTCCTCAAACTGACACGAAAGCTGTGTGGTCGAGGCCGGGTTTGTCAACCTGAGCGCGACCGGCGGCGCCCGTCGTCACGCCGCCGCCGTTTCCTCCAGGAACACCTGCACCGTCTGGAACAGGGCGCCGCGGTTGCGCTCCATCCACATGCCGTGCGTCCCCTCCCCCAGGATCACCAGCCGCTTGGACGCCGCGCCGGTCAGCGACGGGAACAGCGCGTTGGCCATGTAGGTCGGCGTGTCCTGGTCCCACTCGCCCAGCACCAGCAGGGTCGGCGCGGCGATCTTCGCGGGGTCGTAGAAGGGCTTGCCGGCGGCCCAGTATTCCCGCCCGTCGGCGACCGAGCCGTTCGGCGCGCGCAGCGCCGGCGGAGTTTGCCGCGCGGCCTCCGGGTCGGTGGCCCAGGTCGCCCCGGCCCATTGCTCGAACCAGCCGGCGGGGACCAACCCCTCGCGCTTCCCTTCCGGCACGCCGGCGCCGCGGCGCCGGCGCGCGGCCTCCACCGTCACCATGCGATAGGCGCCGAGGTCGCCGCCGGGGTCGGCGAGACTCTGCGTCTGCCGCAGCCAGACCGGCGCGTAGAGCACCAGCCGCTCCACCAGCGCCGCGTTGTCGGCGGCGTAGCGGCCCATCAGCGCCGTGCCCCAGGAATAGCCGAGCGCCGTCAGGCGCGGCAGGCCGCGCCGCTCGCGGATGAACGCCGAGGCCGCGGCGATGTCGGCCACCGCCGTTTCGCCGCGCGTCACCGGCCCGTTCGCGGCGGCGGGCTGCGCCATCTCCGGCGGGCGGCTGCTGCGGCCGTAGCCGCGGAGGTCGAGGCTCCACACGTCGAAGCCGCGGCCGGCGATGTAGTCCATCCAGGACACGCCGCCGAGCGGCAGGTCGAAGGCGGTGTGCGCGGGGTAGGTCGCGCCGTGCACCATCAGCAGGGTGCGGTTCGGCTGGAAGGCGTTGAGCGACTCCGGCCGCTTGTTGCGGAGGAACAGCTCGATGCCGGGGTCGCCCGAGGGCACCATGGCGTCCTCCGACACGATGCGCGGCGCGCTCTGGGCGGCGGCGGGGAGCGCGGCCAACGCGGGCGCGACGGCGGGAGCGGCGAGCAACGCGCGGCGGTGCATGGGCGGATCTCCTCCGTGTCGTTGAGGCCAGCATAGCCCGAGCCACACCGGCCTCCAGCCCTCCGAGCCGCGCCCCAGGAAACATCACGGGCGCCGCCGCGCCGTTTCCGCTATGGACCGCGGATGGAGGGAACGACGGCGCTCGGGCGCGTCGCGCCGCCTCGACGGGCGGCGTGGCGGATGGAGGCGTGGGCGATGATCGCGCTCGCCTGGCCGATCGCGCTCACCAACCTGTCGGGCGTGGCGCTGCTGCTGACGGACACCGCGATCCTCGGGCGCCTCGGGACGGAGGCGCTGGCCGCGGCCACCGTCGGCGGCAACCTCTACTGGGCGGTGCAGGCGCCCACCTTCGGCCTTTCCCTCGCCGCCGCGCCCCTGCTCGCGCAGGCCCGGGGCGCGTCGCGGCGCACGGACGGGCCGCGCCGCGGCTGGATGCGCGAGATGCGCCGCAGCGCGCGGCAGGCGCTCTGGGCCATCATGGCGCTGACGCTGCCGACCTGGGCGCTGCTCTGGCACGCGGAGCCGCTGCTGCTCGCCGCCGGCCAGGAGCCCGCGATCGCCGCGCTGGCGGCCGACTACCTGCGGGCGTTCATGTGGGGGATGCCCTTCTTCGGCGCCTTCATCGTCTTGCGCGGCTTCCTCGCCGCGATGGAGCGGCCCGCGCCGGCGCTGCTGGTCGCCTTCCTCGGCGTGGGGGTGAACGCGCTTCTGGTCTGGGCCCTGGTGTTCGGCGCCTTCGGGGCGCCGCGGCTCGGCGTGTTCGGCGCCGGGCTGGCGAGCGCCTTGGTCAACCTGCTCATGCCGCTCGCCCTGCTGGGCTTGATCTCGCGCGACCGCCAACTGCGGCGCTTCCGCCTGCTCGGCCGGCTGTGGCGGCCGGATTGGCCGCGCTTCCGCGAGGTGTTCCGCGTGGGGCTGCCCATCGCCGGGCAGATGTGGCTGGAGATCGGCCTGTTCGCCGGCGCGGCGCTGGTGGTGGGCCTGCTCGGCGCGGTGCCGCTCGCGGCGCACGCGGTCGCGGTGCAGGTGGCGACGGCCACCTTCATGGTGCCCTTGGGCATCGGGCAGGCTGCGACGGCGCGCGTCGGCCTCGCCGCCGGGGCCGGGGACGCGAGGGGCGCCGCGCTGGCCGGCTCGGTCGCGGTGGCGCTCGGCACGGCCTTCATGGCGGTGACGGCGGCGGCGATCGTGGCGGGCTCCGGCGCCCTGCCCTGGCTGTTCCTGAGCACCGCGGACCCGGCCGCGCCCGCCGTGGCGGCCACCGCCGCCACCCTGCTGGTGATCGCCGGGCTGTTCCAGTTGGCGGACGGCGTGCAGGTGGTCGCGGCGGGCGCGCTGCGGGGCCTGCGCGACACGCGCGCGCCGATGCTCTTCGCCGCCGTGGGCTACTGGGCCATAGGCCTGCCGATCGGGCTCGTGCTGGGCTTCCCGCTCGGCTTCGGGGCCAGCGGGATCTGGATCGGCCTCGCCGCCGGGCTGGCGGTGGTGGCGGCGCTCCTGCTGCGCCGGTGGCGGCGGCTGGCGGGGGCGCCCTTGCCCCCGTGAGCCGGCGGGTCAGCGGCGGCCGAGGCGTTCCCGCCCGTGCGGCGCGGCGAAGTCGAGCGCCGGGCCGGCGGGCACGATGCCGGTCGGGTTCAGGTTGCGGTGGCTCTCGTGGTAGTGCCGCTTGATGTGCTCGAAATCCACCGTGCCGGCCACGCCGGGCAGCGCATAGACGTCGCGCGTGTAGGCCCACAGGTTGGGCAGGTCCACGAGCCGGCGCAGGTTGCATTTGAAGTGGCCGACGTACACCGGGTCGAAGCGCACCAGCGTCGTGAACAATCGGACGTCGGCTTCCGTCAGTGCGTCGCCCAGCAGGAAGCGGCGGTCCGCCAAGCGCGCGTCGAGCCACTCCAGCGTCTCGAACAGCGGCCCGACCGCCTCCTCGTAGGCGGCCTGCGAGGTGGCGAAGCCGGCCTTGTACACGCCGTTGTTCACTGTCTCGTAGACGCGCGCGTTGATCGCGTCGATCTCCGGCCTGAGCGGTTCGGGGTAGAAGTCACCGGGCGCCGCGCCGACGCCGTCGAAGGCGCCGCCGAGCATCCGGATGATCTCGGACGACTCGTTGGAGACGACCGTGCCGCTCCGCTTGTCCCACAGCACGGGCACCGTCACCCGCCCGGTGTAGTGCGGGTCCGCGGCGGTGTAGACTTGGTGCAGGTAGGCCGCGCCGTTGACCGTGTCGGGCACCGTCCCCGGCCCCTCGGCGAAGGTCCAGCCGTTCTCGCGCATGAGCCAGTGGACCACCGAGACGCCGACCGCGCCTTCGAGCCCCTTGAGCGCGCGCACGATGAGCGTGCGGTGCGCCCAGGGGCAGGCGAGGCTGACGTAGAGGTGGTAGCGGCCCGATTCGGCCCGGAAGCCGCCGCGGCCGGTCGGGCCGGGCGCGCCGTCCGGCGTCACCCAGTTGCGGAAGGCGCTGTCCTTGCGGACGAACCGGCCGCC
>CADCTL010000143.1 GCA_902805625.1 uncultured Acetobacteraceae bacterium
TGGTTCGGCGTGGTCGGCCCCGGCGGCCTGCCGCCGGCGCTGGCCGCGCGCTGGAACGCGGAGATCAACCGCGCCCTGGACGCGCCGGAGGTGCAGCGGCGCTTCGTCGAGAACGGGCTGCAGCGCCTCGGCGGCTCGCGGGAAGACTTCCTGCGCCAGATCGCCGCGGACCGCGGGAAGTGGGGCAAGCTGGTCCGCGAGCACAACATCCGCGCCGATTGAGGCGCGGCGGCCAGCCCTGACGGCGATGGCCCTGACACCCGAGGGAGAACCGCCCATGGCCACCGACCACGGCTTCCCGGCCGACCGCGCGGCGCTGACGCGCCGGCTGTTCCCGGACGGCGTGCCGGCGCTCTGGTCGCCGACGCTGGTGTTCTACGACGAGGCCGGCAACATCGACCGCGACCGCCTCTTCGCGCACCTCGGCTTCATGGCGCCGCACGTGAAGGGCTTCCTCGTGCCGGGCTCCACCGGCGACGCCTGGGAGATGCGGGACGACGAGGCGATCGCGGCGCTCGACCTGGCGATCGACTTCGCGGAGCCGCGCGGCTTGGACCTGCTCGCCGGCGTGCTCCGCCCCAGCGCCGCGGCGATGCGTACGCTGCTCGACAAGCTGCTCGAACACCTCCGACGCCGGACGGGGACGAGGTCTGTCGCCGACTGCTTCGCGGCGGCTCGGGTGCGCGGCGTAACCATCGCGGCGCCGAGTTCCGCCGCGCCGCTGCCCAAGGAGGCCATCAGTGCCGCGCTGGAGCCGCTGTTCGCGCTCGGGCTGCCCATGGCGCTCTACCAGCTACCGCAGGTGACCGGGAACACCATGGCGCCGGACCTGGTCGCGGACTTGGCGCGGCGCTTCCCGAACCTGCTCCTGTTCAAGGACAGCGGCGGCGCGGACGAGGTGGCGCTGTCGGGCCGCATGCCGGCCGGGGTGACGCTGCTGCGCGGCGCCGAAGGGGACTACGCGCGCTGGAGCAAGGCGCACGGCGGCCCTTACGACGGCTTCCTGCTGAGCACAGCGAACGCCTTCCCGGCGCAGCTCGCGGCGGTGCTCGACGACCTGCGGCACGGCCGGGTGGAGGAGGCGGAACGCCGCTCGGCGGCCGTCTCCGCGGCCGTCTCGGACGCCTTCGCCGCCGTGGCCGAGGTGCCGCAGGGCAACGCCTTCACCAACGCCAACAAGGCGCTCGCGCAGGTCATGGCCTACGGCGGCGACGCCTTCCGGGCGCCGCCGCCGCGGCTGTACGCCGGCGGGCACCTGCCGCGCCCGGTGATGGAGCGGGTCGTGGATTCCCTCGGCCGCCACGGGCTGCTGCCAGAGCGGGGATACCTGCAAGAAGAACTGCCGGCCTGAGCGCGCGAAGGCGGCGCTCAGAGCAAAGACCGGCCGCGCGGCGGCACGGCCCAAGGCGCGACCATCCGGACCGCCCGGTCGAGAGTTTGGTCCAGGGCGAGCCCTGGCATCGGCACATCGACGCCGTCTGGCGCGGTCTGGTGGGCCGAGCGAGGCTGGCGTGATGACGCCCGAGCCCGCCACCCACCATCGGGACCGCTTCCCGGCCGAGGAGCCGGACCTAGACCAAGCCATGGGTGCCTCGGCACCCCGGCTGCCGTGGCAGGCGCCGATCCTTCCGTGTATCGGGCCCAGGCGAGGGGCCGGGAGCGGTG
>CADCTL010000144.1 GCA_902805625.1 uncultured Acetobacteraceae bacterium
GCTGCGGTCGAAGACGTCCTCGTGCACGCGGGTCGCCTGGAGCAGCTGCTCGCGCGTCAGCGGCCGCCCGGGCGCGGCGTCAACGTCCGCCGGATCGACCATTTCAACTGCCTCGCGGTGGACGTGCGCGCCTGCCGCGAATTCTTCGAATCCACCCTCGGCTTCCGCTGCACCGAACGCATCGAGCTCGACAGCGGCGAGGAGGCGGGCATGTGGCTGACCGCCACCAAAAAGTCCTACGACTTCGCCTTCACCAAAGAGGCGCACGGCGTCCCGGGCCGCTTCCACCACGTCACCTTCGCGCTCGACAGCCGGGAGGCGGTCCTCCAGGCGGCCGACGTTTTCCTCGAGAATGGCGTGTTCATCGAGACCGGCCCGCACAAGCACGCCGTCCAGCAGACCTTCTTCCTCTACGTCTACGAGCCGGGCGGCAACCGGATCGAGGTCGCCAACGCCGGCGCCCGGCTCGTGCTCGCGCCCGACTGGAAGCCGATCACCTGGACGGAGGCGGAGCGCAGGAAGGGCCAGGCCTGGGGCCTGAAGACCATCGAGAGCTTCCACACCCACGGCACGCCGCCGCTGCCGGGCCAGGCGGGCGACGAAGCGGTGGAAGGGGACGACCTGTCGGAGAAGGGGATCGCATCGTGACGGCAACGGACAAGACGGCGCTGGTGGTCAGCGCCCATTCCGCCGACTTCGTTTGGCGCGCCGGCGGCGCCATCGCGCTGCATGCCTCGCAGGGGTGGAAGATGACCGTCGTCTGCCTCTCGTACGGCGAGCGCGGGGAGAGCGCGAAGCTTTGGCGCCAGCCCGGCATGACGTTGGAGCGCGTGAAGTCCGAGCGCGAAAAGGAGGCGGGCGCCGCCGCCGAGGCGCTCGGCGTCGCCGACATCCAGTTCTGGGACCTGGGCGATTACCCGATCAACCTGACAGAGGCCGCGTTCTACCGCCTGGTGGACCTGTACCGCGCCGTCCACCCGAAGTTCGTGCTCACGCACAGCAAGGAGGACATCTACAACCACGACCACCCGGCCGTGACCGACTTTGCGCAGCATGCGCGCATCACCGCCCAGGCGCACGGCCACAACTCCCAGCAAAAGGTGCTCGGTGCGCCGCCCGTCTTCCTGTTCGAGCCGCACCAGCCCGAGCAGTGCAACTGGAAGCCGGACGTGCTGCTGGACATCACCCCGGTCTGGGAGAAGAAGCACGCCGCCATCGAGTGCATGGCCGGGCAGGAGCACCTCTGGGAATACTACACCCGCGTCGCCTTGCAGCGCGGGGCGCAGGCCACCCGCAACTCCGACAAGAAGATCACCTACGGCGAGGGCTACCAAGCGGTCTTCCCTCACGTGGTGGAGGCGCTGGCGTGAGCGTCGTCCTCACCAATCCGCCTCGCCCAGGCGACGGCTGCGGTCTTTGCCCCCTACGGCGTCGCAACCGTGCATGAAGCGCAGGGACGCAAGGGCCTGCTGGCCTCTTACATGCGCCCGATCTGGCCGCGGGCGCGGGCGGTCGGCACGGCGGTGACCGTCTCGATCGCGCCCGCCGACAACTGGATGATCCACGTGGCGGTGGAGCAGTGCCGGGAGGGTGACATGTTGGTCGGCGCCCCCACCTCGCCCTCTGACGCCGGCTACTTCGGCGAATCGTTGGCCAGCTCCCTGGCTGCGCGAGGCGTGGTTGGGCTGGTGACCGACGCCGGCTGCCGCGACGTCGCGGCGCTGGCCGAGATGGGCTTCCCGGTCTGGTCGAGGGCGGTGTCCGCCCAAGGCACGGTCAGGGAGACGCTCGGCTCGGTGAACGTGCCGGTGGTCTGCGCCGGCCAGCTCGTCGAGCCCGGCGACCTAGTCGTCGCCGACGACGACGGTGTCGTGGTGGTGCTGCGGGCCAGCGAGGCGCGCGAGCGCAAGGAGGCCGAGACGCGCGCGCGCCTCAAGGCGGGCGAGCTCGGCCTCGACGTCTACGGCATGCGCGAGAAGCTGGCCAAGAAAGGGTTGCGCTACGAGGACGCCCCGGGTGGCTGAAGCGCCGACCGTCCTCTCGATCGCCGTCGGCCGGACGCCGCGCACGGAGGCGCTGTTCACCGGCGCCATCGCCTCGCCGCTGCTGCGGCTCAATCTCGCGCAGGTGCCGGTCATCAGCCGCGCCTTTGCGCCGATGGTGCGGGAAGGGCGCTACGACGTCAGCGAGATGGCGATCGCCACCTTCCTGATGGCCAAGGCGGCCGGCAAGGACTTGGTTCTGCTGCCCGCCGTGCTCGCCGCGCGGTTCCAGGAGGGCGCGCTGCTCTGCCGCACCGGGGGTGAGATCCGCGGGCCGGCCGACCTCGCGGGGCGGCGCGTCGGCGTGCGCGCCTACAGCCAGACCACGGGTATGTGGCTGCGCGGCATCCTGCAAGAGAGCTTCGGGCTGCGGCCCGACGCGATGAGCTGGACGACCTTCGAGGACGCCCACCTCGCGGAGTACCGCGACCCGCCCTGGACTGGGCGCGCCCGGGCGAGCGCCGACATGCTCGCCATGCTGACGGTGGGCGAACTGGACGCCGCCGTCTTCGGCACCGAACTCCCGGCGGACCCAGCGCTGCGCCCGGTCTTCCCGGACGCCGAAGCCGCCGGCGCCGCCTTCCGCGCGGCGCACGGCTTCGTGCCGGTGAACCATCTGCTGGTCGCGCGTGGCGACATCGCCCGCGAAAGGCCGGAGGCGTTGTCCGAGCTGCTGCGCGTGATGCGCGCGGCCGGCGCCGAAGTGCCGGGGCGGGAGGCGCTGGCCCCCGCCATCGCCCTCGCCGGCCGCTACTCGGCCGAGCAGGGGTTGCTGCCGAGGCCGCTGGGCCTCGACGAGGTCTGGAAAGGAACGCCGCCCGGCCTCGCCTGATGCCGGCGCCGCACGACACCGAGGGAGGATTCAAAGATGCTCACTCGGCGCGCGTTCGCCACCACCTCGCTCGCCCTCGGCGCAACCTCCGCCCCGCGCGCTCAGGGTACCGGCGACTGGCCCGATCGGTCGGTCGCCGCCGTCGTCCCTTGGCCGGCGGGCGGACCGACGGACGCCTTCGCGCGGCTGCTGTCGCAGCGCCTCTCGTCCGACCTCGGCCGCCCCTTCGTCGTGGACAACTGCGGCGGCGCCAACGGCACCATCGGCATGGCTTCGGCCGCCCGCGCGCGGCCGGACGGCTACACGGTGGTGATCGCCACCAACAGCACCTACGCGGCCGCGCCGCACCTTTACCAAGTGCCCTACGACGCCGACCGCGCCTTTGTCGGCGTCGGTCTGCTGGTTTCCAGCCCACTCTTTCATGCTGGTGCCGCGCAACGCGCCGGTCGCGTCGATGGCCGAGTACGTCGCGCTGGCGAAGCGCTCGAACAGCCGGCTGGAGTACGCGAACGCCGGCGTTGGCGCCACGTCCCACTTGGCGACGGAGATGTTCCTGCGGTCCGCGCAGATCGAGGTGACCGAGGTGGGATACCGCGGCGGCGGGCCGGCGATCCAAGCCGTGCTGGCCGGGGAGGCCGGCATGCTGTTCATGCCCGCCGCCGCGGTCATGCCCTTCATCCAGTCGGGCGACCTCCGCGCACTGGCCGCGACGACGCGCGAACGCAGCCCGCTCGCGCCCGAGGTGCCGACCTTCCAGGAGTTGGGCTTCGCCGGCTTCGAGGCGGTGGAGCACGTCGCCATGCTCGCCTCGGCCGGCACGCCCGCGCCGATCCTGGGCCGGCTTAACGCTGCCCGCGCCTCCGCCCTGCGCGCGCCCGACATGCAGCCCTGGCGGCAGTCGGCCGCCGCGTCGCCATGGGGCAAGTCGCCGCGGGATATCGCGCGCGCCCCAGGCGTTCGGTCCTGCGCGATTAAGAGGGCTATACATGACGCTTGCAGGCCACCCGCGGCGGTTCCGGCGCACCTGCAGGTGCGAGGCCGGCACGGAGCGGCGGATCGCCGGACGGGCCGGATCGTGCCCGTGGGCCGAGGCGGGCCGGTCCGCGCCGCGCCGGCGCCATTGCGGAGCGGTGCCGGCGCTGCTGGTCACGCTACTGCTGCTGTTGCTGCCGGCCTGCGACGACGGGGGCACGCGGCTTTCCGTCGTCAGCCACGGCGTCGAGAGGCGGGCCACGGTGGACCGCCCCGCGGCGCGGCCGGCGGCGGGTCCGCGTCCCCTGCTCGTCGTCCTGCACGCGGGATTGCTCAGCGGGGCACAAACCCGCGGCGAGTTGGAGCGGCTGCCGGCCATGGCGAGCCAAGCCGGGGTCGCGCTCGCGTTCCCCGACGCCGAGGGCCTGTTCTGGAACGACGGCTCGCTCTCCCAGGCGCTGCCGCGCGCGCTCTCGGCAGCGGGCGACGACATCGGCTTCCTCGACGCGCTGATAGCCGCCCTGGTCGCGGACGGGACCGCCGACCCGGCCGCCGTCCACATCGCCGGCGTCTCGAACGGCGGCATGATGGCGCTGCGCTACGCCTGCTCGCGCGCCGACCGCTTGGCGTCGCTGGCCGTGTTTCTGGCGACCATGCCGCCCGAGGCCGAGCGGGACTGCCGCCCGGCGCGGCCACTGCCCGTCCTCATGGTGGCGGGCACCGCCGACCCGGTGGTGCGCTGGACGGGCGAGGTCGGGCCGGCCGGAATCGCGGGCTTGCAGCGTCGCATGTCGGTACCCGAGACCTTCGGTTTCTGGCGCCGGGCGAACCGCTGCGCCGGGCTCGCGCCGGCGCGGCCGCTGCCCCGGCGCGGGCGCGGTTCGCAGCCCGGCGTCCTGGTGCATGCGGCGAGCGGCTGCGCCGGCGGCGTCAGCACGCTGCTGTACGAGGTGCGCGGTGGCGGCCACCGGCTGTCGGCGGGCGACGATTGGACGCTGCTCCGGCTGCTCGGCCGCGCCACGCCCGACATCGACCCTGGTGCGTTGCTGCTCGAGTTCGTCATCGAGCCCGGCCGCCTACCGGGGCTGGGGCGGTGAGCCGGATGGTGTTCTCGCTGATGGATCAGCTCTCGTGCCCGGTCGGGGCACCGACAAGAAATCCACGTGATCCTGCCGTCCCAGCGCGCCGCCGCCTTGCGGCTGTTCAGGGAAGGCAGCCCCCGGCCCCGGCGGTGCAGCCGGACGGTGCCGGGGTCGAGCGGGCGCGGGTTCCAATCCGCGGCGGGAAGATCCCCTCGGTGTGGTCAGCCGGTTCGGGCCACTCCCCGGCGGCGGCCAGCAAGGCGCCGCCGACACCGCCCAGCCCGCCGCACCGGGCAGGACGCCAGGGCAGGCAACGACGACAAGTTGTCGAGGCCACGGGCATCGCACCATAGCGCGCCGTCCGCCGCGCCCTGAACGCAGAACAACGCCGCTCGCATGGTGTCCGGAACGGCACCCGCCAGCACAGCACGACGTTCCGGACAGGCCGGCATCGTAAGCCTGTCCCGTCCGGGCATTTCTTTCGCCGGCGTTCGATCCCAAACTGGGCAGGGTTCGCCTTTCAGGGGGCACGGGATGCGGTTCGGTTTATTCGGCGGAGCCAAGGCCAAGGGCGGCACCGCCTTGGGCGCCGGGGACAGCCACGGCTACCGGGACTTCATCGAGTACGTGATCGAAGCCGAGCGGCTCGGCTTCCACAGCATGTTCATGGTGGAGCACCATTTCACCGGCATCGGCCAGGTCTCGGCCTCCATGACGGTGCTGGCCTACCTCGCCGCCCGGACCTCCCGCATCCGCCTCGGCACCGCCGTGGTGGTGCTGCCCTGGCACAACCCCGTGCTGGTCGCCGAGCAGGCGGCGACGCTGGACCTGCTCTCCGGCGGGCGCTTCGACTTCGGGGTGGGCAAGGGCTACCGCAAATCCGAGTTCGCCGGCTTCTGCATCCCGCCGGAGGAGGCGGGCGAGCGCTTCGACGAGGCCATGGAGGTGATCCGCAAGGCCTGGACCGGCGAGGGCCGGTTCAGCCACCAGGGCAAGCGCTGGCGCTACGAGGACATCGTGGTGGAGCCCGCGCCCGTGCAGCGCCCGCACCCGCCGCTCTGGATGGCCGCCGGCAGCCCGGACTCCGTCCGCCGCGCGGCGCGCGAGGGCTACAACCTGCTGCTCGACCAGATCATCTCCGTGGACCAGGTCGCCCGCAACATCGGCCTGTTCCGCGAGGAGTGCGCCCGCGTCGGCCGCGTCTACGACCCCATGACGGTCGCCGTAGCCCGCGCGCTGCAACTCTTCCACCGCGAGGAGGAGCGGGCGGCGGCGATCGAGACCCGCCGACGGGTGGTGGGTGTGATCGGTGGCATCGCCAAGGGCCCCCGGCAATTCAGCAGCATCGAGGAGGACGACGCGCCGCTGTTGGGCCTGCCGGAGGAGGTGGTCGCCCGGGTGGAACGGCTGCGGGCGGGGGGCGCCGCGCAGATCCTGCTGGTGGACCCCAACGCCAGCATCGACGGGCTCCGCGCCTTCGCCCGAGCGGTGATGCCGGCCTTTTCGACACCGGACGCAGTGGCCGCCGAATGAGCCGCCTTCCGCCCTTCGACCCCGCGCGGCTGGACGCGGCGCGGCGGGCCGCCCACGACCGCACCGCCTCCGCCGTCCTTCCTTCGAGCCCGAGATGACCGCGACCCCTCTCCTCGAGACCTGGACCACGCCCTTCGGGGTTCCTCCTTTCGACCGCATCCGGCCCGAGCACTTCCCGCCGGCTTTCGACCAAGGCATGGCGGAGCACCTCGCCGAAGTGGAGGCCGTCGCGGGCACGCCGGAAGAACCCGGCTTCGCCAACACCGTCGAGGCCTTGGAGCGGAGCGGCCGATTGCTCGACCGCGCGCGCTCGGTCTTCTTCAACTTGGTCCTCAGCCAAGCGACCGACGAGTACCAAGCCGTCGAAAGGGACTACGCGCCTCGGCTCGCCCGGCACGGCATGGCGGTCGCCCTGCACCCGGGGACCTTCCGCCGGATCGCCGACCTGCACGCCCGGCGTGCGGATCTCGGGCTCGCCCCCGACCAGTTCCGGCTGCTCGAGCGCCGCTACATCGACTTGGTCCGCAGCGGCGCCGCACTGGACCCGCCGGCCCGGGCCAGGATGGCCGAGATCTCCACCCGGCTGGCGGCGCTGCACACCGAGTTCGGCCAGAACGTCCTCCGGGACGAGAATGAGTGGCAGCTCGTGCTCGGCGAGGCCGACCTCGACGGCCTGCCCGACTTCGCGCGGCAGGCCGCGCGCGAGGCGGCCCGGGAGCGTGGGGCCGCGGAGGGTTATGCGATCACCCTCGCCCGGTCCTCGATCGAACCCTTCCTGACCTTCTCCGCGCGCCGGGATCTGCGCGAGCGTGTCCACAAGGCTTGGGTGGGGCGCGGCGGCACCTCCGGCGGGCGCGACAACAAGCCGCTCATCCGGGAGATCCTGGCGCTCCGCGCAGAGCGGGCCGGGTTGCTCGGCCACGCCAGCTTCGCCGACTTCAGGCTCGCGGACAGCATGGCGCGCGAGCCCGCCGCGGCGGAGCGCCTCCTCCGGGAGGTTTGGGCGCCGGCCAAGCGCAAGGCGGAGGCCGAGCGGGCGGAACTCGGGGTGCAGGCCCGTGCGGAGGGGCACGCCGGCCCTGTCGAAGCGTGGGACTGGCGCTACCTCGCCGAGCGCGCGCGCAAGGCGGAGCACGACCTCGACGAAGCCGAGTTGAAACCCTTCTTCGCGCTGGAGAACATGGTGCGCGCCGTGTTCGACACGGCGACGCGGCTCTTCGGGGTCGCCTTCGCCGAGCGCAAGGACATCCCGGTCTACCACCCGGACGTCCGCGCCTTCGAGGTCCTCGGAGACGACCAGCAACACCTCGGCGTCTTCCTGCTCGACAGTTTCGCCCGGCCGGGCAAGCGGTCCGGCGCGTGGATGGGCAGCTTCCGCGTCGCCGAGACGCTCGACGGCGCGGTGTCGCCGATCGTGGTGAACAACAACAACGTGGCGAAGGCCTCCCCCGCCCTGCTCTCCTTCGACGAGGCGGAGACGCTGTTCCACGAGTTCGGCCACGCCCTGCACGGCCTGCTCAGCCGGGCGCGCTACCCGTCGCAGAGCGGGACCGCGGTCCTCAGGGATTTCGTCGAGTTCCCGAGCCAAGTGCTGGAACACTGGCTCGCCGTGCCCGAGGTCCTGCGGACCCACGCCCGCCACCACGAAACCGGCGAGCCGCTGCCCGAGCCGCTCCTCGGCCGGCTGCTCGCGTCCCGCAACTTCGGCCAGGGCTTCG
This sequence comes from uncultured Acetobacteraceae bacterium, assembly GCA_902805625.1. Classification (GTDB taxonomy): domain Bacteria; phylum Pseudomonadota; class Alphaproteobacteria; order Acetobacterales; family Acetobacteraceae; genus Craurococcus. The sequence continues at coordinate 8,180 of CADCTL010000144.1, forward strand.
CTACGGTGGAGTTCGTCGCCTCCGCCCTCATCGACCTCGCCCTCCACGCGCACCCGGAACCGGGGGCGATCGAGCCCGCGGAGTTCGAACGCGCTTTCCTCGAGGAGATCGGGATGCCCGCAGCCATTGGGCTTAGGCACAGGCCGCAGCACTTCCAGCACCTATTCGCGGGCGGTGGATACGCGGCGGGCTACTACGCCTATCTCTGGGCGGAGGTCCTCGATGCGGACGGCTTCGACGCTTTCAGGGAGGCCGGGGATCCGTTCCATCCCGCGCTCGCCGCCCGCCTGAGAGCGATCTACGAGGCTGGCGACACCCGCGATCCCATGGAGCTCTACGTGGCCTTTCGGGGGCGAGGACCTGGAGCCGACGCGCTGCTCCGGAACCGGGGACTGTTGGAGGCCTAGGGAGGGCGAAACCGTGCCGTAATCGGCCGAGGCGAGTAGGACTGCGATAATCATGCATGGTGGGCGTTGGGCGAATGCCGCAGCGGTGGCCGATCCGCGCACGCCGTTCGTGGAGGAAAAAGGATGAACCGCCGTTCCGCAACGCTCCTGCTGGCGATCCCCGCCGTGGAAATCCTGGCGGCCGCCGAGGCGAGGGGCCAAACCTATCCGGCTCGGCCCATCAGGCTGGTTGTCGGCTTCTCCGCCGGCGGCCCTACCGACGTCATCGCGCGCGTCGTCGCGCAGGACATGTCGGCGACGCTCGGCCAGCCTGTCGTCGTCGAGAACAGGACGGGCGCGAACGCGCTGATCGCGACCGAAGCCGTCGCCCGCGAGGCGCCGGACGGCCACACGTTGATGGTGAGCACGCTCTCGCACAGCGTCAACGCGGTCCTCGTGCCGCAGGCGCGCTACGACCCGCTGCGCGACTTCGCGCCGGTCGGCTTGGTCGCCATGCTGCCGCTGATCGCGGTCACGGGCCCGAACACGCCCTTCGCTTCGCCGCGCGCCCTCGTCGCGGCGGCGAAGGCGAGGCCCGGGGAGATCACCTATGGGTCCGCGGGCAACGGCGGCTCGGCGCACCTCGCCGCCGCGCTGCTCGCCAACCTGTCGGGAGCGGAGATGACGCACGTGCCCTTCCGCGGCAACGGGCCCGCGCTGAGCGAGGTCATGGCCGGCCGCGTCTCCTTCATGTTCTACCCGATGATCGGAATCGCGGACCACCTCTCGAAAGGCCAGCTCCGCGCGCTGGCGGTTTCGACGCCGGAGCGCAACCCGGACTTCCCCGAGGTGCCGACCATGGCCGAGGCGGGCTTCCCCGGCTTCGAGCAGTACACCCAGGGCCTCGGCGTCCTGGCGCCGGCGCGGACGCCCGAACCGATCATCGGGCGCCTGAACGCGGCCCTCCGCGCCTCCCTCGCCAAGCCCGAAACCAACCAGCGCTTGAGGTCGCTCGGCGCCGTCGTCGCCGGCTCCACGCCGAGGGAGTTCGCGGCCTTCCTGACAGAGGATCTGGAGCGCTGGCGGCGGTTGATCTCGGCCGCCGGGATCACCGCTGAGGCGAACTGACCCGGGGCGGCCCTGGCAGCGTGGTTCCGGGCTTGCCGCCGACGAGCACGCTTGGTCTCCGCCAAGGTGGTGTTTTGCAGTGAGGCAGAGGCTCCGGCTGGCCTTTGCAGAAAGCCGTCCAGCCGGCGCGCAGGCTTTGTCAGGGGAGCGCGTTCTACGCCGGAAGCGGACTTTTCGGCGTTCGCCGCGGGGCTGGAGGCCGATGGCTCGGCCACGCACGCCGCCCTGATCCCGCCCCGGCACCGGCCGCGCCAGCATCCACGACGACGCCCGGATCGAGGGCCTGTCGCAGGCGGCGGCGCCAACCAAGAACAAGGGCACCGTGTCCGCCGACTTGTCACCCCTGCTCCTGGCACCCTACCGTTCTGCTGCCGCTGAGGGGGACGTACGCCGTGGCCGAGGATGAGGCGTTCGACCCGATCACGCTTGAGGTCCTCTGGAGCCGGCTGATCTCCATCGCCGACGAGGCCGCCGCCGCCCTGCTCCGCACCGCCTTCTCCACCATCGTCCGTGAATCGAACGACTTCGCTTGCGTGCTGATGGACCGCGACGGCAACAGCATCAGCGAGAACACCGGCGGCATCGCCAGCTTCTCCTGCATCCTGCCGAAGACAACCAAGCACTTCCTGGCGAAATTTCCCGCCGAGGATTGGCGCCCGGGCGATTGCGTCATCACCAACGACCCCTGGCTGGCGACCGGCCATCTGCCGGACATCACCGCCGTCTCCCCTATTTTCCACCGCGGCGCGCTGGTCGCCTTCGCCGGTTCGATCGCCCATTCGCCGGACGTCGGCGGCAGCCTTTGGTCGGCCGATTGCCGGGAGGTGTTCGAGGAGGGCGTTCGCATCCCGCCGATGCGGCTGCTGCGGGAGGGCGCGCGGAACGAGGCCTTGCTCGAGCTGTTCCTCAACAATGTCCGGGTGCCGAACCAAGTGCTCGGCGACCTTGAGGCGCAGTTGACGGCGAACGCGGTTTGCGCCGCCCGCGTGGTTGAATTCCTTGAGGACGCGAAGCTGGCGGACCTCCAGGCGCTCGGCCGTGCGCTGCATGGTCGTGCCGACCGCGCCATGCGCCAAGCGATTGGCGCCCTGCCCGACGGATGTTGGTCCGCCAGCATCGAAGCCGACGGCTTCGACGAGCACGTCACCCGCATCCAGTGCGCGGTGACGGTCAGCGGCGACACCATGGTGATCAACTTCGCCGGCAGCAGCCCGCAAATCGACCGCGGCATCAATTGCGTGTTGAACTACACCCACGCCTACTCGGTCTACCCAGTGAAATGCGCGCTCGATCCCTTCACGCCGCGCAACGAGGGCAGCTACCGCGCCATCGAGGTGCGAGCACCGGAGGGCAGCATCCTCAACCCGCGCTTCCCGGCTCCGGTGAGCGCCCGACAGCTCACCGGCCATCTGCTGGCCGGGGCGATCTACCAGGCGATGAGCGCGGTGGTCCCCGGCCAGGTGATCGCCGAATGCGGCGGCGCGCCGACCATGCGGGCGCTGTTCTCCGGCGCCGACCGCAACGGCGACCGTTTCAGCCAGATCCTGTTCGCCTCGGGCGGCATGGGGGCCTGCCCGCACCGCGACGGGCTGCCGACCACCGCTTTCCCGACCAATGCCGGCGCCGGCAGCATCGAAGCGTTTGAGAGCGTCGCGCCCTTGGTCGTTTGGGCGAAGCAGTTGCGGCCGGACAGCGGCGGACCCGGGCGGTACCGCGGCGGCCTCGGGCAGGAAGCGGTGATCGAGGTGCGCTCCCCGGCGCCGCTGCGGCTCTCCTTGCTGTCGGATCGGCGGGAGCATCCAGCGCAGGGCCTGCTGGGCGGCGCGCCCGGTGGCGCGGCGGAAATCGTGATGAGCGACGGCACCCGGCCGCACCCGAAATCCCGCACCACGATCGCGCCCGGGACGCGGTTGGTGATGCGCTACGCCGGCGGCGGCGGCTACGGCCCGCCCGTCGCACGCGACCCGACGGCGCTGGCGGCCGATCTGCGCGACGGCTACGTCACCGACCCCGCCCCTTACGGGACGCGCTGACCATGGCGGGCGCGGCGCGCATCGGGGTGGATGTCGGCGGCACCTTCACCGACCTCGTCCTGCATGATCCAGCGCGAGGCCTCGTGCGCACCGGCAAGCTGCTGACCACGCCGGACGATCCCTCGGAGGCGATCATCGAAGGGATGCAGCGCATCCTGCGCGAAGCTGGACTCGCGCCGGGCGATCTGCACAGCATCGTCCACGGCACGACGCTGGTGACCAACACCGTCATCGAACGCACCGGCGCCAAGGTCGGGTTGCTCACCACCGCCGGCTTTCGTGACGCCATCGAGATCGGGCGGGAAATCCGCTACGACCTTTACGACTTGTTCCTCGAAGCGCCGTCGCCGCTGGTGCCCCGCCACCTGCGGCGGGAGATCCCCGGCCGGCTCGACGCCGATGGCGCCGAACTGCTGCCCCTCGACGAGGACGCCGTGGCGCGCGAGGTCCAAGCGTTGGTCGAGGCGGAGGCGATCGAGGCGCTGGCGATCGGCTTCCTGCACAGCTACCGCGACCCGCGGCATGAAAAGCGCGCCGGCGAGATCGTCCGCGCCCTGTACCCTGACCTCATGCTGACGCTCTCGGCCGAGGTCGCGCCGGAAATCCGCGAATACGAACGCAGCTCCACCGCCTGCGCCAACGCCTATGTGCAGCCGCGCATGCGTCGCTACCTCGATGCGCTGGAGGTGAGCCTGGCCCGCATCGGCTTCGATGGGCGGCTCTATGTGATGCTGTCGGGCGGCGGCATCGCCGCGGTGCGGGAGGCCAAGCACTTCCCCATCCGGCTGATCGAGAGCGGTCCGGCCGCCGGCGCCATGGCGGCGGCGTTCCTGGCGAAGCTCGCCGGGCTCGACCATGTGGTGTCCTACGACATGGGTGGCACCACGGCGAAGATGTGCCTCATCGAGGATGGCGTCCCCGACCATAAGTTCGACTTCGAGGCCGGCCGCGTCCGCCGCTTCGTCAAGGGCAGCGGCTTGCCGCTGAAGGTCTCGGTCGTCGATATGATCGAGGTCGGCGCCGGCGGCGGCTCCATCGCCCGCATCGAGCCCGGCTCCGGCCTGTTGAAAGTCGGCCCGCGCAGCGCCGGCGCCGCGCCAGGGCCGGTCTGCTATGGTCGCGGCGGGACGGAACCTTGCGTGACCGACGCGGACCTGCTGCTCGGCCGGCTGGATCCGGCCTATTTCCTCGGCGGCGAGATGGCGCTGGACCCTGACCGGGTGCACCGCGCCTTCGCCGACGGTGTCGCCGCGACGTTGAAGCTGGCGCCGGCCGAAGCCGCGCTCGGCGTGCAGCGGATCGTCGATGAGACGATGGCGGCGGCGACGCGGATGCACTTGGCGGAGAAGGGCCGCGACCCGCGGGATTACACCCTGATCGCCTTCGGCGGCGCCGGCCCTGTCCACGCCTGGAACCTGGCGCGTCTGCTCAAGATCCGCCGCATCGTCGTCCCGCTCGGCGCCGGCGTCGCTTCCGCCCTCGGATTCCTCGTCGCGCCGCCGGCCACCGACATGGTGCGCAGCCATGTCGGCCGGTTGGGGCGCTTGGATTGGGCGACGGTGAACGCGCTGTTCGCCGAGATGGCGGAGGAGGGCCGGCAGTTGCTCGCGGCGGCCGGCGCAGACCCGGCAGCCATCATCCTCAAGCCCACGGCCGACTTGCGCCATGTCGGCCAGGGCTTCGAAATCCCCGTGCCGCTTCCGGGCATCGCGCTGGGCGACGCCGACATGCCCGCCATCCGCGCGAGCTTCTTCGACAGCTACCGCGAACGCTTCGGCCGGGTGGTCGAGGACCAACCGATCGAAGCCTTGTCTTGGCGGCTGGCTTGCAGCGCGCCGGGTCAGGACATCCGCATTGGACTCGGCGGCGGCGCCGCGAACGCCGGAGGGAAGCCGATCCCACGCAGCGAGCGCCCGGTCACCTTCGAGGGTCATGGTGCCCTGGGCTGCCCGGTCTACGACCGCTACGCGCTGCGCCCCGGCATGGGCTTCGACGGGCCGGCACTGGTCGAGGAGCGCGAGTCCACGTGCGTTGTCGGCCCGGCCACGCGGGTGACGGTGGACGGCCACCTGAACCTGGTGCTGGAGTTGCAATAACGGAACAGCCCGCCGGAGCGACTGCGATGCCGACACGCCGAACCTTGCTCGCCCTGTCGGCCTCGCTGCCCGGCGCCGCGCGCGCCCAAGGAGGCTATCCCGACCACCCGGTCACGGTGGTGAATCCCTGGCCCGCCGGCGGCTCCTCGGACAGCGTCACCCGCATCCTGATGCAACGCATGTCAGCCGATCTCGGCCAGCCCTTCGTGGTGGAGAACCGCCCGGGCGCCACCGGCACCCTCGGCCATGCCTACGTGGCGCGGGCGCGGCCCGACGGCCACACGCTGCTGCTGGGCACCAACAGCACCTACGCCATCGCGCCGCACCTGAACGCATCCCTGCCCTACGACAACGATCGGGCCTTCACCGGCATCTCGCTGCTGGCGACCAGTCCCCAGATCCTCTGCGTGCATCCCAGCGTGCCGGCCCGGAGCCTGCCCGACTTCCTGGCACTGGCCAAGGCTCAGCCGAACGCGTTGAGCTTCGGCACATCCGGCATCGGCGGCACCAGTCACTTGGCGTCTGAGATGC
>CADCTL010000145.1 GCA_902805625.1 uncultured Acetobacteraceae bacterium
GCCACCAGGGCTGCGGTCGGATGTCGGCGTCGAGCAGAACGACCGCGTCGTCGTCGGCGTCCACCGCGGCGAAGCCGGCGAGGAGGTTGGTGTTCTTCTGCCCGCGCCACGGCACCTGCCCGCCGACGCGCAGCTCCACCGGAAACGGGCAGGACGGGGCGAGGTCGCGCACCAGCGCGTGCGCCGGATCGGCCTCGCTCTCCACCACGCCGACCAAACGGCGCGGCGCGAGCGTCTGCGCAGCCAGCGCCTGGAACAGCGCGGGCAGCCCCGGTGCCCGCCCGGCCACCGGCAGGATGAGCGTCACCCGCCCCTCCGCCCGTACGGCCGGGAAGCGCAGCCGGCGGAGGCGCCACGCGGCCAGGCCTGCGAACAGCGCCGCCGGCAGCAGGGCCAGCGCGGAGAGGGCGGCGAGCGGCTCCACCGCCGGCCGGCTCAGCTCCGGTAGGAGCCGTTGATGTCGATGTAGCCGTGCGTCAGGTCGCAGGTCCACGCGGTCGCCTTGCCGCGGCCGAGGCCGAGGTCCACCGCGATTTCCACCTCCCGCCCCTTCATGTGCGCCGCCACCGGCGCCTCGTCGTAGCCCGGCACCACGCCGCCCTCCCGCGCCATCCAGGTGCCGCCGACGCCGACCGAGAGCTTGTCCCGGTCCGCCGGCTCGCCCGCCTTGCCCACCGCCATGACGATGCGGCCCCAGTTCGCGTCCTCGCCCGCCACCGCGGTCTTCACCAGCGGCGAGTTCGCCACGGACATGGCGATCCGGTGCGCGGACTTGGCGGAGACCGCCCCCGTCACCTCGACGCGGATGAGCTTCTGCGCCCCTTCCCCGTCCCGCACCACCTGCAACGCGAGGTCCAGCATCAGCTCCTGCAACGCGCGCGCGAAGTCGCGCAGCAGCGCGGGATCGCCGTCCGCCGGCACGCGCCCGTGCTTCGCCTGGCCGGTGGCGAACAGCATCACCGTGTCGGAGGTGGAGGTGTCGGAGTCCACCGTGACGCGGTTGAACGACAGGTCCACCGCCCGCCGCAGCATCCCTTGGAGCGGCACGGCGGGCAGCTTCGCGTCGGTCGCGGCGAAGCACAGCATGGTCGCCATGTCCGGCGCGATCATGCCGCTGCCCTTGGCGATGCCGCAGATCGTCACCTCCGCCCCGCCGATGGACGCCTTGCGGACCGCGCCCTTGGGGAAGGTGTCGGTGGTGAGGATGGCGCGCGCGGCCTCCGGCCAAGCGTCCGGGCGCAGCGCCGCGTGCAGGCCGGGCAGCGCGCCGGTCAGCTTCTCCGTCGGCAGCCGCTCGCCGATCACGCCCGTGGAGGCGAGGAACACCTCGCGCGGCTTGCACCCCGCCAACCCGGCGGCTGCCTTGGCCGTGGCTTCGCAGGTTTCGCGCCCGGCGCGGCCGGTGAAGACGTTTGAGTTGCCCGCGGTCACGACCAGAGCCCGCGCCTTGCCGCCCCGCAGCGCGTCCCGGCACCACTCCACCGGCGCGCCGGGGCAGCGATTCCGCGTGAACACCCCCGCCGCCGTCGTGCCGGCGGGGAAGGCCATCATCGTCACGTCTTCCCGCGCCTTGTAGCGGATCTCCGCCGTGGCGGCGCCGAGCAGCACGCCCGCCACGGGCGGCATCTCCGGCATGGGGACGGCGAGCGGCGAAACGGGCAGGTTCTTGCCGGCCATGTCGGGGCGCTGCCCCTTAGCGGCGCGGCTGTTGCGCGGGCGCGCGGCCGGCCGGCGCGGCGGCGGGTGGCGGCGCGGCGTTGTCGAGCAGGGTGCCCGCGGGCGCGGGCGCCGCTTGGCTGTCCAGCCGCTCGATCTTCGCGGCGGAGCGGACGCGCTGCACCATGGCCTCCACCCCCTCTTCCAGCATCTGCCGCTGGAGCTGGGGCTTCGCGTCCTCGAAGGAGGGCGCCGCGGCGGCCCGCTGCTCTTCCACCTTGATGACGTGCCAGCCGAACGGGCTCCGCACCGGCGTGGCGCTCACCTGCCCGGGCTGGAGGGCGAAGGCGGCTTCGGCGAATTCGGGCACCATGTCGCCGCGCTTGAAGAAACCCAGGTCGCCGCCCTGCTGCGCGCCGGGGCCGGTGGAGCGGCGTTTCGCGACTTCCGCGAAGTCGGCGCCGCGGGAAATCTCGGCCATGGCCTCGCGCGCCGCCGTCTCGGTCGGCACCAGGACGTGCCGGGCGCGGACCTCCGGCTCGCCCTGCCGGCGGGAGGCTTCCTGGTCGTAGCGGGCGCGGATCGCCTCGTCCGTCACTTTGCCCCCGACCTCGCGGGTGAGCAGGGCCTGCTGAAGCTCCTGCTCCTCCGCGCGGCGGATGCGGCGGCGCACCTCCTCGTCGCGGTCGAGCCCAGCGGCGCGGGCCGCCGCGACCAGGGCGCGCTCGGTGATGGCGCGGTCCACGAGCTGGCGCGACACCTCCGGCGGCAGCATCTGCATCAGGGCTCCGGGCGGCACGTTGCGGAGTTCCGGCGGCAGCACCTCGGAGGCCACGGCCACCACGTCCGACATCCGCACCTCCTGCCCGTCCACGCGGGCCAGCAACGGATCCTCGGGCACGGCCGCGGCCGAGGGGCTGGGCGCCGCCGTCTGGGCCGGCGCGGGTTGGACGCCGGCGGCGAAGGGCGAAACGAGGCAGGCGGCGAGGAGGGCCGGTCGGAAGCGCATGCGGGTCGGGAACCTTCGGGGGGCGGGCCGGAAGATGGAGGATGGGTGGGGCCTCCACAAGCCGCGCCCCGGCCCCTGCGCTTCGTCGTTGACCTTAAGTCACCACTTACTTATGTGCTTGGCAGAATGGAGCCCGCCAAGTCGCGGGTCCCTGACCCGGGCGCCTGTCCGCCCCATCCCTTTGTGTGTCCAGACCTCGCCCGGCCGGGTCCTGTCGGCGCGGGGCCTCCGGTCCGGAGCATCCGCCCCGCATGTTCGCCCGCTTCGCCCGCGCCATCTTCGGCACCTCCAACGACCGCGCGCTCAAGCGCCTGTCCGCCCGCGTGCCGTCGATCAACGCATTGGAGCCGGCCACCGCAGCCCTGTCCGACGAGGCGCTGCGGGGCAAGACGGACGAGTTCCGGCAACGCATCGCGGCCGGAACGGACCTGGACGAGATCCTCCCCGAGGCCTTCGCCGTGGTGCGCGAGGGGGCCAAGCGCGCCCTCGGGATGCGCCACTTCGACGTGCAGCTCATCGGCGGCATGGTGCTGCACGAGGGCAAGATCGCCGAGATGAAGACCGGCGAGGGCAAGACCCTGGTCGCCACGCTCCCCGTCTACCTCAACGCGCTCTCGGGGCGCGGCGTCCACGTCGTGACCGTGAACGACTACCTGGCCACGCGCGACGCGGAATGGATGGGGAAGCTCTACCGCTTCCTCGGCCTCTCCGTTGGCGTCATCGTCCACGGGCTGAACGACGACGAGCGCCGCGCCGCCTACGCCGCCGACGTCACCTACGGCACCAACAACGAGTTCGGCTTCGACTACCTGCGCGACAACATGAAGTACCGCCTGGACGAGATGTCCCAGCGCGACTTCAACTACGCCATCGTGGACGAGGTGGACAGCATCCTCGTGGACGAGGCCCGCACGCCCCTCATCATCAGCGGCCCCGCCGAGGACAGCTCCGACCTCTACCGCCGCGTGGACGCGGTGGTGAAGGAGCTCGTCACGGACAAGGACACCTACGAGAAGGACGAGAAGCAGCGCACCGTCTCGCTGACCGAGGCCGGCAGCGAGCGGGTGGAGGCGATGCTGGGCGAGGCGGGGATGCTCCAGGAGGGCAACCTCTACGACTTCCACAACGTCACCCTGGTCCACCACGCCAATCAGTCGCTACGCGCCCACACGCTCTTCGCGCGCGACGTGGACTACATCGTCCGCGACGACAAGGTGGTCATCATCGACGAGTTCACCGGCCGCATGATGGAAGGCCGCCGCTACTCGGACGGGCTGCACCAGGCGCTGGAGGCGAAGGAGCACGTCACAGTCCAGCCGGAGAACCAGACGCTCGCCTCCATCACCTTCCAGAACTACTTCCGCCTCTACCCCAAGCTCGCCGGCATGACCGGCACGGCGGCGACGGAGGCCGACGAGTTCGCCGAGATCTACAAGCTCGAGGTGGCCGAGATCCCGACCAACGTGCCGGTCGCGCGCCAGGACGGCGACGACGAGGTGTACCGCTCGGCCCGCGAGAAGTACGAGGCGGTGATCGCCCTGATCGAGGAAGCGCGCGAGCGCGGCCAGCCCTCCCTCGTCGGCACCACCTCCATCGAGAAGTCGGAGCTGATCTCCTCGCTGCTGAAGGCGCGCGGCGTGCCGCACAACGTGCTCAACGCCCGCTACCACGAGCAGGAGGCGGAGATCATCGCCCAGGCCGGCCGCCCCGGCGCCGTCACCATCGCCACCAACATGGCCGGCCGCGGCACGGACATCCAGCTCGGCGGCAACGTCGAGATGCTGGCGCGGCAGGAAGCGGGCACCAACGAAGGCCCGGCCTACGAGGCCGCGCTCGCCCGCCACAAGGCCGAGGTCGAGCAAGGCCGCGCGGTGGTCAAGGCGGGCGGCGGCCTCTTCGTCATCGGCACGGAGCGGCACGAAAGCCGGCGCATCGACAACCAGCTCCGTGGCCGCTCCGGCCGCCAGGGCGACCCGGGCGCTAGCCGCTTCTTCCTCTCCCTGGAAGACGACCTGATGCGGATCTTCGGCAGCGACCGCATGGGCGGCATGCTGCAGAAGCTCGGCCTCAAGGAAGGCGAGGCCATCGTCCACCCCTGGATCAACAAGGCGCTGGAGCGGGCGCAGAAGAAGGTCGAGGCACGCAACTTCGACACGCGCAAGAACCTGCTCAAGTACGACGACGTGATGAACGACCAGCGGCGCGAGGTTTACGCGCAGCGCAAGGCGTTCATGCGAGCCGACGACGTCTCCGAGACCGTGGCCGAGATGCGGCGCGAGACCGTCGCCGGCATGGTGGACCGCGCCATCCCGGAGAACGCCTACCCCGAGCAGTGGGATCTGGCGGGGCTCGAAGACAAGGTCCGCAACACGCTCGGCCTCGACCTGCCGGTGGCGGCGTGGGCGCGCGAGGAGGGCATCGACGAGACCCAGGTGCGCGAGCGCATCGAGGCCGAGGTGGACCGCGTCTACGCCGTCAAGGCCGCCAACATCGGCCCCGACTTCCTGCGGATGGTGGAGAAGTCCCTGCTGCTCCAGGTCTTCGACCAAGTGTGGAAGGAGCACCTGCTGGCGCTGGACCACCTGCGCCAGGGCATCCACCTCCGCGGCTACGGCCAGCGCGATCCCCTGAACGAGTACAAGTCGGAGGCCTTCGCGCTGTTCAACGGCATGCTGGCCGACCTGCGCGAGCGGGTGACGAGCTTGCTGCTCCGCGTCGAGATCCGCGCCGACGCGCCGCCGCCCGAGCCGGTGCCGGTGCGCGTCTTCGACATGCGCCACCCGGAGCCGGCCATGGGCGAATTGGAGATGGCCGGCGCGCCCGCCTCCTTGGCCCCGGACTACCCGCCGCAGCGTTTGGCGGAAGGCGTGGACCCCGCCGACATGGCGACCTGGGCGCGCACACCGCGCAACGCCCCCTGCCCTTGCGGCTCGGGCAAGAAGTTCAAGCACTGCCACGGCCGGGTGGACTGACGCCGGCCGAGCGGCTGCTACACCGCGACGACACGGTGCTGGTGCTGAACAAACCGGCGGGCCTGCCCGTGCATCCCGGTCCGCGCGGCGGCCCCTCGTTGGAGGATTGGCTGCCCGCGCTCGCCTTCGGCAAGCGACGCGTCCCGCAGCCCGCGCACCGGCTGGACACGGACACCGCCGGCTGCCTCGTGCTCGGCCGCACCAAGCCGGCGCTCGCCGCGCTCGGCGCCCTGTTCGCGTCGGGGCGGGTGGAGAAGACCTACTGGGCCGTGGTGCGCGGCGCACCGCCCACGGACGAAGGCGAGATCGCCGCGCCGCTCCTCAAGCGCAGCACCGCGCGCGAGGGCTGGCGCATGGTGGTGGACCCGGCGGGGCAGCGGGCGCTGACGGAGTGGCGCGTGCTGGGCGAAGCCGACGGCCTTACGTGGCTGGAACTCCGCCCGCGCACCGGCCGCACGCACCAGATCAGGGTCCACTGCGCCCACCTCGGCTGCCCGATCGTCGGCGACGTGCGCTATGGCGGCGGTGAAGGCGCGATGCACCTCCTGGCGCGGGCTATCGTCCTGCCGCTCGAACCGCCGATCGCCGAAACCGCGCCGCCCCCCGAGCACATGCGCGCCGCGTTGTCCGCCTGCGGCTGGCGCGGTTAGGACCCGCTTCTGGTCGCGCCGCGGCGGCGCTCGGAGTCGTAGAGCAGCGCCAGCCGCTCCGGCGAGGCGCCCAGCCAGTACAGCACGTGGATGCGCGCCCAGCCGAGGAGGATCTCCGGCGGGCGCCGCCCCTCAAAGCGGCGGGAGGAGGTGACGAGCGGCGGCTCCGCCAAGCAGGCGGTCGGCCCGGCGCGCTTCATGCGGCGGACCAGGTCGTAGTCCTCCATGACCGCGATCGGCCGCACGCCGCCCAGCGCGTCGTAGGCCGCGCGGCGCACGAAGATGCCGCTGTCGCCGTACCAGAAGCCCAAGGCGCGGATCGCCGCGTAGAAGCCCGCCAGCCAGCGCGAGAAGCCGTCTTCGCCGTCGAAGGCCAGGCGGTAGTTGCCGCCGACAACCTCCGGCCGCGTCCGGAGCAGCGCGTCCAACGCGAGGAGGCCGCCGGACGGGAAGGTGGTGTCGGCGTGCAGAAACAGCAGCGCCGAGCCGCGCGCGGCGGCGGCGCCCGCCGCCATCTGCTGGCCGCGGCCGCGCGGGGCGGAGAGCACCAACGTCGCACCGGCCAGGCGCGCGGCCTCGGCGGTCCCGTCCTCGCTGCCGCCGTCCACGACGACGGTTTCGCAGGCCACCGACTCCGCCCGCAGCGCGCGCAGCAGGCTCGGCAGCCGCGCCGCCTCGTTCAGCGCCGGTATCACCACCGAGATCAACCACAGCCCTCCGCTCCTCGGCCCGGCGGACACAACGCGCCGCGCGTCGGGGCAGTCGGCCCGTGGCCGCGGAACAAAGTCGGCCGACGGAGCGTTCGGCAACGTCGAAGGCGCCGCGAACTGTCGAGCTGCCACGGGAGGCGTTGAGGAATGAACCGAAATCTTGTGCTTGCTATCGGGGCGGGGCTCTGCGTCGCTGCGGCGCCCGCGCCCTGGGCGCCCGCCCGCGCGCAAACCCAGCCGGAGGCCTCCGCCCCGGCGCGCGGCGGCACGGAACTGACCCCCGCGGAGCGCCGGCGTGCGCAAGAGCGGCGACGCGATCTGATGCGCGCCTTCGACCTGGACCGTAACGGCGTGCTGAGCCTCGCCGAAACCAAGAGCGCCGCGGCGAAGCGCTACGACGACCTCAACCCCGACCTCGACGACGCGCTCGACCGGCGGGAAGCCCGCCGCCACTCGCTGGCGGGGGCCACGTTCCGAGAGGCCGACACCGACAGCAACGGCGCCGTGAACAAGGCCGAGTGGCTAGCCCTGGTGGAGCGCCGCTTCCAGGCCGCGGACCCGGACAGCGACGGCACCCTCGACAGGGCCGAGCTGCGGTCCGAGCGTGGCAAGGCGGTGGCGCGCTTCATGCGCTAGGACGCGCCCACCGCGGCCCGGTCAGGCCGCGCCCAACGCCCACAGCAGCACGCCCTTTTGGGCGTGCAGCCGGTTCTCCGCCTCGTCGAACACCACGCTCTGCGGCCCGTCGATCACCTCCGCCGCCACCTCCTCGCCGCGGTGCGCCGGCAGGCAGTGCTGGAAGATCGCGTCCGGCGCCGCGTGCGCCATCAGCTTCGCGTCCACCTGGTAGGGGCGGAGCAGGTTGTGTCGGCTCGGCCCGCCGCCTTCGCCCGTCTCCTCGTTCATGCTGACCCAGGTGTCCGTCACCACGCAGCGCGCGCCGCGCACCGCCTCCACCGGGTCGTCGGTCAGTTCGATCCGCGCGCCTTCGCCGCGCGCCCAGTCCAGCAGCGCCTGCGGCGGCCGCAGCTCCGCCGGCGTGGCGATGCGCAAGGCGAAGCCGAAGCGCGCCGCCGCCTGGATGAAGCTCTGCGCCACGTTGTTGCCGTCGCCCACCCAGGCCACCACTTGGCCGGCGATCGGGCCGCGATGCTCCTCGAAGGTCAGCACATCGGCCATGAGCTGGCACGGGTGGCTCACGTCGGTCAGGCCGTTGATGACGGGCACCGTCGCGTGCTCGGCCATCTCGCGGATGCGGCGCACGTCGCCCGTCCGCATCATGATCGCGTCCACGTAGCGCGACAGCACTTTGGCCGTGTCGCTCATCTCTTCTCCGCGCGAAGACTGCATGTCCCGCGCCGAGAGCACCAGCGGCTCGCCGCCCAGTTGCCGGATGCCGACCTCGAAGGAGACGCGGGTGCGCGTGGAGGGCTTCTCGAAGATCAGCGCCACCGTGCGCCCCGCCAGCGGCTTCCCCGGCAAGGCGCCGCGCTTGGCCTGCGCGGCGAGGTCGAGCATGCGCCGGAGCGTCGCCGGCTCGAAGTCCATCAGTTCAAGGAAGTGCCGGGGTGGCTCGCGCCCCCCGGCCTCCGTCCGCACCGCCGCGAGAGCGCTGCTCATTGCGCCGCTTCCTTCTCGCCGCCGTCGGGCTTCGCGCGCAGGCAGGCGCGGTCGAGCAGGCGCAGCGCTTCGTCCGCCTCGGCCTCGGTGATGATGAGCGGCGGCGCCAAGCGCAGCACGTTCATCCCCGCCGCCACCGTCAGCAGCCCTTCGGCCACCGCCGCCGCCTGCATGTCGGCGTTGGACACCTCCGGCCGCAGCTTGAGGCCGACCAGGAGCCCCGCGCCCTGCACGCCTTCCACCACGTCCGATCGGCGGTCCGCCAGCGCCAGCATCCCGCGCCAGAGGTGCCGCGCCACGCGGTCCACCCCGTCGAGGAAGCCCGGCGCCAGCACCACGTCCATCACCGCGTTGCCGGCGGCGCAGGCCAACGGGTTGCCGCCGAAGGTGGTGCCGTGCGTGCCGGGCTTGAGGTGCACGGCGACGTGCTCCTTGGCCAGTACCGCGCCGAGCGGGAAGCCGCCGCCGATGCCCTTCGCCGAGGACATCACGTCCGGCTCGATGCCCGCCCACTGGTGCGCCCACAGCTTGCCGGAGCGGCCCATGCCGGTCTGCACCTCGTCCAGCGCCAGCAGCAGGCCGAACTCGTCGCAGCAGCGGCGCAGGTCGCGCAGGAAGTCGAGCGACGCCGGGCGCACGCCGCCCTCGCCCTGGATCGGCTCCACCATGATGCCCGCGGTGTGCGGCCCGATGGCGTTCCGCACCGCGTTCATGTTGCCGAAGGGCACGTGGTCGAAGCCGTCCACCGGCGGCCCGAAGCCAGCGAGGTACTTCGCGTTGCCGGTCGCGGCCAAGGTGGCGAGGGTGCGGCCGTGGAAGGCGCCCTCGAAGCAGACCATGCGGAAGCGCTCGGGGCGCCCGTTCTCCGCGTGGCATTTGCGGACGGCCTTCATCATGCCCTCGTTCGCCTCGGCGCCCGAGTTGCAGAAGAACACGCTGTCCGCGAACGAGGTCTCCGCCAAGCGCGCCGCCAGGCGCTCCGCCTGCGGCACGCGGTACAGATTGCTCACGTGCATCACGCGCGCTGCCTGCTCCGCGACGGCCTGCACCAGGTGCGGGTGGCCGTGGCCGAGGCTGCTCGTGGCGATGCCCGAGCCGAAATCGAGGAATCGTCGCCCGTCCGCCGTCCACAGCCAAGCGCCCTCGCCCCGCTCGAAGGCGAGGTCGGCGCGGTTGTAGGTCGGCATCAAGGCGGGGATCACGGGAGAGGGTTCTCCTCCAACATCCCCCGCGCCGGCGGTTCGTCGCCGGCGCTCCGGGGGAAGCGGAAATGTTGGGCGCAAACGCGCCGCCCCGTCAAACCCACCAGGAGGACGTTGCGACCGCCGCCGAACGCGCCGAGGCGGTCCCTACGGAACCTCAGCCCCGGCCGGCGGTGTTCTCGTAACTGAAGGTCGGCAAGCGGTTCAGGTCGTCCCGCGTGGCGGCGCCGTTCAGCGTCCAACGATTCCGCTCGCCGTTCATCCGCAGCCGCTCGTAGGGCACCGCAACCAGCTTGGCCCCGATGCCGAGAAAGCCGCCCACCGACACCACCGCCACCGGCCCGCTGCCGTTGGCGGGGAGGACGATGTCGTCCACCTCGCCCACGCTCTCGTTGTTCTCGTTGTACACCGCCGAGCCGATCACCCGGCTGGCGCGGCGCGCGTCGCGCATGGAAGCGCTGTCCACCGCGGCCAAGGCGCCGACGGCCGAAGCGCCCGCGCCGGCGGACGCCCCGCCGCCCGGCGCGCCCGCGTCGGAACGGCGGTCGGGCGCGTTGGGGCTCGGCGGGTTGCCGGGCGTGTTGTCGCGCGGCGCCTGGGTGTTGCCGACGCTGCCGCCGGGGTTCGCCGTGCCGCCGCCGCCCTGCCCCTGGCTGTGCCCGTGCCCCTGCATGTTCGGCGGCACCTGCCGGTTGGGGGACTCGCCCTGCGCCGCCGGGGAGCCGGCGTTGTTGCCGGGGACCGTTTGGGTGGTCGCCGTGCCGGCGTTGGCGCCGCCGCGGGCGGCCGGGGTGCCGCCCACCGCGCCTTCCTGCGGCGTGGTTTGCGTGGTCTGCGGCATGCGCGAAGTGCCGGACGAGCCTTGCGCCTGCACCGCCGCCGGGAAGGCGATCAGCGCGGCGGCGGCGGTCATGGCGAGCAATCGTTGGCGGTGCGTGACGGGCAATGGAGCCTCCTGGTGTTCCCCGAACCCGGCGCGCCGGGCTTCAAAGGGACGAACGCCGCGCCCGGACCCCGGTTTGCCCGCAAACGGGCGAGGTCACTCCGGGTCGCCGGTGTCCGGCTTCAGCCCCGCCGCCTGGATGCCGGCCACGGCGCAAACCTCGTCCTGCGCCGAAACGTCGCCGCTGATGCCCACCGCACCGAGCACCGTGCCGCCCGCGTCGCAGCACAGCACCCCGCCGGGCACCGGCACCGCCCGGCCGCCCGCGATGTCGGACAAGGCGTTCATGAAGCCCTGCATGGACTGCGCCCGCCGCGCCAGCTCCCGCCCGCCGAGGCCCATGGCGAGCGCCCCATAGGCCTTGCCCAGCGCGATCTCCGGCCGCAGCAGGCTGCTCCCGTCCTCGCGCTGCACCATCTTCACCTGACCGCCGGCGTCCAGCACCACCACGGTCAGCGGCAACAGATTGAGCGCCCGCCCCTTGGCGCGGGCGGCGGCAACGATGGCTTCGGCTTGGTCGAGGGTCAGGCCGTTGGCGGGGTAGCGGGCCATGGGGAACTCCTGCTCGGTTTGTGCCGCCTCCCTATCGCCGCGCGGGCCGCGAGCGGCAAGGCGGCGCCATCTCGGGCGGCGCCTCGGTTCCAGCGGCCACTTGCGACGAAAAGCTGCGATCGTCCGTGCTGTGATGGAAGGAGGCCGCGAGTGCCGAAACGGACGCACGACATCATCGGCGGACTGTCGCTCGCGGTCTGGCTTGCCATGGTGGCTGTAGCGGCGATCGCATAGGCGGCGATCCCGGACTGGCACATCCCCGACGGAACCGGCCTGCCGCCGCCAGATGGCTGCTACCATGAGATAAACGTCAATCTGTCCAACGGGCGCTTCGTCTGCCGCGGCACCCCGGCGGATGCACTGATTGAAGGGGCGTTGAAGCTAGCCTGGATCATGCACGAGCGCTGGCGGGCATAGTGCAATCCATTGAGCAGCAATAGGATTCGGTTGTGACCCACAAATCCAGCCGTTTCCGGAGACCATGCCCGCCAAGGTTGAACCTACGCCGCCGCTGCCCGGGCTGTCACCGGCCGCCGGCAAGCCGCTGATCGCCCGCTTCGATGGCGGGCTGCTGTCCTCAGACGGTGGCCTGCTGGCCTTGCGCGAGGTCGAGCATCGGCTCGGCATCGCCGATCGGCTCGCCGCCTGTATCGACGACCCGCGCGCCCCGGAGCGGGTCAGGCACGGCATCGCCACTATCCTGCGTTTCCGCCTGCTGATGATCGCGGCCGGCTACGAGGACGGCAACGACGCCGACGCGCTGCGGCACGACCCGGTGTTCAAGCTCGCGCTCGACCACCTACCCGCTGGTGCCGCGCTCTGCTCGCAGCCGACCATCTCGCGCCTGGAGAACCTGCCGGGGCCGCGGGCGCTGCTGCGCATGGCCCGCGCCATGGTCGCGCTCTACTGCGCCAGCTTCCGCCAGGTGCCACGCCGGATCGTCCTGGACGTGGACGACACCTTCGACGCGGTCCATGGCGAGCAGCAACTGCGGCTCTTCAA
Organism: uncultured Acetobacteraceae bacterium; assembly: GCA_902805625.1. Classification (GTDB taxonomy): domain Bacteria; phylum Pseudomonadota; class Alphaproteobacteria; order Acetobacterales; family Acetobacteraceae; genus Craurococcus. The sequence continues at coordinate 12,317 of CADCTL010000145.1, forward strand.
CGCCCATTACGACGAATACGGCTTCCAGCCGATCGTGGTGTTCGACGGCGAGGGACGGCCTGTGGCCGCCATGCTGCGCCCGGCCCGCCGGCCGAGCGGGCGCGAGGCCCGCGCCGGCCTTCGGCGTCCGAGGCAGTGCCTCGGACCCTGCGCCGGCTGGTGCGTGAGATCCGGGCCCACTGGCCAAGGGTGGAGATCCTGATCCGCGCCGACAGCCACTACTGCGCGCCGGAGGTGCTCGACTTCTGCCGCGCCGAGGGCCTGGATTTCCTCCTCGGCCTCGCCTCGACCACGACGCTGCGCCGCCATGTCGAAGCTCTCGAGCAGAGCACCGCCGCCCGGCGAATGGCCATGCCCGGGACCGACAAGCTGCGGCGCTACAAGGAGTTCTGGGACGGTGCCGGTAGCTGGAGCCGGGTCGAGCGGATCATCGCCCGGGTCGAGGCCAGCGCCCAAGGGACCGACACCCGCTTCATCGTCACCAACCTGTCCGGCGGTTCGGCCCGCGCCCTCTATGAGAGGGGCTACTGCCAGCGCGGACAGGCGGAAAACCACCTGAAAGCCTGGAAGCGGCACCTCGCGGCGGATCGGACCTCCTGTTGCCGCGCCAGCGCCAACCAGTTCCGCCTCATGCTGCACACCGGCGCGTATTGGCTGCTGTGGTCCCTGCGCAGCCTGATGCCGAAGCGCTCGACCTGGCGCGTGGCGCAGTTCGACACCCTCCGCTTGCGCCTGGTCAAACTCGCCGCCCGCGTCGTCGCGCTGAAGACCCGGGTGATGCTGCACCTGCCCAGCGCCTGTCCGGACCAGGCCATCATGCGCCTCGCCCTCGAGCGACTGCCGCGCCTGGTCTGTTGACCATCGGGGCGGATGCCCCTGCCGAGCCCTCCGACCCGCAACCCCATGCCCTGCGATCCGCATCCGACAGCTGGCTTCCAAGCCGGAACCGATAATGCGCGCCCTCGCAACCGGTGCGCGAACCAGGTCGACGCCTTCGGAGCCCGCGGCCGTCCTCATGAATTTTGCAGGCTAGGACGCCAGCGCGTACGCCCGCCCGAGCGCGCCCGTTGGCCGCGCCGCCCTCCCACGCCGCAACAGCGCGTCCAGGCGGTTCTGTCAGGGCTCGCGCCAACTGGCCTGTTTGGCTGCCGGGGCACCGCTTGTAGGCTCCGGGACCAGCGGGGGTGGGGGCCTGGATGGAGTGCGTGTGCTGCGGCTCGGCGGCGGTGGCGGAGCGGCCGGAGCGCACCGCCCAGGGCTACCGCCGGTTCCGCTGCCACGACTGTGGCCGGCAGTTCAACGAGCGGAGTGGCGGGGTGCTGAACCGGACGCAGTACCCGAGCGACGTCATCGCGCTCGTGGTGCTGTGGCGGTTGCGCTACCGCCTCACCCTGCGCGACCTCTGCGAGATGTTCCTCCACCGCGGCATCGTGTTCAGCCACGAGGCGGTGCGGGAGTGGGAGGCCAAGCTCGCACCCGTCCTGGCCGGCGAACTCCGGCGACGCCGGCACGGCAAGGGCGGCGCCGGCCGTCGCTCCTGGTCCGTGGACGAGACTTACCTGAAGGTCCGGGGCCGCTGGTGTTACCTCTACCGCGCCATCGACCGGAACGGCGACCTGGTCGACACCATGCTCAGCGAGCACCGCGACATGGCGGCGGCGAAGGCCTTCTTCCGCTCGGCCAAGGCCGCCACCGGTATGACGCCGGACCGCGTCACCACGGACGGCCACGGCTCCTACCCGCGGGCGATCCGCACCACGCTGGGCCGCCGGGTCGCCCATCGCACCAGTCGCTATAAAAACAACGGCCTTGAGCAAGACCACCGCGGCGTCAAAGGCCGCATCGGATGTATGCGCGGCTTCAAGAGCTTCACCTCGGCCGAGCGCTTCTGCCGAAGCTATGACGAGCTCCG
>CADCTL010000146.1 GCA_902805625.1 uncultured Acetobacteraceae bacterium
CGCGCCGCCACCTCGCCGTTCGCGCCCGTCCGATTTTCCGCCACCACCGGCTGGCCGATGGCCTGCGCCATCCGTGCGCCGATGGCGCGGGCCACGATGTCGGACGGGCCGCCGGCGACGAAAGGGACGAGGATCGTGACGGGGCGGTTCGGCCAAGCCTCGGCCGCGGCCCCCTGCGCCAGGGCGGGCCGGACGCCGCCCGCCGCGGCCAGGGCGGCACCGGCGAGGAGGAAGCGGCGGCGGTCCATCATGCAGAGTTTCCTTGGTGATTCGTGTTGGCGCCATGATGTCGGCGCCGCCCCACGCCGGCTAATCACCCTTGCGCTTGTCGCCTTTCTTCTTTTTCTTCGCCGCCTTGCCGACCGGCTGGCCCAGCCCTTCCAGCGCCGACAAGCGCGCGGGCAGCGCTTCGAGGATCGCGGGCCGGGCGGGCTTCTCCTTTTTCCACGCCTTCTTGTCCTTGCGCGTCATGCCGCAGCCGAGGCACCAGCCCGTGGCCTCGTCGTAGCGGCAGACGTCGATGCAGGGGCTGCCCAACGCCGTCGCCTACTCGCCCGCCGAGTCGCCGCGGCGGACGACGTGCAGCTTGTTGCCCTCGGGGTTTCGGAGGTGGGCGCCGTAGTGGCCCCGCCCGTAGTGCGGCCGCTCGCCCGGCGCGCCCCCGTCGCTGCCGCCGGCCGCGAGTCCGGCCGCGTGCGCCGCCCGCATCGCGTCGGGCGAGGGCGCCAGGAATGCTGCCATACCGCCATTGCCGGCGCTCGCCGGCCCGCGGTCGAAGGGGTCCTGCACGAAGAAGGTCGGCATGGAGGTCCCCGGCGCTGCCCAGCCGATGCCGAGCGGCCCGCCGTCCTCTTGCCCTTCCCACCGGCGCTGGTTTCCGAGCGGGGCCAGCGCCGAGTCGTGGAAGGCGCCCAGACGCGCGAGGTCGCGCGCGCCGACCATGACGTGGCTGAACATGCGTTTTCCTTCATCGGCCAAGCGCGGCGTGGCGGGGCGGCTTGCCCCGATCCGCGCGGCCCGTGCATACCGGCGCCTCATAGGGGAGGGCAGACGGCATGGCCACGGACCTCGACATCGCGCGGGCGACGGCCTTGCGGCCCATCGCGGAAATCGCCGCGCGCGCCGGGGTTCCCGAAGCGGCGCTGGAGCCCTACGGGGCGCACAAAGCCAAGGTCTCGCTGGATTTCGCGGCGGAGCAGCGGGCGAAGCCGGCAGGCAAGCTCGTGCTCGTCACCGGCATCAGCCCGACCGCGGCGGGGGAGGGCAAGACCACCACGACCATCGGCCTCGGCGACGCGCTCAACGCGCGCGGCACGCGGACGATGATCTGCCTGCGCGAGCCCTCGCTCGGCCCTTGCTTCGGCGTGAAGGGCGGCGCCACCGGCGGGGGGCGGGCGCAGGTGGCGCCGATGGAGAGCATCAACCTCCACTTCACCGGCGACTTCCACGCCGTCACCAGCGCCAACAACCTGCTGGCCGCCCTGCTCGACAACCACCTGCACTGGGGCAACGCGCTCGGGCTCGATCCGCGGCGCGTGTCCTGGCGGCGGGCGGTGGACATGAACGACCGCGCCCTGCGCCAAGTGGTGCTGGGCCTCGGCGGGCCGGGGCAGGGCCTGCCGCGCGAGGACGGCTTCGACATCACGGTGGCCTCGGAGGTCATGGCGATCCTGTGCCTAGCGGATGGCCTGTCCGACTTGCAGGAGCGGCTCGGGCGCATCATCGTCGGCGAAACGCGCGACAAGCGAGCGCTGACGGCGCGCGACCTCCAGGCGGACGGCGCCATGGCGGCGCTGTTGCGCGACGCGCTGGCGCCCAACCTGGTGCAGACCCTCGAAGGCTCGCCCGCCCTGGTCCACGGCGGCCCCTTCGCCAACATCGCGCACGGCTGCAACAGCGTGGTGGCGACGCGGCTCGGCCTGTCCCTCGCGGAGGTGGTGGTCACGGAAGCCGGCTTCGGCGCCGACCTCGGGGCGGAGAAATTCTGCGACATCAAGTGCCGCTCCGCTGGATTGTCGCCGGCGGCCTGTGTGGTGGTGGCCACGGTGCGCGCGCTCAAGATGCACGGCGGCGCGGCCAAGGCGGACCTGGCGCGGGAGGACCTCGCGGCGTTGCGCGCGGGCCTGCCGAACCTGCTCCGGCACGTCGAAAACATGCGGAAGTTCGGATTGCCCGTCGTGGTGGCCCTGAACAGCTTCACGAGCGACACCGTGGCGGAGATGGCGCTGGTGCAGGAAGCGCTGTCGGCGCTGGGCACGGAGGCCATTCCCTGCACGCACTGGGCCGACGGCGGCGCCGGTGCCGCGGCGCTCGCGGAAGCCGTGGACCGCATTCTCGCGGCGGGCGAAGCGCGGTTCAAGCCCCTCTACCCGCCGGAGATGCCGCTCGCCGACAAGCTCCGCACGATCGCGCGCGAGATCTACCGCGCCGATGGCGTGTCCTTGCCGGCGCCGGTGGCCGCGCGGCTGAAGCGCTTCGAGGAGGCGGGCTTCGGCGGGTCCGGCGTGTGCGTGGCGAAGACCCAGTACAGCTTCAGCGCGGACCCGGCGCGGCTCGGCGCGCCCGAGGGCCACACCTTGCCGGTGCGCGAGGTGCGGCTCTCGGCCGGGGCCGGCTTCGTCGTCGCGATCTGCGGCGACGTGATGACCATGCCGGGGTTGCCGCGCCGCCCCGCGGCGGAGGCGATCCGCTTGGACGCCGGAGGGCGCATCGAAGGTTTGTTCTGAAGCGCGCACCGCGGCATTGCACGCAAGCGTGCACCACGCTTCCCGTCCGTCACACGCAAGGGTGTCCCCCGGCACGGCGCAATGTCGCCCCGCTTCGGATAGTCTGCGCCGCGACAGGACGGGGACGCGCCGGCGCTGCCGGGCGAGATCGCATGGACCTCCATAGGGCGCACGAGGCGAACGCCTTCGCCGTCGCCGTCGCCGCCGAGATCCCGCGGCTGCGCCGTTTCGCGCGGGTTCTGGCCAAACGCGCCGACATTGCGGACGACCTCGTGCAGGAAACGCTGGTGAGGGCCATCGCGGCCCAGTCGCAGTTCGCCATCGGCACCAACCTCCGCGCCTGGCTGTTCACCATCCTGCGGCACGCGCGCGCCGCCGCCATCCGCCGCGACTCGCGCAGCCCCATCATGCCCTTCGAGGACGTCCGCGAGCCGGCGGTGTCCGGGGGGCAAGAAGAGCGGCAGGCCATGCGGGACGTGGCGACCGCCTTCGCGCGCCTGCCCAAGGCGCAACAGGAAGCGCTCTGGCTGATCGTGGTGGAGGGACTCGACTACGCGGAGGCGGCGCGCATCCTGGACGTCCCTCAGGGCACCTTGCGGTCGCGCCTGTCGCGGGCGCGGGACGCGTTGAAGCTCGGCATCGGCCTAGCGGTCGATCCATCCTTGCCGATGGCGGCTGCACACGACCGTGAACTGTGAACGTGTGATGGGTGGCGCGGCGGCGCTGGGGATCAGTCCTGGGACATGGCCCCGTTCTCGAGGATGCGCAGCAGTTTCTCCGGGACCGGCTCGTGCAGAACGTCGCCGTGCAAACGGCAGAGTTCACGCTCCAACCAGAGATCAAACTCCCGGTTGGCCTGCACGGCCGCAAACCCGTCGGTGGGCGCAGAGGGGTGGGTTGACATCTGCATCTCCCCTTTAATGCGGCGATCCCTCGACGGTTTCTTATCATCCGAGGATGATTGCGCGCGTGCTCTCGGCATGGCGGTTCCAATGTCGCGGGCCGTCGCGGGGGCGAAGGGCTCGTTTTCGAGGATAAGCAGAAGCGTTGCGGTATCGCAAGAACGCATTCGTGAACGGGGGGTGAAGATGCTGCCCTGGAAAGACTCCCGATCCAGAGTGCCTCCGTGCCGCCGCGCGACCCCGACGCCCTTCTAAGGGAAGGCATGGCCCGCCACGGCGCGGGCGACCTCGAGGCGGCCGAGCGCCTGTACCGCCGGGTGGCGGCGTCCTGGCCGCGGGACGCCAACGCCCACAACCTACTCGGCGTGGTGTCGCGGCAGCGCGGCGACGCCCGGGGGGCCCTCCGGCACACGCAGCGCGCCCTCGCCCTCCAGCCGGATGCGCCGGTGTTCCTCGCCAACCACGGCGGCGCGCTCGCGGAGGCGGGGGAGTTGCGCGAGGCCGTGGGCTTCCTGCGCGCGGCGCTTCGGCGCCGGCCGGAGGACGCCACCGCCCTCCGCAACCTGGGCCAAGCGTTAGCCGCGCTCGGCGACCCGCGGGCGGCCTTGGAACCGTTGGAGCGGGCCGTGGCGCTCGCCCCCGACGCGGTTGAACCGCGCTTGGCGCTCGCCCACGCCCGGCGGGAGGCCGGGGAGGCGGAGGGCGCCGCCGCAGCGGCCGAAGCGGCGCTGGCGCTCGCCGCTCCGGACACCGCGCTTGCGGCGCAGGCGCGCTTCCTCCTGGCCGCGCTCGGCCGCGCCGCCGTCCCCGACAGGGCGCCGGCCGGGTATGTGCGCGACCTGTTCGACGGCTTCGCGGAGCGGTTCGACGCCGATCTGGCCGGGCAACTCGGCTACCGGACGCCGGAGCTGCTGGCTGCGGCGCTGCGGGACTCCGGAGCGCCGACCGGGCAGGGAAGGGGGCTCGACCTCGGCTGCGGCACCGGGCTTTCCGGTGTCGCCTTGGCGCCTCTGGTGCGGCGCCTAGAGGGCCTCGACCTCTCGCCGCGCATGCTCGCGCAGGCGCGCCGGCGGGGTGTCTACGCTGTGTTGCATCTGGCCGATCTGCTCGAATGGCTGCCCGCGCATCCAGGAGCGTTCGAGCTGGTCGCCGCCGCCGACGTCCTCAACTACCTCGGCGACCTGCGCCCGGCCCTGGCGGGCATCGCCGCGACCTTGCGGCCGGGCGGCCTGGCCGCCTTCTCGCTGGAGGTCGGCGAGGGCGACGCGCCCTTCGCGCTTAGCGAAACCATGCGCTATCGGCACGACCCTGGCCACGCGGCGACCCTCGCCGCCGACGCTTTCGAGCTCGTGGCGCAGCGCGAAGCCATCTTGCGGCAGGAGCGGGGCGCGCCGGTCGCGGGCGTGCTCATGGTGCTGCGCCGCCGTGGTTGAAGGGCGGCGAGCGCCCCCCGGCGCTTCGGGACGGAGGATGCAGCGGTGCTGCAGGCGCGGGTGGCGGTGCGCCGGGGCGCCGCGGCGCGGGGACGGCTGGCGCGGCGCGAAGGCCGCCGCTGGCGCCGCGATGGGCTCGGGCGCGCGCACCGGCTGAGGGAGGGCCGCGACCGCAGCGGCTTTCGGCGCTTCAGGGTCGTGCAGCACGGCGCCTTCGGGCGTGGCACGCAGCGTCAGGACGCGGTCGTGATAGCGGTCTAGGCCCGGGCGGTGGCCGATGGACACCACGGCGCTTGCCGGCAGTTCGTCGCCCAGCAGCCGCATCATCGCGTCTTGGTTGGCCTCGTCGAGGGCGGCGGTGGCCTCGTCCAGGAAGATCCAGCGCGGCCGGTGCAGCAGCGCCCGCGCGAAGGCCAAGCGCTGTTGCTCGCCGAGCGACAGGGTCCGGTCCCAACGCGCTTCTTCGTCCAGCCGCCCGGCAAGCCGGGCCAAGCCGCACCGCGCGAGTGCCGCGTCCATGGCCGTCTCGGAGAACGCTTCGGCCTGGGCCGGGTAGGCCAAGGCGGCGCGGAGGCTGCCGAGCGGCAGGTAAGGGCGCTGCGGCAGGAACATCGCGGCGCCGCGCTCCGGCACGCGGATGCGCCCGGCGCCCCAGGGCCACGCGCCGGCCAGGGCGCGGAACAGGGTGGATTTGCCGGTGCCGCTCTCGCCCTGGATCAGCACCCGCTCACCGGCACGGATCACGGCGTCGGCGCGGAGCACCAGGACGCGCCCGTCGGGGGCGGAAACGCTCAAGCCGTGGAGCGACACCGCCTCGGTCCCGTCGGCCGCGGCGCCTTCCTCGACGGCGATGGCACCCTGCCGGGCCAAGCGCGCGGCGGCGTCCAAGCTGTCCTCCAGTTCGACCACGCGCTCCACGTGGCTGACCCAATCGGCGACGCGCGGGTAGTTCGTCATGAACCACGTCAGGGCCCGCGTCACCTCGCCGAAGGCCGAGCCGACTTGCATGAGCACGCCGAGGCTGATGGCGCCGGCGAAGTAGCGCGGCGAGGCGACCAGGATCGGGAAGACGTGCGTCATCATGCCGTAAGCGGAGGACAGGACCATGAGGTGCCGCTCGACGCGGTTGAGGTCCTGCATGACGCGCGACACGCGGCCGAAGGCCCGCCGCAGCCCGCGCTCCTCGTCCGCCTCGCCGCGGATCAGCGCCACGCCCTCGCTGTTCTCCCGCAGGCGCACCAGCGCGAAGCGGTGGTCGCCTTCGGCTTCGTTGCGGACGGTGTTGATGGCCGTCATGGGCCGGCCGATGGCCCAGGTCGCCCAGGTTCCCGCCGCGGCGTAGAGCACCGCCGCGACGACCATGTAGCCGGGGATCTCCATCTCAACGCCGGCGAGGACCACGGAGAGGGCGCCCGACAGGGTCCAAAGGAGGCCGGCGAAGGACACCAGCAGCAGCACCGAATGGAGCAGCCCGATCGCCAACTCCACCGCCAGGGCCGTGGCCCAGCGGGTGTTCTCGCCGATGCGCTGGTCCGGGTTGTCGGCGGCGCCCTCGAGGTAGTTCAGGCGGTAGTGGCACGAGTCCGCCAAAAGCCGGCCTTGCAACCGCCGCACCTGCCACTCGCGCCACCAGACCTGCAGCGTTTGCCGGGCGTGGAGTTGCAGCACCGCCGCCCCGATGCCGCCCAGGGCCACAGCGGTGAACAGCCCCATCTGCCGGAAGAACTCGTCGTGGTCCCGCTGCTCCAGGGCGTTGAAGAAGTCGCGGTTGCAGATGTTGAGCTGCACCTGCACGGCGATCTGCACCAGGGTCAGGAGGACCACCGCCGCGGTCATCGCCCAAGCGGAGCGCCACTCCTCCGAAGAATAGTAGTTCGCGGTCAGGCGCCACAGCTTGCGGCCGAAGCCCTGTTGCTGACGGGCGCCAGGGGAGATGCCGTCGAGGTCGGAAGCCGCTTCCATCCTACGTCCTCCTCGCCGGTCCAAAGTTATTGAGGCCGACAGCGCCCTAGTTTTGCCACAAACAAAACACAATTGCGACCATCTTGATCGCGAACTTGTGTTACATTCGGTTCACATTCAGAACCTGCCGCGAATGCCGATGCCGAAATGCCCGACGGTGCCGCAGGGCGCTTGGAAGGAAAGCTTGGGCGCGGCACCGGCCGCGACATCGAGCCGCAGAGCGCAATCCGGGTATGTGCCGCCGATCGGCGCGTCGAGCTGCCAGTTCCTGCTGACGGACAAATCCACCCGCAGCGGCGAGCCGGCGATGCCGTTCAGGTCCAGGGCAATGGTCGCCGAAGCCTTCATTGCGGGCACCGTCGCGCCGAGCGGCGACGTGGGCTGGCCGATCAACGTGGTCTGTCCCAGGGTTGCGGCGGCGAGCACGCTCAGCCCCGCCGGCAGGGCCCAGGCGATCGCACCCCGGGCGGCGCCGGCAAGTTGCGGGATGGTGTGGCCCCATGTTTCACCAAGCGCACGGGGCGGGGCGGCCAGCGATGCGGAAGCGCACACCGCGGCGCAGTAGGTGCGCGGGCCGTGAACGGCTGAAGGCGCGCGCTCTGCTACCACGGTCATGAACACCGGTGTTTGCAGGTCGAGCCTTGGCGGCATGGCGTGGTGTTGAACGATGTTCACGTTCGGTGTCGGCGAGCTCTCGAACCCGAAAGCCGGGCCGACCATTGCGAATGTCAGGATAAGGTATACAGCCTCACGCATAGTTGATGACTAGCAGAGGCGTTGCGAAATCGAAAGTTAAATGCGGCTTCAGCTAGGCTAAAAAGGCCAAATTATGGCTGAACGGAGGCGCCAAGGTTGGCTGTTCGCTGTTCTCACAAAGCCGCGCTCGGAGATGCAACGCGCGTCCGGTTGGAACGTTAGGTGAACACCTGCCATCAACCGGAGGATCGAAGCATGGCGAAGTCCACCCCTGCCGCCCACCACGACGAGAACCCCAAGACAGATCCTGAGCCGGGCTCCAACACCATCAAGGACCCCGACAACTGGACCACCGGCGACGAGAAGATGACCGGGGCGCAGGCGAGTTACCTCAAGACCCTGTCCGAAGAGGCCGGCGAGGAGTTCGACCCGAGCCTGTCCAAGGCGGACGCGTCCCGTCGCATCGACGAACTCCAGTCGAAGACTGGCCGGGGCCGCTGAGGTTCCGGAGCGCGGGGCAGCGACCCTAGCGCACCGGCAGATCGGGCGTGGGCGCTTCGGCGCCCCGCCAACTTGTTTCTCTCACGACCTTCCTGTTCGGGCCCGGTCGAGCGAACGGTGGGTGCATTCCAGGCATTCGCCGGGTTCGTGCGTCTGTCGTGAGTAAGTGGAGCGCATCTGTGGATGCTACGCACCGCGTAGTCGCCAAGCGCTTCCTTAGCCTTTCGAATGCCGATCGGGCGCTCGAGGCCCGGATCTCCCCCTATCGCGCGTTTCGAGCACTCCCTTCGAGATGGCCAGGGTCGGTGCGGTTGGCTGAAGCGACATAGGGCGCTTTGGCGGGTGGGGGTGGATCTAACCTCACTGCACAGTCCAGCGCTGCCGACCCTCCTCCCACGCCGCTTCCTGCGGCCCGTTGCTCGCCGCCCCCCGCGCCCCTCCGCTGCCAAGCAGGTCTGGGAAGAGAGGCGGTCGGCGGTCGAGGCGCCACGGCAGGACGGTCAACTTGCGACCTCGGCATGGAATCTCTCGCGAATGCATTGCGTCGCATCGTCGCATGTTCCAGATTTGTTCTCATGCGCGTTGCCTTGGACGCGGAGGGAGGCCTGCGGCGGTGAGCCTGATTCACAACGAACGGGTGAAGTTGCTGGCGCTCGCCTTCAACACGGCGTCGACCTCGGCCTTCACGGTGGGCGTGCTCGCGCCGGTCGCCGCCGCTTTCTACGATTTCGGGCCGTCGCGCGAAGCGCCGAAGACCGTGGTCGTCGGCGCCTTCTTGTGGATCGGTGCGTCCGTCGTGCTACATCTGGCGGGGCGCAGGGTCCTCGGGTGGCTGAAAACGTGACCAGCCTTGAGTTGTTCGCTTTTGTCATCCTGCCGATCGGAGTGGCGGGTTCAGCCTGGGCGATCGTTCTCCTAGCTGAGCGGCGCGGCGCGGCGAAAGCCGGCGCGCGCGGTGGAAAATCCGATTCTCCCAAGCTTCCGTAAGCGCGTCGCCTGACTCCGCGGGAAGCGTGCTTCGCGGGCTCAGGAAGGTTGGGCGCTCAAGCCCGCCGCCGGTGCCGGATGGCGCGGGGCCGGGTCGCGGCAAGGGCGTGGCGGACGAGCTTGCGGGCGAGTGAGGACAGCGCCTCGCCTTCCAGGTGCTCCCGCCCGACCCAAACGGCGCCGTCCATCGTGTCGAGCGCACGAGGAACATCCGCGGCGGTCATCACGGCGAACTCGACCTCGTAGCTGGACAGCGCGTGCCGGACGCGGCCTGGCAGCCTCCGCCAGTCCGCGGCGAAGGGCAGGGCGCCCGCTGAAATCGCCTCCGCCGCTCGCCAAGCGCGACGCGGGCGCCACTCCGTCGAGGGCGGCTCCAACGTGCCGCCGAGTGGGCCTTTCATCGGCCGCCGCCGCAGGAGCACCGCGCCGTCTTCCGGGCGTGAAACCCAGAACGCGGTGGCGTACCGCTTCGGCCGCGGGGCGCGCTTCGGCCCGAGGACCAGCGTGTCGGCCACGCCCAGCGCCCGCGCGGCGCAGGCGTCCTGCACCGGGCAAGCGCCGCAGCGCGGCCGGCGCGGGACGCAGACCGTGGCGCCGAGGTCCATGATCGCTTGGGCATGGTCGCCGGGGCGCCCGTCGGGGGCGAGCGACGCCGCGAACCGTCGCAGCTCCGCCCGGCGCCGCGTGTCCGGCGTGCCCGGTTCCCATCCGAGGGCGAACAGCCGCGCCACGACCCGCTCGACGTTGCCGTCCACCGGCGGCAGCGCGTCGCCCCGCCCGAAGGCGATGGCACGGATCGCCGCGGCCGTGTAGGGGCCGACGCCGGGCAGGGCGCGCAGGGCGGCCTCGTCTTCGGGCAAGCGCCCCTCGTGGCGCTCGACCAGCAGCCGCGCGCAGGCGTGCAGGTTGTGGGCCCGCGCGTAGCGGCCGAGGCCGGACCAGCCGCGCAGCACCTCCTCCAGCGGCGCCGCGGCCAGGGCTTCCACCGTGGGCCACCGTTCGAGGAAAGGCGCGTAGTGGCGCGCGACCGTTTCCACGCGGACCTGTTGCAGCATGACCTCGCTGACCCAGACCCGGTACGGATCGGACGGCGTGCCCGGCGCCATGCGCCAGGGCAGGTGCCGGCGGTGGCGGTCGTACCAGGCGAGAAATCGCGCGGCGAGCGCGCCGGGCGGCGCGGGCGTCACCAGGGAAGCGTCGGGGATGCGGGATGCCAAGGCGGGCCGAGAACGCTGGAAGCTTTGATGCCGGCTGGCTGGGGAACCTGGATTCGAACCAAGACTGCCCGAGTCAGAGTCGGGAGTTCTACCGTTAAACTATTCCCCAAAGCGGGACGCCGGATTTCGCCGAGCGCCCGCGACGATCAGCTAGCGCTTGGCTACCCGTCCTGCAACACCGCCGTCGTGAAAAGGGCTTGCCGTCCCGCGCCGGCGGCCGAATGATGGCCGATCACGGCACCGGACCTGGATCGTCTGGACGGGACGGAGGGGAATAAAACCGCCGCATGCCCGACGACGCGGCACACGCCACCTTCGCACCCGCCGGGTTCGCCCCCGAGGCGGAGCGGGACGTACGCGCCCTCCGGTTGGGTCATGCGCCCGCGCCGGCCTACGCGGCGCTCGACCTCGGGACGAACAACTGCCGTTTGCTGATCGCCGCGCCGGTTCCCGGCGGCGGTTTCCGCGTGGTGGACAGCTTCAGCCGCATCGTCCGGCTCGGCGAGGGGCTCGCCGGGACCGGCCGCCTTTCCGAAAACGCGATGGACCGCGCCGTCGCGGCGCTGTCCGCTTGCGCGGAGAAGCTCGCGCGCCGCCCCGTGCGCGGCTTCCACGCCGTCGCCACCGAGGCCTGCCGCCGCGCCTCGAACGGCGCCGCCTTCCTTTCCCGGGTGGAGGCCGAAACCGGTCTCCGGCCGCGCGTCATCTCGGCGCGGGAGGAGGCGGAGCTTGCGATGGAGAGCTGCGCTCCGTTGCTCGAGTGCGCCGACCGCCGCGCCCTCCTGTTCGACATCGGCGGCGGCAGCACGGAGATCGCTTGGATCAGGGTGCCGCCGCGCGGCGCGTCCGGCGGCCCGACCGCCGCCGGCCGGCATCCCGCGGCGGAGCTGATCGGCTACGTGTCCTTGCCCTTCGGCGTCGTCACCCTCGCCGAACGCGTGGGCGCCTCCTGCTTCACCGAGCAGGGCTTCGGCGAGGTGGTGGAGCTGGTGGCCGAGCACCTCCGCCGCTTCGACCGGGTGCATTGCATCGGCCAGGAGATCCGGGCCGGCGGCGTCCGCCTCATCGGCACGAGCGGCACGGTGACGACGCTGGCCGGGGTGGCGCTCGCGCTGCCGCGCTACCGGCGGCCGCTGGTGGACGGCCGGACGCTGGAGGCCGGCGTGGCCGACCAGGCGATGGGCGACCTGTTCGCGCTCGGGCGGGACGGCTTGGCGGCGCACCCCTGCGTCGGGCCGGAGCGGGTGGAGTTCGTGCTGCCGGGCTGCGCCGTTTACGCCGCCATCCGGCAGGTGTGGCAGGTGCCGTCGCTCACCGTGGCCGACCGCGGCCTGCGGGAAGGCATGCTGATCCGCATGATGCGCGCCGACGCGGCGCAGCGCGGGGCGCCCCGCGGGGCGCACCACCACCACCGCCCGTCGCCGATACCGCCGCGCCCCGATCGCTTCGGCCCCTAGGCGACCGGTTTCCTTGCGCGCCCCGCCACCATCCGGCGGGCGTGGCCTCTCCACGAGGCTACGCACCGCCAAGGGCCGCTCCACGGCCAGCCAGCGCTGGCTGGAGCGCCAGCTCAACGACCCCTACGTCCGCGCGGCGCAGCAGAAGGGCCTGCGGTCCCGCGCCGCCTTCAAGCTGATCGAGATGGACGAGAAGCACGGGCTGCTCCGGCCGGGTGCGCGCGTGCTGGACTTGGGCGCCGCCCCCGGCGGTTGGACGCAGGTCGCGGTGGAACGCACGGCGCCGGGCGGGCGGGTCGTGGCGGTGGACCTCCTGCCCATGGACCCGGTTCCGGGCGCCACGGTCATTCAAGGCGACTTCCAGGACGACGCAGTGGCGGCCGCGGCGCTGTCCGCGCTCGGCGGAACCGCCGACCTGGTCCTGTCCGACATGGCGCCCAACACCACCGGGCACGGCGCGACGGACCACCTCCGCATCATCGCCTTGGCCGAACTCGCGCTAGACACCGCGCTCGCGGCGCTGTCACCGGGCGGGAGTTTCGTCGCCAAGGTTTTCCAGGGCGGCAGCGAGCGCGCTTTGCTGGAAACCCTGAAGCGCGCGTTTCGCGCCGTCCGCCACGCCAAGCCTCCGGCGAGCCGCAAGGACAGCAGCGAGCTGTACGTGGCCGCCACCGGCTTCCGCGGGCGCGAGGGCTGAAGCCGAGCGTCCCTGGTCGGGGCGGTCCCTGGGCGGGGCGCTTGCGGCACTGCCGCGATCGGGGTTAAGGGGCGCCGCCAAGGCAGCGCTTCGCGCCCCAACGCGGAAGGTTCCCCATGGCCCCCGAATCCCTTTCGGACGCCGCCGGCGGCGGCCAAGCCGGCCGCACCGCCGTCGCCGAGGCCTTCGCCTTCGACGACGTGCTGCTGGTGCCCGCCTACTCGGCGGTGCTGCCGCACCAGACAGATACCCGCACCCGCCTCACCCGCGACATCCCGCTCAACATCCCGCTCGTCGCGGCGGCCATGGACACCGTGACGGAGGCCAACATGGCCATTGCCATGGCGCAGGCCGGCGGCATCGGCGTGGTGCACAAGAACATGACGCCGGAGGAGCAGGGGGCGCAGGTGCGCCGGGTGAAGAAGTTCGAGAGCGGCATGGTGGTGAATCCCGTCACCATCCATCCCGACCAGACCCTCGCCGACGTCCGCGCCTTGCAGGACGCGCACCGCATCAGCGGCGTCCCGGTGGTGGAGCGCGGGTCCGGGCGCTTGGTCGGCATCATCACCAACCGCGACGTGCGCTTCGCCACCGACCTTGGCACCCGCGTCTACGAGCTGATGACGCGGGACAACCTCGTCACCGCGCCGGGCGACATCACGCCCGAGCACGCGCGCGCCCTGCTGCACAAGCACCGGATCGAGAAGCTGCTGGTGGTGGACGAAGCGGGGCGCTGCGTCGGGCTTATCACCGTGAAGGACATGGACAAGGCGCAGGCCAACCCGAGCGCGGTGAAGGACCCACTCGGCCGGCTCCGCGTCGCCGCCGCGACCGGCGTGGGCGAGGAAGGGTTGCTGCGGGTGGAGGCCCTCGTGGCGGCCGAGGTGGACGTGGTGGTGGTGGACACCGCGCACGGCCACTCGGGCGGGGTGCTGGCCGCGGTGGAGCGCATCAAGCGCATGTCGAACACGGTGCAGGTGGTGGCGGGCAACGTGGCCACGCCGGAGGGTGTGGCGGCGCTGATCGGCGCCGGCGCGGACGCGGTGAAGATCGGCATAGGGCCGGGTTCCATCTGCACCACGCGCGTCGTGGCGGGCGTGGGCGTGCCGCAGTTCACCGCCGTGATGGAGTGCGCGGCGGCGGCGCGCGAGGGCGGCGTGCCCGCCATCGCCGACGGCGGCCTCCGCAGTTCGGGCGACATCGCCAAGGCGGTGGCGGCCGGCGCCGATTGCGTGATGATGGGCAGCCTTTTCGCCGGCACGGACGAGGCGCCGGGCGAGGTGTTCCTGTACCAGGGCCGCTCCTACAAGTCGTACCGCGGCATGGGCTCCATCGGCGCCATGGCGCGGGGCAGCGCCGACCGTTACTTCCAGCAGGAGGTGCAGGACAGCTTGAAGCTGGTGCCCGAAGGGGTGGAGGGCCGGGTCGGCTACAAGGGTCCCGTCGGCAACGTGGTGCACCAACTCGTGGGTGGGTTGCGCGCGGCCATGGGCTACACCGGGAACGCCACGGTGGCCGAGATGCAGCGGAACTGCCGCTTCCGGCGCGTCACCGCCGCCGGGTTGCGCGAAAGCCACGTCCACGACGTCGCGGTGACGCGGGAAGCGCCGAACTACCGTCAAGAGTGAGGGAG
>CADCTL010000147.1 GCA_902805625.1 uncultured Acetobacteraceae bacterium
GGGCTGCTGCGGCAAGCCGAGGTCGGTGGCGGCCATTGGGGCGTTCCCCGTGGGAGGCTCGCGCGGGCCATAGCCGGCCGGAACAGCGGCCCGGCGGCAGCCGGAATGCGCGCGCCGGCCCGGCTACCGATCCGTGTAGCCGCCGACGACCGGCAGCACCTCGCCGGTGACGTAGCTCGACATCTGCGGCGAGGCCAGGAACAGGTAGGCCGGCGCGATCTCCTCGGGCTGCGCCGGACGCTTCATGCGGGTGTTCGAGCCGAAGCTCTCCACCTTGGCCGGGTTGTCGCTCGGGTTCAGCGGCGTCCAGACCGGGCCGGGCGCGACCGCGTTCACCCGGATGCCCCTCGGGGCGAGGCTGCCCGACAGCGCCCGGGTGAAGCTGTGGATGCCGCCCTTGGTCATCGAGTAGTCGATGATGGTGGAGTTGCCCAGGATCCCCGTCACCGAGCCGCTGTTCACGATGGCCGAGCCCTCCTTCATGTGCGGCACGCAGGCCTGCGCCATGTGGAAGTAGCCGTGCAGGTTGGTCCTGACCGTCAGGTCGAAGTGCTCCTCGGTCAGGTCCTCGAAGCGGCTCACGTGCAGTTGGAAGGCCGCGTTGTTGACCAGCACGTCGACGCCGCCGAGCTCGCGCGCGACCCGCTCGACGGCGGCGAAGCAGAAGGCGCGGTCGGTCACATCGCCGGCGATGGTGATGGCGCGCCGGCCCTCCCGCTCCACCGCGGCGCGCACGACCTCGGCGTCGGCCTGCTCGTGCTCGAGGTGCATGACGGCGACGTCCGCGCCTTCGCGCGCGAAGAGCACGGCCACCGCGCGCCCGATCCCGGAATCGCCGCCGGTGACGATGGCCACCTTGCCCTCGAGCTTGCCCGAGCCCTTCCAGTAGGGCGCGTCGTACATCGGCGCGAGGTCCTGGTCCGCCTCCAGGCCCGGCTTCTCCAGCGCCTGGCCCGGGAAGGGCGGCTCGGGGTAGCGCCGCGCCCCGGCCTGCATCGCGCCCTTCATCTCTTCGGGCGGCCGCGCCCGGTCCGCCTCGCGCACCCGGGCTTGGATCGCGCGCTGGCGTTCGGCGACGCCGTTCGGATCCGCCATCGCATCGCTCCTCGGGGCAGGATCGCCATTGCGGGTCAATGGCACGATGCCTCGAACGGCCGGGGACCGGCGAGGTTGCGCCCATTCCGGATGCACCCCCGTCGATGGACCTTGGTGCATCGATCGGGCTTGAGGCCGGTCGGGGTAGGATAGGGTCGGGGCGATGCCCCCTCACCATCCAGGGGCTCCCTGCTTGCCGTTCAAGGCCAACGCCAGCCGCCGGCACCGCATCCCGCGGCAGCGCCACAGTGGCCAACTGGCCGGCCTACGAGGCCGGCCTGCGCATCCGCGGCAGCTTGACCGTATGGTTCACGGCGGAGGCGATCGAGGCCTGGAGGGCTGAGCCGCGCACCACGCGGGGCGGCCAGCAGCGCTACTCGGCCCTTGCGATCACGACGGCCCTGACGCTGCGCGCGGTGTTCCGCCTGGCGCTACGCCAGACCGAGGGGTTGATCGGCTCCATCCTCGCCCTGCTCGGCCTCGACCTGGGCGTGCCCGACCACTCGACCCTCAGCCGCCGGGCCGAGGCGCTGGAGGTGCCGC
>CADCTL010000148.1 GCA_902805625.1 uncultured Acetobacteraceae bacterium
GCTCCCGCGCGGTGTATGAATCGGCGCGGCGGGCCCTGCTCTCGCCGCAATGCAATCCGCTGAAGGTGCCGGCCGCCAAGCTGCCCACGCTCATGGCGTCCACCTTCCGCTTCAATCCCAGGGGCCTTGTCCGATGACGACCAATTCCAGCCACCCGACGCTCGGCCGCCGCGCCGCGCTGGGCGCCGCCGCCGCCGCCGGCCTCGTCGGGCCGGGCCTGTCGCCGCGCTCTGCGCGCGCGCAGGGAGCGGTGATCGACATCACGCGCGCCCGCACTGAGCCCATCCCGATCGCGGTGCCGGACTTCGCCGGCGCGGGCGACGCGCAGCGCTTGGGGCGCGACATCGCCGAGGTGGTGCTGAGCAACCTCCGCTCGTCCGGCCTGTTCCGCCCGGTGCAGCGCGCCGCCTTCATCCAGACCGCCGAGGCCGCCGCGCAGGCGCCGCGCTTCCAGGACTGGCGCGTGATCGGCGCGCAGGCGCTCACCACCGGGCGCGCGGACCTCCAGGGCGACCGGCTACGCGTGGAGTTCCGCTTGTGGGACGTGCTGCCGGAGCAGCAGTTGCAGGGCACCGCCTTCACCGCGCCGCCGGCCAACTGGCGCCGCATCGCCCATCTCATCTCGGACGTGATCTACGAGCGGCTGCTCGGCGAAAAGGGCTACTTCGATACGCGCGTGGCCTACATCGCGGAGAGCGGCCCGCGCGACCGCCGCAGCCGGCGCTTGGCCATCATGGACCAGGACGGGCAGAACCACCGCTTCCTCACGGACGGCTCCGCCGCCGCGCTGACGCCGCGCTTCCACCCGAACGCGCAGCAGATCGCCTTCATGTCCTACGCGCAGAACCAGCCGCGCGTGCATCTGTTCAGCCTGGAGAGCGGCCGGCAGGAGGTGCTGGGCAACTTCCCCGGCATGACGCTCTCGCCGCGCTTCTCCCCGGACGGTCGGAGCGTGGTGCTGTCCTCCACCCGCGGCGCCGACGCCAACATCTACGTGGTGGACCTCGCTTCGCGGCGGGAGCGGCAGCTCACCTCGGGAGGCGGGCTGGACGTGTCGCCCTGCTTCTCGCCGGACGGGGCGCAGGTGGTGTTCAACTCCGACCGCGGCGGCGACCAGCAGCTCTACGTCATGTCGGCCGACGGCGGGAACATTCGCCGCATCTCCTTCGGGCGCGGGCGCTACGCGACGCCCGTGTGGTCGCCGCGGGGCGACCTGATCGCCTTCACCCGCATCGCCGGCGGGCAGTTCGCCATCGGCGTGATGCGCCCTGACGGCTCGGGCGAGCGCATCCTGTCGGAGGGCTGGGGCATGGAAAGCCCGACCTTCGCGCCCAACGGCCGGGTGATGATGTTTTTCCGCGAGAGCCCGGCCCGCGACTCGCGCGGCGGCGGCTACTCCTCGCGCCTCGCCTCCATCGACATCTCCGGCTTCAACGAGCGGCAGATCGTGACCCCGGCCGACGCTTCCGACCCCGCTTGGTCGCCTTTGTTGTCCTGACGGCCGCACCCCGGGCGGAAAACGCGCGGAGCCCAGCGCGGATCGCTTGACCCTCGTGCCGCGAAAGTTGTAGCGCCGGAATGCTATTCAACGGCTCCGATGGCCGGCGGCGAGCCGCCGCCTTTCAGCGAAGGGACCTCGGCATGACCACACAGAAGCTCTTCGGCGCCTTGGCGGCGGTCGCGCTCCTCGCCGCGTGCGGGTCCGACAGCGACAGCAACCGGGCCGCCACCGGCACGGGCGGCGTCGGCGGCAGCGGCTCCGTGCGCCCCGGCAGCCAGGAGGACCTAGTGGCCAACATCGGCGACCGGGTGTTCTTCGAAACCGACCGCGCCAACATCCGCGCCGACCAGCGCCCGGCGCTGGAGCGGCAGGCCCGCTGGATGCAGCAGCACGCGCAGGTGCAGGTCTCGGTGGAAGGCCACGCGGACGAGCGCGGCACGCGCGAGTACAACCTGGCGCTCGGCCAGCGCCGCGCCAACGCGGCGCGCGACGTGCTGGTCGCCAGCGGCGTGTCCGGCGCGCGCGTGTCCACCATCTCCTACGGCAAGGACCGGCCGACGGCGCTCGGTTCCACGGAAGACGCATGGGCGCAGAACCGCCGCGCCGTCACGGTGGTCCGCTAGCGATCCCCGGGCGCGCCGGGTAATCAGCGCGGCGCCGCTCGACCGGAGTGCCTCCATGCGACGACGCGCGCCCGCCGCCCTGATCATCGCCGCCTCGCTGCTGGGCGGCGCCACGACCGTCTCGGTCCGCCCGGCGTTGTCCCAGGCCGAGAGCCGCGAGGGCATCTACCTGCAAAACCAAATCCTCCAACTCCGCCAGGAGCTGGAAGGGCTGCGGCGCGGAGGGGGCGGCCCCGCCCTGGCCGCGCCCGTGCCGCGCGGCGGCGGCGCTGCGCCGTCCGGCGAGCTGTTGAACCAACTTCTCGACCGGGTGGGCGCGCTGGAGGAGGAGGTGCGCCGGATGCGCGGGCGCTTGGACGAAACCGACTTCCGCAACCGCCAACTGTCCCAGGCGGTGGAGAAGCTGCAAGGCGACGTGGATTTCCGCTTCCAGCAATTGGAAGGCGGCGGCGGTGGCGGCAGGCCACGGGGGGGAGGGTCGGCCGCGGTCGAGTCCGCCCCTGCCGCGCCCCGGTCCCCGCCGCCTGCACCCGGCCCGCGCACGCCCGAGCGCGCCCTTTCGGAAGGGCAAGCGGCGCTCAACCGCCGCGACTACGCCGCCGCCGAAGCCGCCGCGCGCGAAGCGCTCGCCGCGCGCAACTCCCCCCGCGCCGCCGACGCGCAGATGCTGCTGGCGGACGCCCTGGCCGGGAAGCGCGACAACGCCGGCGCGGCGCTGGCCTACAACGACGCCTATGTGCGCGGCCGCACCAGCCCGCGGGCGCCGGACGCGCTGCTCGGCCTGGCCGGGTCCTTCGCGAACCTCGGCCACCGACGGGAGGCCTGCGACACGTTGGACGACCTCCGCAGCAACTTCCCGAACCTGCGGCCGGCGCAAGCGCAGCGCGCGGCTGAAACTCGGCAACGCGCCGGGTGCCGTTGACGCGGTGAGCGGAGCGGCCGGACCGCTGGGCCAGGCCGAATTCGACTCACTGATGGCGCCGCTCGGCCCGTTCGGCGCGGCGCCCCGCCTTGCGGCCGGCGTGTCCGGCGGCCCCCACAGCCTCGCACTCGCGCTGCTCGCGGCGGATTGGGCGCGTCGGCGGGGCGGCGATCTGCTCGCCCTGGTGGTGGATCACGGCTTGCGGCCGGAAAGCGAGGCCGAGGCCGACGGGGTTCTCGCTATGCTCGGCCGAAGCGGGATCGAGGGCCGAACGCTGCGGCTGGGCCTCCCGCCCGGGGCGGGCTTGCAGGAACGGGCGAGGGGCGCGCGGCTCGCGGTCATGCTCGAAGCCTGCGCCGCGGCGGGGCGGCCCTGGCTCCTGCTCGGCCACCACCGCGCGGACCAAGCGGAAACCGTGCTGTTCCGGGCGTTGCGGGGCAGCGGGCCGTTCGGCCTCGCGGCCATGGCGCCGACGCGGGCGGAGGCGGCGGCGCTGGTGCTCCGGCCGTTGCTCGGCGCGGCCCCGGCGCGGCTGGACGCGGTGGTGGGAGCGGCCGGCCTCCAGCCTGTGCGCGACCCGACCAACGCCGACCCGCGCTTCGCCCGCACCGAGTTGCGGCGCGCCCTGGCGGACCCGGCCGGAACCGGGCTGGCCGTTTCGGCGCTGGCGGACGCAGCCTCGGCGTTCGGGCTTCGGCGAACGGAAGCGAGCGCGGCGCTGGCGTCGCGCTTGGCCGCCACCGCCCGCCTCCATCCAGAAGGCCACGCCGCCGTCGATCTCCGGGCCCTCGGCGACGACGGGCTGGCGGACGCGGCGCTGGCTGCGCTGATCCGCGCCGTCGGCGGGGCCGAACGGCCGCCTCCGGTCGCGGCTGTGCGGCGCCTCCGACGGCAACGGGGAGGCGGCACGATCGCCGGCGCGTGGCTGCGCCAGGGTAGGGGCGCCTCCATTTGCCGGGTTCTGCGCGAGCCGGGCGCGATGCGGCCGGCGGTTCCGGCGCTGCGCGGCGCCCTCTGGGACGGGCGGTTCCGCTTGGTGGGTCCGGGCGCGCCGGATTGCGTCATCGGCGCCCTCGGGCCGCCTCCGCCGGACGTGCGGAAGGCCGCGCGAGGGCTGCCCGCGACGGTGCTCGCGACATTTCCCGCCGTCTGGCGCGACGGCGCGCTGGTGGCGGTGCCCGCGCTGCTTTATCCTGAGTCGGAGACATGCGCGCGTTTCGCACTGGTCTTTGCCCCGGCGGGCGGCCCGGTCGCCGGTTGAGGCCAGCGTTTGCCCGTGCGCGAGCGGACGTGCGAAGCTGGCCCATTCCAAGCCGGCGTGACCGACCCCATCTCCCGGAAGCAGGGTTTCGGGGCGTGGTGCCTGAACCAACCGTCCCCGAACCGGGACCCTGGCTGACACGGGATGCACATCGGTGAACAATTTCGGACGTAACCTGGCGCTTTGGGTGATCGTCGCGCTGCTGCTGGTGGCGCTGTTCAACCTGTTCCAGCCCTCCTCGACGGGGGGCAGGGGCGCTCAGGCCTTCGCCTACAGCGACTTCCTGACGGAGGTCGGGGCCGGCCACGTCCGAGAGGTCGTGATTCAAGGTCGTACCGTGAGCGGCACGCTCGGCGACGGCCGCACCTTCCAGACCTACACCCCGGAGGACCCGGCCCTCGTCAGCCGGCTCACCGAGAAGGGCGTGCGGGTGGTGGCGCGGGCGGAGGAGAACGACGTCCACCCGCTCTTCCAGTACCTGCTGTCCTGGTTCCCCATGCTGCTGCTGATCGGCGTCTGGGTGTTCTTCATGCGCCAGATGCAGTCGGGCGGCGGCCGGGCCATGGGCTTCGGTAAGAGCCGCGCCCGCCTGCTCACGGAAAAGCAGGGCCGCATCACCTTCGAGGATGTGGCCGGCATCGACGAGGCCAAGAGCGAGCTGGAAGAGATCGTCGAGTTCCTGCGCGATCCGCAGAAGTTCCAGCGCCTCGGCGGCAAGATCCCGAAGGGCGTGCTGCTGGTGGGCCCGCCGGGCACCGGCAAGACCTTGCTCGCCCGCGCCATCGCCGGCGAGGCCAACGTGCCGTTCTTCACCATCTCCGGCTCCGACTTCGTGGAGATGTTCGTGGGCGTCGGCGCCTCCCGCGTCCGCGACATGTTCGAGCAGGGCAAGAAGAATGCCCCCTGCATCATCTTCATCGACGAGATCGACGCGGTGGGCCGCCACCGCGGCGCGGGCCTGGGCGGCGGCAACGACGAGCGCGAGCAAACCCTGAACCAGATGCTCGTGGAGATGGACGGCTTCGAGTCGAACGAGGGCGTCATCCTCATCGCCGCCACCAACCGCCCGGACGTGCTCGACCCCGCGCTGCTCCGCCCCGGCCGCTTCGACCGTCAGGTCGTGGTGCCGAACCCGGACGTGATGGGCCGCGAAAAGATCCTCCGCGTCCACATGCGGAAGGTGCCGCTGGCCTCCGACGTGGAGCCCAAGACCATCGCGCGCGGCACGCCCGGCTTCTCGGGTGCCGACCTCGCCAACTTGGTGAACGAGGCGGCGCTGCTCGCGGCCCGCACCGGCCGCCGCACGGTGGGCATGTACGAGTTCGAGCAGGCCAAGGACAAGGTGCTGATGGGGACGGAGCGCCGCTCCCTCGTGATGAGCGAGGACGAGAAGCGCATGACCGCCTACCACGAGGCGGGACACGCCCTGTCGGCGCTGCACCTGCCGGAGTGCGATCCGGTCCACAAGGCCACCATCATCCCGCGCGGCCGGGCGCTCGGCTTGGTCATGTCGCTGCCCGAGGGCGACCGCTACTCCAAGCACAAGAGCAAGCTGCTGTCCGAGCTGGCAATGGCGATGGGCGGGCGCGTGGCGGAGGAGCTGATCTTCGGGCCGGACAAGGTTTCCAACGGCGCCTCGGGCGACATCAAGATGGCCACCGACCAGACGCGGCGCATGGTCACGGAGTGGGGCATGTCCGAGAAGCTCGGCATGATCGCCTACGGCGAGAACAGCCAGGAGGTGTTCCTGGGCCACTCCGTCACCCAGTCGAAGAACCTGTCGGAAGAAACGGCGCGGCAGATCGACGGCGAGATCCGCCGGATCATCGACGACGCCTACGCGCGCTGCCGGCAGATCCTGTCGGAGAACATCGACGAACTGCACCTGCTGGCCAAAGGCCTGCTGGAGCACGAGACGCTCTCGGGCGACGAGATCCGGCTGGTGATCAAGGGCGAGCCGGTGGTGCGGAGCCGGCCGGACGAGCCGGTCGCCGCCGGGCGCGGCAGCGTGCCGACCTCGGGCCGGGCGCCGCGGCCAGGATCCAGCCCCGGTGGCCTCAACCCGGCGCCCGCGCCGGGAACCTAGCCACCGGCGGCCATGTCGGACGAGAGGTGGGTGGAGCCGCTGGACCTGGCGACAGGTCCAGCGGCTTTTCACATGGTGCAGAGCGGCGCGGGGCTGCCGTTCCAGGGCGGGCCCTCGGCCTTCTCCGTGGCGCGGTTGATTGAAGGGCGCATGGACCGGGGCGTGGTTTCCGCGTCGCGCGTGCCCGAAGCATGGGCAACGGTGCTGGCCCGCGTCACGGCCGCGCCGCCGGCCTTCGCCGGGCTCCCCACGGATCGGCCCCTGGTCATGGGCATCGTCAACGTCACGCCGGACAGCTTTTCCGGCGACGGCCTGGAAGCGGCTGAGGACGCCATCGCCCGCGGCCACGCCATGCTGGAGGCGGGCGCCGATCTCCTCGACATAGGCGGCGAATCGACGCGGCCCGGCGCGGAACCCGTGCCGCCAGAAGAGGAGATGCGCCGCGTTCTGCCCGTCGTGCGCGCCCTCGCCGCGGCGGCGCCGGTTTCCATAGACACCCGCAACGCCGCGACCATGCGGGCGGCGCTGGACGCGGGCGCGCGGATCGTGAACGACATCAGCGCGCTCCGGTACGACCCCGGCGCCATGGCCGCCGTCGCCGAGCGCGGGGCGCCGGTGGTGCTCATGCACATGCTGGGCCTGGACTCCCGCGACATGCAGCGCGACCCGCGCTACGGCGACGCGGCGTTGGAGGTGGCGGAGTTCCTGCGCGAACGGGTGGAGGCGGCGGAGCGCGCCGGCATCCCGCGCGACCGGATCGCGGTGGACCCCGGCATCGGCTTCGGCAAGACGATCCCGCACAACCTCGCCCTGGTCGGGCGGCTGCCGTTGCTGGCGGGCCTCGGCTGCCGCGTCCTCCTGGGCGTGTCCCGCAAAAGGTCGCTCGGCGTCATCTCGGGCGAGGCCGCCGCCGGTCGGCGCGTCGCGCCCAGCGTCGCCGCCGCGTTGTGCGGCGTGGGGCGCGGCGCCGCGATGGTGCGCGTCCACGACGTGGCGGAAACCGTGCAGGCCTTGCGCGTGTGGCGGGCCTGCGCCGCCGGCGAGGCCCTTGCTTGAGCGCGGCCGGCAGCGCAGCGGAATGAATGGACCCGCCGCCCCGGCAGCGTTACAGCACAGTGTTCTCGGAGCCCCCGCAGCGCCATGACCGACTCCGCACCCGCCCGCCGCTTGTTCGGCACCGACGGCATCCGCGGCACCGCCAACACCCCCCCGATGGACGCCGCCATGGCGCTCCGCCTCGGCCAAGCCGCGGGGCGCATCTTCAACCGGGGCGGGCACCGGCACCGCGTGGTGGTCGGCAAGGACACGCGCCTCTCGGGCTACATGCTGGAGCCGGCCTTGACCGCGGGCTTCATCGGCACCGGCATGGACGTCGTGCTGGTCGGGCCGCTGCCGACGCCGGCCATCGCGTTGCTGACGCGCTCGCTCCGCGCCGACCTCGGCGTGATGATCAGCGCGTCCCACAACCCCTACGAGGACAACGGCATCAAGCTGTTCGGCCCGGACGGCCTCAAGCTGTCGGACGCGCAGGAACTGGCGATCGAAGCGCTGATGGCGGGCGACCTGTCGCACGCCCTGGTGCCGCCCGCGCGCCTCGGCCGCGCCTCGCGCCTGGAAGACGCCGCCGGCCGCTACATCGAGGCGGCGAAGCAGAGCTTCCCGCGCCGCCTGACCCTGGAAGGGCTGCGGATCGTGGTGGATTGCGCGCACGGCGCCGCCTACCGCGTGGCGCCCACCGTGTTGTGGGAACTGGGCGCGGAGGTGGTGTCCGTCGGCGTGGCGCCGGACGGCTTCAACATCAACCGCGGCTGCGGCAGCACATCGCCCGCCCAGCTCGCGGAGCTGGTGCGGGAACGGCGGGCGGACCTCGGCATCGCGCTCGACGGCGACGCCGACCGCGTGGTGCTGGTGGACGAGGCGGGGCGGATCATCGACGGCGACCAGATCCTGGCCCTCATCGCCGCCTCCTGGCAGGAGGAGGGTCGGCTCCGCGGCGGCGCCGTAGTGGCCACCGTCATGTCCAACATGGGGCTGGAGCGACACCTGAGGGGCTTGGGCCTCAGCCTGCTCCGCACCGCCGTCGGCGACCGCTACGTCGGCGAGAAGATGCGCGAAGTCGGCTGCAACCTGGGCGGCGAGCAGTCCGGCCACATGATCATGTCCGACTTCGGCACCACCGGCGACGGGCTGGTCGCCGCCCTTCAGGTGCTGGCGCGCTTGGCGGAGGAGAAGCGGCCGGCGAGCGAGGTCTGCCGGCGCTTCACGCCCTTGCCGCAGCGGCTGGTGAACCTGCGCTACTCCGGCGCCTCGCCGCTGCGGGACGAGTCGGTGCAGGAAGAGATCGCGGCGCAGGAGCGGCGCCTGGGCGAGCGCGGCCGGGTGCTGATCCGCGCTAGCGGCACGGAGCCGGTGATCCGCGTCATGGCGGAGGCAGAGGAAGAGTCGCTGGTGGAGGAGACCGTGGAGCGCCTCGCCGACGCCATCCGGGCACGGCTTCGCGTGCCGGCCTGACGCCGCAAGCCGAGGGCACGATGTCGGGCCGCGCCGGCTTCCGACGGGTGCTTGTTGCAGAAACGATTATAAACCAGCAAACGTTAGTGTTGTAGGGAGCAAAATCCCCTCCAGGTTGGGACATGCTCTCGTTCCTGTTGCTGCCCGACAACGTCCTCTTCCTCGCCGCCGCGGCTTTCGTCGGGGCCCTGGCTGTGGCGGAGGTAGTTCTTCTCGCGCTCGGGGCGTCCCTCGAATCATTTGCCGGCCAGGACGGCGGCGCGCCGGACGCCGAGGGCGCGGGGGAGTTGCTCGCTTGGCTGGGCCTGGGACGGGTGCCGCTCTCGGTCTTCCTGGTCACGCTCGCGGCGGGCTTCGCCGGGTGCGGCTTCGCGCTCCAGGGGACGGCGCTGGCGTCGTTCGGCGCCCCCGTGCCCTGGCCGCTGGCCGCGCCGGGGGCGCTCGCCGCGTGTTTGCCGCTCACGGCTTACGCGACGGCCGGCCTCGCCCACCTCGTTCCGCGCGAAGAAAGCCACGGCACCAGGCGGGAGGAGTTGGTGGGGCGGCAAGGCGTCGTCGTCCAGGGGACGGCCAGGGCCGACCTCCCGGCCGAAGCCCGCGTACCGGACGCCCGCGGCCGGCCGCTCTACGTCGGCGTCGTCCCCGCCGAAGGCCGCGGTCCCATCCCGCAAGGCACGCGCGTCACCATCATCGGGCGGAAAGGGATCAACTTCGTCGCCGAACCGGCCGCCGACGCCGCCGGCCCCGCCCCGGCGGCCCCATCACGACCACCGACGAGCGGAAAGGCTCCCCGATGACGCCCCTTCTGAACTCGGCCATCCTGACGGGCATCGCTTTCGCGGCCCTGCTGGCGGTCGGACTGCTGCTGTCCCGGCTGTACCGGAAAGCCTCGAAGGAGACCGCCTACGTCCGCACGGGCGTCGGCGGCTCGCGCGTGATCGTGGACGGCGGCTCATTGGTGCTGCCCGTGTTCCACGGCGTCGTGCCGGTCAGCTTGCGGACCCACAAGCTGGTTGTCCGGCGCGACCAATCGAACGCCCTGATCACCAAGGACCACCTGCGCGCCGACGTCACCGTGGACTTTTACGTGCGCGTCCAACGCGAGGACGGGGCGATCGAAATGGCGGCGCAAACCCTGGGCGACCGGACCAACGACCCGGAGGCGCTCATGGAACTGGTCGAGGGCAAGTTCGTGGACGCGCTCCGCTCCGTCGCCGCCGGGATGACGCTCCAGGACCTGCACCAGCACCGCGCCGACTTCGTCCAGAAGGTCCGGGACTCGGTCAACGAGGACCTGCACAAGAACGGCCTGGAACTGGAATCGGCGTCGCTGGTCGGCCTCGACCAAACCGACCAGAAATTCTTCAACCCCCAGAACTCGTTCGACGCCGCGGGCTTGGCGATCATCACCGGCATCACGGAAGCCAAGCGGCGCGAGCGCTTCGAGATCGAGGCGAACACCAACGTCGCCATCGCCGAGCGCGACCGCGAGCAGACCAAGTCCAAGCTGGAGATCGAGCGCGACACGGAAAACGCGAAGCTCAGCCAGCAGCGCGACATAGCCGCGCAGAGGGCGAGCACCGTGGCCGAAGCGGCGGCGAAGCAGGCGGAAGGCGACCGGGCGGCGCGGGAAGCCAAGATCGAGGCGGACCGCAGCGTCCAAGAGCGCACCATCGAGAGCGAGAAGGCGATCGCGCTCCGGCGGCAGCAGACCAAGGCGGAGATCGCAAAGGAATCCGAAGCCGTGTCGGCGGCGGAGTTAGTGGGCGGGCCCCGGGAGGGGTCGCCTGCATGCGCGTGCGCGGCTAAGCGTGGTGGCTTGAGAGGTGACGGCGCCAAGCTTGAATATCGGGCGGCGGGCCCAGGCGTGTCGCGGCGGCGTCCAGTTCAACGCTGCGGAGGTGTGCAGATGAAGGGCAGGGTGCTGATCGCGGCGGGCTCGGACTCAGGGGGCGGCGCCGGCATCCAGGCCGACATCAAGGCCGTGACGGCGCTGGGCGGCTTCGCGGCGACCGCGATCACCGCTCTGACGGCTCAGAACACCCTCGGCGTGCGGGGCGTGGTGCCCGTGGCGCCGGACTTCATCCGCTTGCAGATGCGCTTGGTCCTGGAAGACATCGGCGCCGACGCGCTCAAGACCGGCATGCTGCACGACGCGGCCACCATCGGAGCGGTGTGCGACGAGATCGAGGCCTTGGCGCCCGGCGTGCCGCTGGTGGCCGATCCGGTCATGGTGGCCAAGGGCGGGCACCGCCTGCTGGAGCCGGACGCGGTTGAGGCCCTGACGCGCCGGTTGCTGCCGCTCGCCGCGGTGCTCACGCCCAACCTGCCGGAAGCGGAGGCGCTCGCCGGCGTCGAGGTCCGGGACGAGGCGGGGATGGCGCGCGCCGCCGAGCGGCTGCTCGGTCTCGGCGCGCGGGCGGTGCTGCTGAAGGGCGGGCACTTGGCGGGCGATCGCGTGGTGGACCTGCTCGTGACGGCGGCGGGGACCGAACGCTTCGAGGACGCGCGCATCGAGACCCGGCACACCCACGGCACCGGCTGCACCCTGGCCAGCGCCGTAGCCGCCGGGCTGGCGCAAGGCATGGCATTGCGCGAGGCCGTGGCACGGGCGCGCATCTACGTGCGCGCCGCCATAGCCGCCGCGCCCGGCTACGGCGCGGGGCATGGTCCGCTTGACCACGGCGTGACCTTCGCTCCGGAACGGCTGCGACCGCCGCCGGGCTGACCCCCGAAGGTCACTTGATCGCCGGCGCGGCCTCGCGTATTGCGGACGCGGGCCACGCCCCCCCACCGGGGCGCATCTGCTTCTGGAAGGGAGCGCATCCATGGCGTTTGCCGCCACCAAGCCCGGACTCCGTCCGGCGAACCCTCGTTTCTCCTCCGGTCCTTGCGCGAAGCGTCCCGGCTGGACGCTGTCCGCGCTCGAAGGCGCGCTGCTCGGCCGCAGCCACCGCGCTGCCATGCCCAAGGCGCGGCTCAAAGAGGTCATCGACCGCTCCCGCGCCGTGCTCGGCCTGCCGGCCGACTGGCGCCTCGGCATCGTCCCTGCGTCCGACACCGGCGCCGTCGAGATGGCGCTCTGGTCGTTGCTCGGGGCGCGCGGCGTGGACGTGTTGGCCTGGGAAAGCTTCTCCAAGGATTGGGCCACCGATGTCCTCAAACAGCTCAAGCTGAAGGACGCGCGGGTGCTGGACGCGCCTTACGGGAGGCTGCCCGACCTCGGCGCCGTGGACCCGTCGCGCGACATGGTGTTCGTGTGGAACGGCACCACCAGCGGCGTGCGGCTGCCCGACGCCGAGTGGATTCCGCAGGAGCGCGAAGGCCTGGCGATCTGCGACGCCACCAGCGCCGCCTTCGCCATGGACCTGCCCTTCGACAAGCTCGATGTCGTGACCTGGTCCTGGCAGAAGGTGCTGGGCGGGGAGGCGGCGCACGGGATGCTCGCGCTCTCGCCGCGCGCGGTGGCCCGGCTGGAGGGCCACACGCCGGCTTGGCCCTTGCCGAAGATCTTCCGGATGACCAAGGGCGGCAAGCTCAACGAGGGCATCTTCAAGGGCGAGACCATCAACACGCCCTCCATGCTCTGCGTCGAGGACGCGCTCGACGGACTGCGTTGGGCCGAAAGCGTCGGCGGCCTGTCCGGGCTGATCCGCCGCAGCGAGGCCAACCTCGCCGCTGTCGCCGCTTGGGTGGAGCGGACGCCGGCGGTGGACTTCCTGGCGGAGGAGCCGCGCACGCGCTCCTGCACCTCCATCTGCCTGAAGCTGGTCGCGCCCTGGTTCACCGCGCTGAACGCCGAGGGGCAGGCCGCTGCCGCGAAGGCGCTCGCCGGGCTGCTGGAGCGCGAGGGCGTGGCGCTGGACGCCGGCGCCTACCGCGACGCGCCGCCGGGCCTCCGCATATGGGGCGGCGCCACGGTCGAGACCGCCGACATAGAGGCGCTGCTGCCCTGGCTCGACTGGGCCTTGGCGCAGATCGAAGCCGAGCACGCATCCCCCAAGGCAGCGGAGTAGCAGCTCAGTGCCGAAGGTCCTCATTTCCGACAAGCTTTCTCCCGCCGCCATCGAGATCTTTCGCCGGCGCGGGATCGAGGTGGACTTCAAGCCGGGCCTACAGCCGGCCGAGCTTCGCGCCATCATCGAGCCTTACGACGGGCTCGCGGTCCGCAGCGCCACGAAGGTCACGCGCGAGCTGATGGAGGCCGCGCCCCGCCTGCGCGTGGTGGGCCGCGCCGGCATCGGCGTGGACAACGTGGACGTCACCAGCGCCACCAACCGCGGCGTGGTGGTGATGAACACGCCGCATGGCAACGCCATCACCACCGCCGAGCACGCCATAGCGATGATGTTCGCCCTGGCGCGGCAGCTCCCGGAGGCGTCCGTCTCCACCAAGGCCGGGAAGTGGGAGAAGAACCGCTTCATGGGTGTGGAGCTGTTCAGCAAGACCCTGGGGCTGATCGGCTGCGGCAACATCGGCTCCATCGTCGCCGACCGCGCGGTCGGACTGAAGATGAAGGTCATCGCCTTCGATCCCTTCCTGTCCGAGCGCCGGGCGCTCGACCTCGGCGTGGAGAAGGTGGAGCTGGCCGACCTGCTGGAGCGCGCCGACATCGTCAGCCTGCACGCGCCGCTCACGGAGCAGACGCGCAACATCCTTTCGCGCGACAACCTGGAGCGGCTGAAGCGCGGCGCGCGCGTCGTCAACTGCGCCCGCGGCGGGTTGATCGACGAGGCGGCGCTGGCCGACGCACTGCGCTCCGGCCACGTCGCCGGCGCGGCCCTAGACGTGTTCGAGACCGAGCCGGCGAAGGAAAGCCCGCTCTTCGGCCTGGAGAACGTGGTCTGCACGCCCCACCTCGGCGCCGCCACGGCTGAGGCGCAGGAGAACGTGGCGTTGCAGGTCGCGGACCAAATGGCGGACTACCTGCTTTCCGGCGCCGTCAGCAACGCCATCAACATGCCCTCCGTCACCGCCGAGGAGGCGCCGCGCCTCAAGCCGTACATGGAGCTGGCGCGGCTGCTCGGCGGCATGGCGGGGCAGCTCACCGCCGTGCAGGCGCAGGAAAGCAACAACGCCATCCGCGCCATCCGCGTGGAGTACGAGGGCGCCGTGTCCGACCTGAACCGGCGGCCGTTGACGGCGGCGGCGCTTGCCGGCGTGCTCGGCCCGCTG
>CADCTL010000149.1 GCA_902805625.1 uncultured Acetobacteraceae bacterium
TGGTCAACGGCGCCGTGGCCATGACCGGCGGCCAAACGCCGGAAGGCGAAATGGGCGTGCCGCAGATCGCGGCCCAGATGGCGGCCGAGGGCGTGGCCGGCATCGCCTTGGTGTCCGACGATCCGGACCGGCACCGCGGCAACGCGAGGATGCCGAAAACCATCGCCTACCACCACCGCTCGGAGATGGACGCCGTGCAGCGCAAGCTGCGCGAAACGCCGGGCGTCACCGTCCTGATCTACGACCAGGAATGCGCCACGGAGCGCCGCCGCAAGCGCAAGCGCGACTTGGCGCCCAAGGCCGCCCGCCGCGCCGTCATCAACACCCGCGTCTGCGAGGACTGCGGCGACTGCTCGCGCACCTCTAACTGCCTCGCCGTGGAGCCGGTGGAAACGGCGTTCGGGCGCAAACGCCGCATCGACCAGAGCGCCTGCAACCAGGACTTCTCCTGCGTGGACGGCTTCTGCCCGTCCTTCGTCACGCTGGAAGGGGCCGAACCGGCGAAGCCCGCCCTCAATCGGGTGGCGGTCGGCGACCTGCCCGATCCGGTGCTGCCGGAGCCGGGCGAGGACGGCGCTTGGAACATCCTGCTGGCCGGCGTGGGCGGGCAGGGCGTCACCGCGCTCTCGGCCATCCTCGGCATGGCGGCGCACCTCGAAGGGCGCCCGGTGCGCTCGCTCGACATGCTCGGGCTCGCGCAGAAGGGCGGCGGCGTCTACGCGCAGCTCCGCGTCGGCCGGGTGGGCGCGCCGCACGAGAGCATCGCCGTGGGGCGCATCGGTGCCGGGCAAGCCGACCTCCTCGTCGCGGCCGACATGGTGGTGGCGCACGGGCGGACCGCGCGGCCGCTGCTCGGGCCGGGGCGCACCGTCGCGGTGCTGAACGCCGACCTCGCCCCCACCGCGCAGTTCGTGCTGGACACGGCCACCAAGTACGACAGCGCCGGCATGATGGACGCCGTGCGCGCCGCCTGCCGCGAGGTGGTGGCGTTGCCGGCCGCCGCTCAGGTGTCCGAAGCGCTCGGCGACCTGATCTACCTCAACGTCTACCTGCTCGGCGTCGCCCACCAGCGCGGGCTGGTGCCGCTCTCCGCCGAGGCCATCAACCGCGCGCTGGAGCTGAACGGCACCGCGATCGAGCGCAACAAGGAGGCCTTCGCCGCCGGCCGTGCCGCCGCACTGGCCGAACCTTCGGCGCCGGTCGCGCCGGAGGCCGAAACGCTCGACGCGTTGCTCGCCCGCCGCGTGGCCGACCTCACCTCCTACCAGAACGCGCGCTACGCCCACCGCTACGCCGACTTCGTGGCCCGCGTCCGCGCCGCCGAGGCTTCGGCGCTGCCGGGCGAGGAGCGGCTGGGCCGCGCGGTGGCGACCCAGCTCTACCGCCTGATGGCCTACAAGGACGAGTACGAGGTCGCCCGCCTGCACAGTTTGTCCGAATGGCGCGACCACCTCGCCAAAGGCTTCGCCGGCACGCGCCGGATCGAGATGCACCTCGCCCCGCCCTTGCTGGCGAAGCGCGACCCCGTCACCGGCCTGCCCCGGAAAATGCGGTTCGGCCCCTGGATGCTGCGCGCCATGGGCCTGCTCCGGCACGGCAAGGCCCTCCGCGGCACGCCCTTCGACCCCTTCGGCCACACGGAGGAGCGCTCGGTGGAGCGGCGCCTGCCGGAGGAGTTCCGGGCGGGGATCGAGGCGTGGCTCGCGCGTCCGGACCCCGCCGACCACGGCCGGCTCTGCGAGTGGGCCGAGGCCTGGGCCGGGGTGAAGGGCTTCGGGCACATCAAGGCGCGCAACCTGGCCGCGGTGCGGGAGCGTCTGGCCGCGTTAGCGAGAGCGCCGGCGCGGGAAGCCGCGCCGCTGCCCCTCGCCGCGGAATAGCCGCAGGACGCGGCGGGCGGCTTACCGTAGTACCGCCGCGGGCCCTGCGCCCGCCACCCCCCGGGCGCTCAGGGTGACGGCGTTCGGCGCCGTCGCCTCGTCGTCGCCGAGCCGCAGCACGCGGGCGCGCTCCGGGCCGCCGCCGGAGTTGACCAGGAGCATCTGCCGGGTCCGCGGCACCCCGGCCTGCGCCGGAGGCGCCTGCAAGCGCATGACGGACGCGCCGGCCTCTTCGAGGGTTTGCGGGAGCTTCGCGAACTCGGCCTCCACCACCACCGGATTCACGCCCCGCGCGCGCACCTCGCACGTCGCGGTGTCGGCGTGCCACAACAGCACCGCACCCCCGACCTCGCCCGGACCGCGCCACGCGGTCGCTTCCGGCGGGAAGGCCGCGCCGGGCATCTCTTCGCGGAGCGCAGCCGCCGTCACCGGGGCGAAGCCGCGCCCTGCCGCCGCCCGCGCGACCGGCCTCCGCGCCGGCTCGGCGCAGATCGCCTTGAAGGCGTCCACCACAGCGGCGGAAGGGGACGGGCGCCCCATCTCTTCGGCGGTCAGGGAAGGCTCCGCCGCAGCCGCGCGCTCGCCGGGGTCGGGCTCCCTGGCGCAACCGGGCACCAGGACGGCCAACAGCAGGCCCGCGCGGACCAGGCTTCGGGGGGGGCTCATGCGCGCCGTCATACCACGCGTGCGGGCGCCGCTGGACGACGCCGCCGCGGCCCGGTGAAATGGACGCAGGAGAGACGCCGCCATGCCACTCGACACCGCCACCGCCTTCGAGCTGCCCGAGACGACGCGGGAGCTCGGCGACACCGCCCTGGCCTTCGCGCGGGAAACGCTCGCGCCCAAGGCCCTGGAGTGGGACCAGGCGCGGCACTTCCCGCTGGAAGAGATGCGGCAGGCGGCGGCGCTCGGGATGGCCGCCCTCTACGTCCGCGAGGAGAGCGGCGGCGCCGGCCTGTCGCGCCTGGACGCGGCCGTGGTGTTCGAGGCGCTGGCCACCGGCTGCCCCACCGTCGCGGCCTATCTCTCCATCCACAACATGGTCGCCTGGATGATCGACCGCTTCGGGAACGACGCCCAGCGCGCGCGCTGGCTGCCCGAGCTGGTGCCGATGCGCCTCGTCGCCTCCTATTGCCTGACCGAGCCGGGCTCCGGCTCGGACGCCGCGGCGCTCCGCAGCCGGGCGCGGCGAGACGGCGACGGCTACGTGCTGGACGGCGCCAAGCAGTTCATTTCCGGCGCCGGCGCCGCCGACCTCTACCTGTCCATGGTCCGCACGGGGGGCGAAGGGCCCGGCGGCGTCTCCGCCCTGCTGGTGCCCAAAGACACGCCGGGCGTCTCCTTCGGCGCCAACGAGCGCAAGATGGGCTGGAACGCGCAGCCGACGCGGACCGTGCAGTTCGACGGCGCGCGGGTGCCGCTCGACGCGCTGCTCGGCGAGGAAGGGCAGGGCTTCCGCTTCGCCATGGCGGGGCTCGACGGCGGCCGGCTGAACATCGCCGCCTGCTCCCTCGGCGGGGCGCAGGCGGCGCTCGACATCGCCCTGGCCTATGTCCAGGAACGCCGCGCCTTCGGCAAGCCGATCGCGGAGTTCCAGAACACCCAGTTCAAGCTCGCCGACATGCAAACCAACCTGGAAGCCGCGCGCTGCCTGCTGTGGCGGGCCTGCGGCAAGCTGGACGCGCGCGCGCCGGACGCCACCGCCTTCTGCGCCATGGCGAAGCGCTTCGTCACCGACACGGCGCACCAGGTCGCCGACGACGCGCTGCAACTGCTCGGCGGCTACGGCTACCTGGCGGAGTACGGGGTCGAGAAGATCGTCCGGGACCTCCGCGTCCACCGCATCCTGGAAGGCACCAACGAGATCATGCGGGTGATCATCGCCCGCCAGATGCTCGGCGGAGGCCGGCGATGATCCTCCACGGCTACTACCGCTCCACCGCCGCGTGGCGGGTGCGGATCGCCCTCAACCTCAAAGGCTTGACGGCGGAACACCGCCCCCACCACCTGCGCCGCGGCGAGCAACGGGAGGGAAGCTACACCCGGCTGAACCCGCAGGGGCTGCTGCCGGCGCTGGAGTTGGACGGCGGCGCGGTGCTCACCCAGTCGCTCGCCATCTGCGAGTACCTGGACGAGACCCAGCCCGACCCGCCGCTGCTGCCGCGCGAGCCGCTGGAGCGCGCCCGCGTGCGCGCCTTCGCCCAGGCCATCGCCTGCGACATTCACCCGGTGCAGAACCTGAAGGTGCTGAACCGGCTCGGCGCGCTCGGCTTCGACCAAGAGGCGAGGAATGGGTGGGCGCGAGAGGTGATCGCGGAAGGGCTGGCTGCGTGCGAGATCCTGGCGGTCGCTGGCGGCGGCGACGCGTTCTGCTTCGGGGTCGGCCCTGGCTTGGCGGACCTCTGCCTCGTGCCGCAGCTCTACAACGCCCGGCGCTTCGGGGTGGACCTGTCCGCGGTGCCGGCCCTGCTACGGGCGGAAGCGGCCTGCGCCGAACTTCCGGCCTTCCAGGCGGCCGTGCCCGAGCGCCAGCCCGACGCCGAATAAAGGTTGCCGCCGCATCGTTACATGGGCGATGGTACCCGCGCCATGATGCGCCGTCCCGCCGCCGTCCTAGCCTTGGCTGCGCTGCTCGCCCACCCGGCGGGAGCCGAAGCGCAGACCCGCACGGTCGTCGTGCCGGAGGGCGCGGCCGTGGTGGTCCCGCCGCGCGGCGCGGTGCTCCCGCGATCGGCGCCGAGGCCCGTAGCCCAAGCGCGGCCTCGGCTGCCGCCGCTCGCGCCGATTGATGAGCCGGCCGGCACGGAATGGCGGAGCGCCGGCGCTGTCGCGGGCGTGGTGTTGCCGGCGATCGCCGCGGCGGCCGTCGCCGCGGTGCTGTCCAACGGCAGCGGCGGCTCCGGAGGCCAGACGACCTCCGGTCCGGTCAGGACGCGGTGAGCGGCGGGCTGACCCGCCGCCGCTCCCGTCAAACGCGGGCGCCTTCGAGCACCTCGCCGAACCGCTCCCAAGTGCTGCCCGTCCAGCGCTGGAGCTGCATCTGCCGGATCGGGTGGTAGTTCGTGGCGCTGGTGTTCACCCGTATGCCCGGCAACAAGGTCGGGATCTCCAGGTTCTGCAGGCTCGTCGCCTGCTTCATGATGTTCTCGCGGGAGAAGTCGTTCCCGCACTGCCGCAGGACGTGCTCCATGGTCTTGGAGACGCCGTAGGAGAAAGGGTAGTTGCCGTCCGTGTGGTCCGCGTCCGGCATGTGGCGCTGCATGAAGCCGCGCCACTCCGTCATGCCCGGATCGTCGCGCCAAACGGAGTCCGTCGGGTCCTTCAGGTAGCCCGAGGTGATGATGCCGACGCCCTTCTCCGGCCCCGCCGGCTGCATGACGGCCGCGACGGAGATGGACACGTTGGTCAGGTAGTGCGCCGGCGGCTTCCAGCCGATGTCGTGCATCTTGCGGATGGTCTGGGCGGCGAACTTGGGCGTCGTCGCCGTCAGCATCGCGTCGGCGCCGCTCGATTGCAGCGAGACGATCTGCGAGTCGATGGTGGCGTCCGTGACCTCGTGCGAGACGGTCTTGACTTGGCGCTCGAAGCGGTCGCCCAGGATGTCGCGCGTGCCGGCGAGGTAGTCCTTGCCGAAGTCGTCGTTCTGGTAGAGCACCGCGATCCTGGCGTCCGGCTTCTGCGCCAGCAGGTGCTTGGCGTAGATCTGCGCCTCGGTGCGGTAGCTCGGCTGCCAGCCGATGGTCCAGGGGTTCTCCTGCGGGTTGCCCCACTTGTCCGCGCCCGTAGACAGGAACAGGTGCGGCACCTTGCGCTGGTTCACGTAGCGCACGATGGCGGAGTTGGTCGGCGTGCCCAGCGTGTTGAACAGGAACGCGACGCGCTCCTGCTCGATCAGCCGGCGCGCCTGCTCAACCGTCTTGGGTGGGCTGTAGCCGTCGTCCAGGCTGATGAAGTTGATTTTGCGCCCGGCGATGCCGCCCGCCTCGTTCAGCACGCGGAAGTACACCTGCTCCAGCCGCCCGATCACGCCGTAGGCCGAGGCCGGGCCGCTGTACGGCATGATGCCGCCGATCTTGATCTCGGTCGCGGTCACGCCCGGCGTGGCGGGCTGCGCGCAGGCGACCCGCGGCGCCGACAAAACCGCCGCGGAAGCGGCGAGCAGCGTGCGTCTGTTGAGCATGGTTCTACCTCCCTGGTGTCGCATCGTTGGTGGCGGTGGTTCGGCGCGCCGAGGCCGCCACCCGGCGCAGCAGCCCGGCGAACCCCGTCGGCAGGACGAACACGAACAGGATGAGGATGGCGCCGTAGAGCACGCCGGGCGCGGCGCCGGCGATGTCCTCCGCGAGATTCGGCACAAAGACCACGAACAGGCCGCCGAACACCGCGCCGAAGATGGAGGCGACGCCGCCCACGATCATGCCGACGAAGAGCGTGATGGACAGATTCACGGAGAAGCTGTCGGGCGAGACGAACTCCACCGCGACGGCGCTCAGCGCGCCCGCGACGCCGGTGATGGTCGCGCTGAGGGCGAAGGTGCGGGTCTTCAGCGCCGCGAGGTCCATGCCCATCGCTTCCGCAGCCGTGGGCTGGTCGCGGATCGCCATCATGGCGCGGCCGATGCGGCTCCGCAGCAGGTTCCGGGCCAGGACGAAAATGGCCGCGGCGATCGCCACGGTGAACAGGTACATCCACTGGTCGGCGCTCAGCGGCAGGCCGAACGGCGCGTCCGGTTTGGCGATGAACACGCCTTGCACGCCGCCCGTCCACGTCTCCAGCGCATCGTGTTTCAGCACTTGCGGCACCGCCACGGCGAGGGCGAAGGTGGTGAGCGCGAGATAGAGCCCGCCGAGCCGCAGCGCCGGGAAGCCGATGCCCCACCCGAGCGCCCCGCAGACGGCCGCGCTGACCGGCAAGGTGGCCCAGTAGGGCAGGCCGAAGCTCGCCATCAGGATGGCCGTCGTGTAGGCGCCGACGGCGTAGAAAGCGCCATGGCCGAGCGAGATCTGGCCGTTGTAGCCCGTGACGATGTTGAGCCCCAGGATCGCCACGGCGTAGATCACCACCGAGGTGAGCTGGAACAGGCGGAAGCTCTCCACCAGGAACGCCGGTGCCATCGCCAGCAGCACCATCGCCGGCACCGCTAACCACGCCAGGGAGTCGGTGGGCGCGTCGGGCCGCGCCGGCGCCGCCACGACCTCGACCGGCACGGCGTCTTCGGCCGCCATCAGACGCGGCTCACGACGACGCGGCCGAACAGGCCGGAGGGCTTGAACAGCAGCACCGCGATGATGATGGCGAGCGCCAGGGTCAGCTTAAGCTCGGTGCCCACGAGGTAGGCTCCGCCGATGTTCTCGATGATGCCCACCGCGAAACCACCCGCCACCGCGCCGGCCGGGTTGTCTATCCCGCCCAGCAGCGCGCCCGCGAAGGCGTAAAGCAGGATGCCGAGCATCATGTTCGGCTCCAGGAAGACCACCGGCGCCACCATGATGCCGGCGACCGCGCCAATCGCCGCGGCCAAGCCCCAACCGAGCGCCAGCATCCAGCCGACGCGGATGCCGACCAGCCGCGCCGAAACCGGGTTGTAGGCCGCGGCGCGCATGGCGAGGCCGAGGCTGGTGTGCCGGAAGAACAGGTACACCAAGGTCAGCACCGCCAGGGTCACGGCCGTGGAGCCCAGCTCGTGGCCGGACACCAGGCCGCCCAGCATCGGCGCGCCGGTGTCGAAGGGCGTGGGGAAGGCCTTCACGGTGTAGTCGAAGATCCACCCGCTGAGATTGCTGATGACCAGCAGCAGCCCGATGAAGATGCCGACATGCGCCAGCACCGGCGCGTCGTGCATGGGCCGCAGCAGCACGCGCTCGACCACGACGCCGATAACGAAGGACACGGCGACCGTCACGACAAAGGCCACCCAATAGGGCAGCCCGGCCTGGATCAGCGTCAGCGCGATGTAGGTGGAGAAGGTCGCCATCTCCCCTTGCGCGAAGTTCACGTGGTGCGTCGCCTGGTAGATCATGACCAGCGCGAGGGCGACGGAGGCGTAGATGCCCCCGGTGGCGATGCCGGCGACGATCTGGTGCGGGAGGCCTTCCATGCGGGAACCCCTAGTAACCGAGGTAGGAGCGGCGCACCGACTCGTCCTGGCGGATGTCGGCGGCGGGGCCTGAGACGACGATGCGCCCGGTTTCCAGCAAGTAGGCGCGGTCGGCGAAATCGAGGGCGAGGCTCGCGTTCTGCTCCACCAGCAGGATGCCTACGCCCTGCTCCTCCCGGATGCGGCGCATGATGGCGAAGATCTCCTGCACGACGAGGGGCGCGAGGCCGAAAGAGGGCTCGTCCAACAGCAGCAGCCGCGGCCGCAACAGGAGGGCGCGGGAGATGGCCAGCATCTGCTGCTCGCCGCCGGAGAGCGTGCCGGCCTGCTGGCGGAAGCGCTGCCGCAGCCGCGGGAAGTAGCCGAACACCCGCTCGAAGTCGGCCTCCACCTCCGCGCGGTCGCTCCGGGTGTAGGCGCCGAGGCGCATGTTCTCTTCGACGGTCAGCTCCATGAAGGTGCCGCGGCCGTCGGGAACGTGGGCGACGCCGCGGCGGGCGATCTCCTCCGTGGCGAGGCCGTCGAGGCGCTCGCCGGCGAAGCGGATAGAACCGCCGGTGCGGACCATGCCGCTGACCGCGCGTAAGGTCGTGGTCTTGCCCGCGCCGTTCGCGCCGAGCAGGGCCGTGACGCCGCGCTCCTCCACGGCGAAGTCGAGGCCGTGCAGCACCGCCGTCGCGCCGTAGCCCGCGGTGAGGCCCTCCGCCTCAAGCAGCGCGGCCATGCCGCTCCGCTTCCTCGCCGAGGTAGGCCCGGATCACCTCGGGCTCCGCGCGCACCTCCGCCGGCGTGCCGTCCGCGATCTTCTTGCCGAAATCCAGCGCGACCACCTTGTCGGACACGCGCATGACCAGGTTCATGTGGTGTTCGACCAGCAGGATGGAGAGCGAGAAGCGCTCGCGGATGTCGAGCAGCAGGCTCGCCAGCCCGTCCACCTCGCCGTGGTTCAGCCCGCCCGCGGGCTCGTCCAGCAGCAGCAGCTTGGGCCCGCTGATGAGCGCCCGCGCCATCTCCACGCGCTTCTGCGTGCCGAACGGCAGGGCGGCCACCGGCACGTGCGCGACGCTGGCGAGGTCCAGCATGGCAAGCAGCGGGCGCAGCCGCCCTTCTGCCTCCGCCTCCTCGCGCCGGGCCGGGGCGAGGCGGAGGGCCGAGGCGACGAAGCCCGCGCCGCCGCGGCTGTGCGCGCCGGCCAGCACGTTGTCCCGAACGGACAGCGTGCGGAACAGCGCCACGTTCTGGAAGGTGCGGCCGATGCCCAGGCCCGCCATGCGGTGCCGAGGCGCGCCCGTGATCTCCTGGCCGTCGAAGGCGATGCGGCCCCCGCTCGGCCGGTAGATGCCGCTGATGCAGTTGAAGAGGGTGGTCTTGCCGGCGCCGTTCGGGCCGATGAGGCCGCAGATGCTGCGCTGGCCGACCGAGAAGGACACACGGCCGACCGCGGTGACGCCGCCGAAACGCATCACCACGTCGCTGACGTCGAGCAGCGCTGCCACGGCGGAGATCTAGCCGGGCCGTCGAAGGGCCGGTGGCACCGTTCCGACCCGCACCACCGATCCATCCGGCCGTGAAGCCGTTTCCCGCATGCACCCGC
The DNA here is from genome assembly GCA_902805625.1 of uncultured Acetobacteraceae bacterium. GTDB lineage: Bacteria > Pseudomonadota > Alphaproteobacteria > Acetobacterales > Acetobacteraceae > Craurococcus. Next base: position 9,572 of record CADCTL010000149.1, read on the forward strand.
CTCCCTGGCGCCCAGCGCTTCGTGGCGCGGGCTTCTTTACCGGCTCAGGCCGCCGTCCCGAATCAGCCGGGACGGCCCTGAACCGGACCGTGTCAGCACATGAAGGGGTTTGGCCGCTTCCTTGGCAAGGCCTCCCCCGAAGGCAAGGCCTCCCCCGAACCGGGCCTCAGCCCGGGCTGCCGCGCTCGCCGGAGCCGCCGCGCAGGCGCAGCGGGACGAAGCGCTGGCCTTGCTGGCTTTCGACCAAGAGGAGGACGGTGGCCCGGTTCTGCTGGCGGAGCTGCGCCAAGCGCCGCTGCAACTCCTCCGGCGAGTTGACCCGCTCCTGCTGCACCTCCACCACCACGTCGCCGGGGCGGAGTTCGCGTTCGGCGGCGGGGCTGTTCGGCGCCACCTCCACGATGACCACGCCGCGTTGGTCGGACTTGAGGCTGAAGCGCTCGCGCGTTTCGGACGAGAGCGGCGCCACACGGAGGCCGAGGCCGGACAGCTCGGTCGGGCGCTGCTGCGGGCCGGGCGTGGCTGCGGCCTGCTGCGGCTCGGCCGGCAACTCGCCCACCGTGACCTGCACCGTCTGCTCCTTGCCGTCGCGCCAGACCACCACCGGGACCTCTCGGCCCACGGGGGTTTCGGCGACGATGCGCGGCAGATTCCGCATCTCGCGCACGTCTTGGTTGTTGAAGCGCAGCACCACGTCGCCATTGCGGACGCCGCCCTTCGCCGCCGGCCCGTCCTCCTGCACCCGCGCCACCAGGGCGCCGCGGCTGCCGTTGGGCAGGCCGAGGCTCTCCGCGATCTCATCCGTGAGGTTCTGGATGTTCACGCCGAGCCAGCCGCGCCGCACCTTACCGCCGTCCTGCAACTGGGCGACGATGTTGCGCGCGAGGTTGGACGGGATGGAGAAGCCGATGCCGATGGAGCCGCCCGTCGGCGAGTAGATGGCGGTGTTGATGCCCACCACCTCGCCTTGCAGGTTGAAGAGCGGGCCGCCTGAGTTGCCGCGGTTGATGGCGGCGTCCGTCTGGATGAAGTCGTCGTAATTGCCTTGGCCGATGTTGCGGCCACGGGCGGAGACGATGCCAGCTGTGACGGAGCCGCCCAGGCCGAACGGGTTGCCGATGGCGACCACCCAGTCGCCCACGTTCGCGTTGTCCGAGTCGCCGAACTTCACAGCGTGCAGCGGCTTGTCCGTCTTGATTCGCAACACCGCGACATCCGTGCGGGGGTCCGTTCCAAGGAGTTCGGCGCGGATGGAGGTGTTGTCCTGGAGGATGACGTTGATCTCGTCCGCCCCGTCGATGACGTGGTTATTCGTCACCACGATGCCGGAGGCGTCCAGGATGAAGCCCGAGCCGAGCGACTGGCCGCGGCGGCGCGGCTGATCCGGTCCAGGCCCCTGGCCCGGACCGGGGCCGCCGGGACCGGGACCGGGCCGGTTGCGGAAGAACTCGCGGAAAAACTCCTCGAAGGGGCTGCCGGGCGGCGCCTGGGGCATGTCCGGCGCGTCCGGCCGGTTGGCGCGCGCCGGTGCGGCCTGGGAGGTGGAGATGTTGACCACCGCCGGGAGGAGCTGCCGCGCGAGAGGCGCGAAACTCGGCGGGGTGTCGCGCAACGGGATCGGCTGCGGCGCCCCCTGGTTCGCCGGCGGCGAAGCGGCGGGGGGCGCGGGGAGCGGGGCGATCTGCTGCTGCTGCGCCGGGGCCTGCGCCGCCGCCGGAACGATGGGCACCGAGGCCGCGAGGAGAGCCAAGGCCACAGGGAAAGTACGCATAGCGTGAACCTCGAAGCTGGAACGGGTCGGGTGGCCCTTGCGGCCTGCGGGGCCAACGCGGCCCTGGCGAAGTTGTTGCCGCGGCCGGGGACGCGTCCCCGGCCGCTCGATGCCTACTGCGGCGATGCCTGCGCGCGCGGCGGCGAACCGCCGCCGCCGCCGCTGGGGCCGCCGCCTGGCGTTGGTATGGAGCGGAAATAGCGGAAGAAGTCCGAATCCGGGCTCAACAACATCCGGGTGTCGCCGTCCGAGAAGGCTTCGCGCCAAGCCTGCATCGTGCGCCAGAACTGGAAGAATTCGGGGTCGCGCTGGAAAGCTTCGGCGAAGATGGTGATCGCCACCTGCTCGCCCTCGCCGCGCAGGCCCTGTGCCCTGGCCTGCGCTTCGGCCAGCAACACGGTGCGGTCGCGGTCGGCCGCGGCGACGATCCGCTGCGCCTCTTCCGCGCCCTTCGCGCGCACCTCCCGCCCCACGCGCTCGCGCTCGGACTGCATGCGGGCGAGGATGGGCTGGGTGTTCTGCTCCGGCAGGTCGGCGCGGCGGATGCGGACATCCACCACCGAGATGCCGAGGTCCTGCGTGTCCGCTTCCACCCGCTGGCGGATCTCGCTCATGATCCGGGCCCGTTCCGCCGAGAGCACGGCGGGCAGGGTCTCGTTGGCGAGCGCGCCGCGGAGCGCCGAGGTCACGCTCGGCTCCAGGCGGGAGCGGATGCCGGCCTCGGTGGCGCCCACCGTTTGAAAGAAGCGGAGCGGGTCGGTGATGCGGTAGCGGGTGAACGCGTCCACCACGAGCCGGCGCTGGCTGCCGAGCACCACCTCTTGGGCGGGCGAGTCGAAATCCAGCAGGCGACGGTCGAAGCTGATGACGGTCTGGATGAAGGGCACCTTCCAGTGCAGGCCGGGCTCGCGGATGACTCGCACCGGCTCGCCGAACTGCGTCACGAGCACCTGCTGCGTCTGGTGCACGGTGAAGGCGGACGACACCAAGCCGACGACGAGGACGGCGGCGAGGACGGCCAGGGCTATGGCGCGGTTCATCGCGGCAGCCCCGCGTTGGGCCGGGGCGCTTGCAGCGCCGGGGCGATCGTCGCGGGATTCGGCGCCGGGCGGGACTGCGCCGCCGGCGACCGGCCCTGCTCGTTGAGTTGCAGGAAGGGCACGAGCCCCTGCACCCGGTCGTCGATGATCACCTTGGGGTTCTTCCGCAGGATGTCTTCCATGGTCTCGATGTAGATGCGGCGCATGGTGACGTCCTGCGCCAGCTTGTACGCCTCCAGCACCGCGGTGAAGCGCTGCGCCTCGCCGCGCGCCCGGGCTTCCTGGCTGTCGCGGAAGCCCTGCGCCTCCTGCACCATGCGCTCGGCTTCGCCGCGGGCCCGGGGGATGATGTCGTTGCCGTAGCCCAGGGCCTCGTTCTTCGCCCGGTCGGCGTCGGCGCTGGCCCGTTGGACGTCGCGGAAAGACTCGACCACCGCCGCGGGCGGCTGGCCGCCCGAGAGCTGGACCTGCCGGATGAGCACCCCGGCCCGGTACTGGTCGAGGATCTCCTGCGTCCCCTGCATCACCTGGGTTTCGATCTGCGCGCGCGCCGTGGTGAGCACGGCCTCGATCGGCGTGCGGCCGATGACCTCCCGCATCACGCTCTCGGCGGCCGAGCGGATGGTCGGCTCGGCGTTGCGCGTGTTGAACAGGAAGTTGGCGGAGCCGTCCGGGCCGGGGCTGACCTGCCAACGCACCACGAAATCCTGGTCCACGATGTTTTCATCGCCCGTCAGCATCAGGCTCTCTTCCGGCACGTCGCGGGTCGGCCCGGCGCGGACGGCGGTGGACTCGATGGGGCGGAAGCCGATGGGGAGAAGGTTCTGCGTGGTGACGCGCGGCGTCAGCGCCGTCTCGATCGGCCACGGCCAGTGGTAGTTCAGGCCTGGCGCGGCGCGGCGGTGGTAGGCGCCGAAGCGCAGCACCACGCCTTCCTCGTCCGGCTGCACGCGGTACACGCCGCTGGCGAACCACCCCAGCAGCAACAGGCCGCCCAGCACGGCCAAGCCGCGCCCGCCGCCGCTGCCGGCCGGCAGGATGCGCCGGAGGGAGGTTTGCGCCTGCCGGATCAGGTCATCGAGGTCGGGCCCCCGCCCGCTGCCCGGCGGTCCGGGCGGCGGCGTGCCCCATGGTCCGCCCGGGCGCGGATTGCCCCACGGGCTGGGCCCGCCATTGTTCAACGCCATGGTTCCTGTGCCGGCCTCCGCCGCTGCCCGCTCGAACTCGGTCCGGCCGCATCTGGGCAGGGGTGGATGCGCCGGCTGTGCCCGGCCATATGACACGCCCGGCCGGGCCGCGGATACCCGACGGGGGCGACGTTCCCCGGTAGGCCGCGATATTGTTGGATCGAGAAGGTTTTTCAAGCGATGAGCGAGGAACTGGCTGAAGCCGTCCGGCGGGCGCTGCGCGCGGTGCGCGACCCCGAGACGGGGCGGGACCTCGTCGAATCGGGCATGGTCCAGGGCTTGGCGGCGCGCGACGGCTTGGTGCAATTCGCCCTCGCCGTGCCGCGGGAGCGGGCGCGCGACCTGGAACCGCTGCGGCAAGCGGCCGAGCGCGCCGCCGCCGGCGTGCCCGGGGTGCTCAGCGCGACGGCCGTGCTGACGGCGCACCGCGGCGAGCCGGCGGGGCCGAAGGCCGCCGCCGCG
>CADCTL010000150.1 GCA_902805625.1 uncultured Acetobacteraceae bacterium
AGGTCGCGGCGGCGGTCGCGGCGCTCGCCGAGGCGGCGCAGCGCGTGACGGCCGTGGTCGGGGGCGGCACCGGACAGCAGGCCGCGGCCGAGGCGGTCGGGCGCGTCGTCGCCGACCGCTTCCGGGCGCTGCGCGAGGCGGTCGGCGGGCCCGCGATGGAGGAGGCGCTCCGGCTGACCAGCGAGCTTTACGAGCAGGTGGCGCGGCTGGCGCTCGCGCCGCCCGGCACCGCGCTGCCGCCCGGTCCGGGCCTGACGCCGGGCCAGCGCCTCACCGCCTTCGCCGTGCGCCAGCCGGAGCCGCTCGCGGGCTGGCTGCGGACGTTGGCGGAAACGGCGGGCGGGCTGCAACTCGGCGGGGCGCGGCAGCAGATCGCCGCCGCCGGCGGCCAGCAACTCGGGCCGGTGTGCCGCCCGGGGATCGAGGGGCGCTTCCCCTTCCGGCGTGACGCCGCCCAGGACGTGCCGGCGGACGACTTCGTCCGGCTCTTCGCGCCCGGCGGCGCGCTCGACCAGTTCTTCCAACAGCAGTTGCGGCCCTATGTGGACGCCTCCCGCCGGCCTTGGCGACCGGCGGCGGTGGACGGCGCGCCGCCGGTTTCGGCGTCGGACGTCGGGCAGTTCGAGCGCGCTTCGGCGATCCGGGAAGCCTTCTTCCCCGGCGTGGCGGGCAGCGGCTTCCGCTTCGAGTTGGCGCCCATCTCGCTCGACGGCGGGGCGACCGCGGGGACGCTGGAGGTGGAGGGCATCCCCTACCCGATCGCGCCGCGCCCCGGGGCCGCCGGCGCCGGGCGCGTCGCGGTCCTGCAATGGCCCTCGCGCGGCACGGTCGCGCTGAGCTTCGAGCCCGCCTCCTCGGCCGGCCCGCTGGCGATCGACGGGGCTTGGTCCGCGCTGCGCTTCGTGCAGCGCGGCAGGCTGCAACCCACGGCCTCGCCCGACCGCTTCCGCCTGACGGTCGCGCACGGGGACCGGACCGCGGTGTTCGAGCTGCGGACCGGCAGCGCGACGCACCCCTTCGGCCTGCGGGATCTCGCGGAATTCCGCTGCCCGGGGCTGGCGGCGCCATGACGGCCGCCATTCCGCCGGCCGCGACCGGGCTCTACGGCAAGCTGCCGCGGCACGGCGACTATGTGCGGCGCGGCTTGCCGGAAGGCTTCGCGCCGCGCTGGGGCGATTGGCTAGGCGCCTGCATGGAGGCCGCCCAGGCGGCGCTCGGCCGGGACGGCTTGGCCGAGGTCTGGCCGGCCATGGGGGCTTGGCGCTTCCGGGCCGCGGCCGGGCTTTTCGGCCCTTGGATGCCCACCGGCGTCCTGGTGCCGAGCCGCGACGCCGTCGGGCGCGCCTTTCCCCTCACGCTCCTGGCCCCGGTGCCGGCCGGTGCGCCGGAGGCGGCGTGGTTCGGACGTCTCGAAGAGCTCGGCGACGAGGCCGCGGCCGGTGGCCTGGACGCCGACGGCCTCGCCGCGGCGCTGCACCCGGCCTCGGCGAACGACACGTCGATGCCCACCGTCGCGCCGGGCGGGATCGCTTGGTGGCGACAGGACACGGAAGCGGTGGTCATGCCCCTCAGCCCGGACAATCTCCTCCACCTGCTCGGACAGGAAGCGGCCCCGCCATGAACGAGAGCGCGGACCAGCTTGTGGGCGACGGCGCCACGGACGTCGGCACCGTCAGGCAGCGGAACGAGGACGCTTTCCTTTGCCGCGACGACCTCGGGCTCTGGGCCGTGGCCGACGGCGCCGGCGGCCATGGCGCGGGCGATGTCGCCGCGGCCGAGTCGATCGCGGCCCTCGCCTCCATCCCCGCGGGGTTGACCGCGGCCGAGCTGCTCGCGCAGGTCCGGATGCGCCTGCAATCGGTGCACCGGGAGCTGCGACGCCAAGCCACCGCCGGCACGGGCGCGGAGAGCATGATGGCGACCACGATCGTGGTGCTGCTCGCGCGCAGCGAGCACATGGCCTGCCTTTGGGCGGGCGACTCGCGCGCCTACCGGTTGCGGGGCGGCGCGTTCACCCGCCTGACCCGCGACCATAGCCTGGTGCAGGAATTGGTGGACAGCGGCGCCCTGGCGGCCGAAGCGATGGAGGGCCACCCGCAAGCCAACGTGGTGACGCGCGCCCTGGGCGCCGGCGAGGAGGTCGAACTCGACAAGGTGCTCGAAGTGGCCGAGCCCGGCGACGTGTACCTGCTCTGCAGCGACGGCTTGACGAAAGCGCTGAGCGACGAAGAGATCCACGCCACGGTGGCGGCCGCGAGCGCCGCGCAGGACCTAGTGAACCAAGCCCTGCGCGCGGGCGCCCGGGACAACGTCACGGCCGTCGTGGTGCGGGCGCCGGGCGCATGAGCGGCGCGGCCGCCCTGTGCGCCACGGCGGCCGAGGCCGCCGGTGCGCGGAGAAGCGGCCGAGCGTCGCCTAGGAGAGGGTGGCCGTCGCGACTTCGTAGCTGAACTGCTTCGACTTGCTCTGCATGGCGCTGTCGAGGCTGACGTGCTTGCTCTCGACCTTCACGAAGTTGAGGCTGATCGACTCGGACGGATGGTCGCCGCCGGCCGACATGCTGTAGCCGCTGATGCCGGTGTCGGCCAGCGTGTAGGTCTGGAACGCGACGTGCTTGCCGCCCTGGTCGGTCCGCGTGAGGGCGATCTCGACCTTCGTGCTCAGCTTCCCGCCGAGCGCTTCCTTCAGCAGCTCCGGCGTCGAGTTGTCCATGGTCTTGGTGACGGTCACCTCGCTCACGCTGGGAGCGGAGGCTTCGCGCTTGGACTGGCCGCCGGCGCCGGAGGAGATGCCGCGGCCCACGCCCCACTGCACGGAGTGGAGCTCGATCCACCCCTCGAAGCCCTTGGTCTTCACCTCGCCGTTAATGCTGCCGAACTTCATGTACAGGGCCATTGCCTGCCGCTCCTCCTGACGCGCGCTGATGGAAGCCGGATGCGATCCCGTTTCCGGCAGAACGATGCCAGGATTGCGAGGAAAGCGAACGAGCCCTTGAAGGTGCGCCCAATTTGTTGATCGAACGCCAGCCCGCGCGCTTGGCTTCGGCGGGGCTACCGCGCCCCTTCGCCGTCTGCGGCGCGTGTGTTACCCCCGCGTGAAACGCTGCACCCCAAGGCCTGCATGAGCGACGCTGCGGTATTGGACCTGAAGACGCTCCTCGCTCCCTTCGACGGCGACGGCGGGGCCGGCATGGACCCGCGCGGCAGCGCGGAGTTCCAGGCCGTTCAGAGCGCCTGGACCGATGCCCTGGACTTCGAGAAGCGCCGTGACACGCCCTTCGGGGACGACGACGCCGACAGCGCGCGCTCCGCCGCCGAGGCTTCGGCCCGGATCCCGGAGGCTTGGCGGCAGGTGCGCCGCCTGTCCGAGCGGATACTTGCGCAGCAGGCGAAGGACTTCGAGGTCGCGCTGTGGCTCGTCGAGGCTCTGGTCAGGCTGGAGGGTCTGGCCGGGCTCGCGGCGGGCACGCGGCTCCTTGAGCAGATGTGCGAGCGCTATTGGGAAACCGGCCACCCCTTGCCGGACGAGGACGGGCTCGAATTCCGGGCCAGCCGGATCGAGCGCCTGTCCGGCACCGGGGACGAGGACGATCCCCGCACCGGCGCGGGCGGCGCCCTGTTGACGCCGCTCCGCCGCCTGCCGCTCTTCTTCGGCGCGGACGGCGAGGCCCGCGCCCTTTGGCAGTACACGAAGCGCGACGGATCGCTGGACCTGGAACGGCTGGCCGAGGAGGCCCGCGCCGACGTGGCGACGCTGCGGGCCACGGGGGCCGCGGCGCGCCAAGCGGCGCAGGCCTGGGCGGCGCTGGAAGCCAGGATAGGCGGTTTCTTCCCCTCGCACGTGGCGCCTTCGACGCGGCGCCTCGGGCAGGTCCTCGGGCGCATCACCACCGCGGCGCGGCGGGGCGGCGGGGAAACGCCCGACGTCGCCTCGGGCGACGGCGGCGGGGCGGTTGGGCCGATGCCGGCGGCGGACGGGGCACCCGGCCCTCGGCCGGCCGTGCCTGCCCCGGGCTCCGCGCCGCCGGCCGCGGCGGACGCGGTCGCCACGCGCGAGGACGCGCTGCGGCAGCTCGAGCACCTCGCGGAGTTCTTCCGCAAGACCGAGCCGCAGTCGCCCCTGTCCTACACGCTGGCCGACGCGGTGCGGCGCGCGCGGCTGCCGCTGCCGGATCTGCTGACCGAGGTGATGGGCGACGACTCGAGCCGGGCCGCGTTGCTGTCGGCGCTCGGCATCCGGCCTGGGAGCGAGTGAAGGCCGTCAGGTCCAGCGGGGCGGCGTTCCTGGCCTAGCCTTCGGCCACTTCGCGCTTGCGCGTCCTTTTGGTGCGGCCACGCTGGATGCGGATGAATTCCGTCACCTTGAACTTCTCGATGATCTCGACGGAGGCGTGGCAGAGCGGCGTGGGGACGCGACGCTTGAAATCGCGGAGGCCGGGGATGAAAAGCTGGGCGATCTCCGCCGCGCCGAGCCACACCTGCCCGCGCTTGTCCTCGCTGTCGTCCACCACCGGACGGCCGCGCCCGGTGAACGCACGGAGGGCTGCTTGACACGCGCCTTGAGGACGATGTCGGCCACGCCGAAGTCGTAGGACACGGCGCATTTCATCCGGTACAGGTCCCGCGGATCGCTGCCGGCGGCGTCGGCCGATCCCATGATGTGCGCGAAGGCGGCGTCCCGCATCCACCAAGGCGAGGACATTTTGATGGTCATCGGCAGGTTGGAATGACCGATGCGGTAGATGGTTTCCCCGGTCCGGACCTTGTCCTCGATGACGAATGCGATCCCGCCGCGGATGCCGGATTTCGAGAAGCCGGAGGCGATGGCCTTCAACCGCTGGTGCTCCTTCGGATCATCGAAGAGCGCTTGGTTCGCCGCCTCCATCGCGTCCTCGACGCCGCCGAGCAGGCCGGTTCACCGGCACTCGCCAGGACCGGGCATGATCCGATAAGTCTGGTTGCGGGCCGTGCGTAGGCAGCCATCGCGCACTTCGCCCTCGACCCGGGTGGTGCCGCTCACGTAAACGACCTGCCCTTCCGGCCGGTCGCCCGCGAAGCTCCCGTCGATGCGCGCGTTCTGCGAGGTGAAGATCTCCGAGCCCGTGCCGTTGCGCTGGTCGTTGCGCCATTCGCCGATGTACACGCCGGTCACGCCGTTGACGTTCCAGCGAAAGGTGCCCTGGCCGTCGCGTTGTTCGTTGCGCCAGCCGCCCTCGTAGGTCGAGCCGTTGCCGTAGTCCATGCGCCCGGTGCCGTTGCGCCGATCGTTGCGCCAGCCGCCCTCGTAGGTCGAGCCGTTGCCGTAGTCCATGCGCCCGGTGCCGCTGCGCACGCCGTTCGCCCACTGGCCCTCGTAGCGGCGCCAGGGTCGCGTGTCCCGCCACGTGCGCACGCCGTGGCCGTTCGGCAGGTCGTTGCGGAACTCCCCTTCGTAGACGCCATCGCGGTATTCCAAGGTGCCCGGACCGTTGGCCCGCCCTTCGCGGAACTCCGCTTCCAGCCGTTCGCCGTTCGCCGCGATGCGCGTCGCCCGTCCGGTCAGGCGTCCCGCCTCGAACGTGCCTTGGTAGAGGTACCGCACCTGCCCGTCGGCTTGGCGCAACGCCTCGCCGGGGCCGTTGGCGAGGCCGTTGCTGCAGCGCCCGGTCCACTGCACGGTTTCGCCGGGCCTCGGGTCCGGCACCCAGACCGCGCAGCGCGAGCGCGGGTCTGTGAGCAGATTGGGGTCAGCGGAGTTCGTCGGTGGGCCGGGCGGGCGCTCGGGACTGGGCTGCTGCTGCGGCCGCGGCGGCGGCGGCTTCCGCGGTTGGGTTGGCTGGGATGGTTGCGACGGCTGGGACGGCCGGGAAGGTGGCGGGACGTCCTCGAACTGCATGGCGGCCCGACTGGGCGTCACGATGAGCGTAGCCAGCAGGACGGCGGTCGAGGTGCGCATGCCGCTACCGACTGCTGGTCTGTTGGGTGACGGCCGAAATGCTGATCCGCTGCCCGCTCTCCTGCGCGCGCTCCAACGTTGCCAACAAAGCGGCCGCGACCTCCTCCTGGCGCTCGGCGGGGCGGCGCCGCACCGGGAACAATGGCCGGCTAGACGCCACCGCGATCAACAAGTCCGTGCCGAAGGGCTCCGAAACCCGCCAGTAGGGTTCGCCGAACTCCGGCCTGGCGTTGAGCGGATAGGGCGTTTGACGGGCCTGGACCATGTTTCCAGCCTCACCGGTGGTGGACAGGTAAAAGACATGCAGGAAGGCCGGCCAGTCCGGCATGTCCACCCGGAAGCGCAAATTCTGCCCCGCCAACAGCGGGTTCGGGCTGAGCAGCGTCAGCCGCGGCGGGGCGGCGGTGCCGTCCACCGCCGGACGCAGCGCCTGCACCACGCCGCAGTAGTCGGCGTCGAACAGGCTGAAGTTCAGTTGCGTCGCCGCTTCCGGCACCTGCGCGTCGGCGAGCGCCTGCTGCACCCTGGCCGCATCGCCCCGCCGCAGCACGCCGTTCAACGTCAAGCGGTCGTCGTTCGAGGTCGAGGTCAGCAATCCACAACCGGCGGCGCGGATCGCCTGCTGGGCGATGCCCCGCAGATCGGGGCGCGGCGGCGGGTCCGGCTGGCGGGGCGGCTCCGCGGGCGTGTCGGGCGGCAGCAGGAACTGCGGCGGCCCGGACGATGGGGACGGTTCGGCCAGTTGGGGCCGCGGAGGCGCGCTGGGCACCGATGTCGCCTGGGGAGACGCCGGCTTGGCCAGCGGCTCAGACGTCGGGCTCGCCGGCGGCTCGTTGGTCAGCAACAAGGCCGCGACGGCCAAGCCGCCGAACACGAGACCGCCGCCGGCGAGCGCCAGCAAGAGGCCCGGCACCCGCCGCTTGCGCGGCGCCGCGACGGACTGCCGGTGGGGATTGGGCGGCGGGCGCGACATGCCGCCGCGCGGCGGCTCGCGCCGAGGCTCGCGCCGCGGTTCGCGCGGCGGGTGGACGATGGTCGGCGCGTCGTTGGCGGCGTCGAGACCGCGCAGCGCCGCGGCGAACTGCGCGGCGGAGGCGTAGCGGTCTTCCGGGCGCTTCGCCAAGGCCCGGACCACGATGGCGTCGATGGCGGTCGGCAGCCGCGCCCGCCGGGACGGTGGCGGCGGATCGTCGGACAAGACCCGGCGCATGATGGTCCCGAAGTCGTCGCCGGCGAACGCCTTCTCGCCGGTGAGCAGTTCGTAGAAGACCGCGCCCGCGGCCCATATGTCCGCGCGATGATCGACCGCGCCCCCGAACTGCTCGGGCGCCATGTAGGCCGGCGTTCCGATCACCGACCCGACCATGGTCAGGGAGGAGTCCTGCATCCGGGCGACGCCGAAGTCGGTGAGCTTCGCTTCCCCTGCCCGGGTGATCATGATGTTGGCGGGCTTCACGTCGCGGTGCACCACGCCGGTCTGGTGCGAGTACTCGAGCGCCGCCAGGATTTGGTCCATCATCCGCAGCACGACTTGGGAACTATAGCGCTCACCGCGGTCGAGCAGCGCCTTTAGGGAAGCCCCTTCGACCAACTCCATCACGATCCAGGCGCGTTCAACGTCCTCGCCGTAGTCGAAGACCGGAACTATGTTCGGATGCGACAGGCGGCCGGCCGCCTTGGCGCCGATCCTGAACCGCTGCAGCATTTCGGTGTTCGCCGTGTTGTCGGGAAGCGGGAGGCTGAACAGCTTGACCGCGACCTTCCGGTCGAGCAGGCGATCGTACCCGGCGAACACGGCACCGCCGCCACCGCTGCCCAGCGGACTTTGCAGTTCGTAGCGCCCAGCTACTTCGCCCACCAATTTCCTCCTTACTAGAGAACAAGTTGCCGCAGTTTCGGGCGAAGGGCAACGAGAGCAGAGAAGACAGCCTTGAACATTTCTTGTGCGACCCGAAGCCAACAATGGCGAGAAGGTTCGGCGCTCCACGCGCGGCGCGTGCTTCTTGGCGACGTCGATCCGCCACGAACGAGCGCGCGGTACGCGTCCGGCGGCTTCTGTCCATTGTGGCCGCGGGGCGCTCCCTCCGGCGTGCGGCGCGTCACATCGCTCCCCAGTAGGTCCCTGTAGCGATGCCCGCGCCGGGTGCGCCGCGCCCCGGCAGGGAGCTTCCGCCATGACCGCGCTCCGATTTCGCAGAACCCGCCTCCGCAGCACTTGGTCACCGCGCGCGCTTTCGGTTTCGGGCGTGCTGTTGCTGCTCGCCTCGCTGCTCACGGGCGCCCGGGCGCAAAGCTCCCTGCCGGCGGTCGGCGCGGGCCCGGGCACCACGGTGTCCGGCATCTCGTCGGGCGCCTTCATGGCGGTGCAGTTCCACGTCGCGTTTTCCGGGGAGATCGCCGGCGTCGGCTCCGTGGCCGGCGGCCCTTATCTCTGCGCCGAGGGTTCGGTCAGCATCGCGCTCGGCCGCTGCATGGACGCCAACCCGCTCTTCGGCGCGCCGGACGCCGCGTACCTGCTGCGTCGGGCGAGCACCCTGGCGGCGTTCCGCCGCATCGACCCGCTCGAGAACTTGGCGCGCAGCCGGGTCTACGTCTTCGGCGGAGGCGGCGACTGGACGGTGCGCCGCCCGGTCGTCGAGAGCCTGGTCGCCTTCTACCGCGCGGCCGGCGTAACCGAGGCGGCGATGGCGACGCGGCTGGACATGCCCGCCGGCCACGGCTTCATCGTGGACGGGCCGAGCGACGGTCCCGGCGAGGGCTGCGGCGCCACCGCGCCGCCCTTCATCAACGACTGCGACTACGACCAGGCCGGCGCCATCCTGCGGCACCTGCTGCCGAGCGCCGCCGCGGTGCGCGTCGCCGTCCCCGCCGGCCGGTTGCTGCGCTTCGGCCAAGCCGAGTTCCTGCCGCAGCCGCGACGGCACGGCATGGACGAGATCGGCATCGCCTATCTGCCGCCGGATTGCGCGGGCGGCGGTGGAGCGCCGTGCCGCGTCCACGTCGCATTCCACGGCTGCGAGCAGGGCCGCCGGCGCCTCGACGACCTCTTCGCCACCGGCACCGGCTACCTCAATTGGGCGGACAGCTACCGGCTGGTGGTGCTGTTCCCGCAAGCGTCCGACGTCCCCTTCTCCAACCCCAAAGGATGCTGGGACTTCTTCGCCTACGACGATCCCGGCTATGCCACGCGCGACGGCCGGCAGATGGCGGCGGTGAAGCGCATGCTCGACCGGCTGCGCAGCCCCGCGCTCCGCCAAGGCTGAACACCGGTCAGGCCCACGCCGTGCCCAGCGGTTCGAGGCCCTTGCGCCCGTACACCGGCGCGACGTCTGCGGCCGAAAGGAGCCTCAGCAGCGCCGTTCCCGCCTCTTTCCTCGGGGAGGCCGCGAACAGCCCGCCGGAGAAGACGGTGACGCCCTGGAACTCCGCCGGCAGCGGGCCGACGATGTCGATGCCTGGCACCTCCATGAGTTCGCTGACCTGCTGGACGGCCATCTCGACCTCGCCCCTGGCGGCGAGCTCGCCGGTGAGGCCGCTCGGGATGACCGTCGCCTTGGCGTTCACCCGGTCGGCGATCCCCAGGCGCCGGATCAGGTCCGCGAAGAAGATGCCGCTCGCCCCCGCTCTGGAGTAGGCGATCGATCGGGCGTCCCCGAGCGCGCGCAAAAAGGCCTCGGCCGAGCTTATGTCGGGCTTCGGCGCGCCCGCGCGCACGGCGACGCCGACCGTCGAGCGCGCGAGGTCGATCCGGCTGCCGCCCGCGAGCGTCCCTTCCCGCGCCAGCGCGTCGATGGCGGCGGCGGTGAGGATCGCTACGTCCGCCGCCTCCCCGGCCCTGATCCGCTCCGTCAGCGCGGCCGTGGGGGCGAACGCCGTGACGAGCTTGGCGCCGACCGCCTGCTCGCAGCGTGGCGCGAGGTCGCGGAGCACCCCCATCAGGCCGAGGGTGGACATCACCTCGACGGCGGGCGCTTCGGCTTGGGGCGGCGGGACTGCGCTCATATCGGCCATCCGGCGGTGAGTGGAAGCCGAGGCCTAATCCGCCGGGCCGCTCCTTGGAAGCGCAGCGCGCAGAAGGTCGTCCCTGGGCGGACGCCGACGATCACCGCGGCGGGCGGCCCTTCCGGTCGAGGTGCTCGCGCAGGAGCACCATGTTGCGCAGATTGGCGCGGTAAAAGACGTCTCCGACCCAGCCAGCCAGCGGGACCGCGCTGATCAAGGCGTCCAGCCCGACGTTGCCGACCATGCGCAAAAGCGTCCCGGTCGGCACGCCGAGGCGGCGCGCTTCCCAAATCAGGTAGGCGGAGACCCCCTTGGACGCGAGCAGGCCGACTCCCGGCAGCAGGTTCAAGACGGCGTCCGCCCCGAAGCGGACGTTGGTGCCGGGGACGCGCCACGCGCTGTCGAGGAGGCGCGATATCGCTTCCAAACGCGCCCGGGCGCCTTCCTCGCGGCCGCCGCGCCCCGGCGATGTGGCGATCGACGGCGTAGGGCTCGTCACAATGTTCTCTCCCAACGTTGATGACGGTTGCGACCTGATCGAAGGAACGCCGCGAGTGCGCGCCCTCTCGGCTGTCCTGCCGGTGGAACAGCGGCACGGCAGCGCTTGTCCAATCGGTGTCCAGCCCTGCTAGACAGCATTCGGGCCATCAAAGCGTCGCGCGGGATGCTGCGGGCCCGATCGAGCAACACGGGTGGTCTCACGCGCGCTGCGCTGACCATCCGCCAGTGGAGAGGGAGGCGAACATGCCAGAGCACGTCTACAAGGTGGTTGAGCTCGTCGGCACCTCCAAGACAGGCGTGGACGACGCCATCCAGACGGCGATCGCCCGCGCCAGCGCCACGCTGCGGAACCTGCGCTGGTTCGAGGTGATGCAGGTCCGGGGCGCGGTCGGCAGCGACGGAAAGATCGACCATTACCAAGTGACGCTCAAGGCCGGCTTCACGCTCGACGAGGGATAGGGCTGATCTGGCGCCGTTGGAGGTTTCGCCGCTGGCGATGCGGGAGACGGGGTAGGCTGCGCCGGGACGACCCCGCCACCGCGTCGTCGGCGGTCTGCGCCGGCCGTGGCCGGGCTCGCTCCGACCATAGGCGTGCGTGGCCGCAGGCCTCCGATGGCCGCTACTCCGCCCGCAGGTTCACGCTGCGGATCACCTCGCGCCACTGCCGCCGGTCGGCCTCCAAGCGGCCCGCCAGCGTCTTCGCGTCCTCGAAGCGCGGCGTCAGACCGCCCTCGGCCATGCGCCGAACCAAGACCGGGTCCGCCATCGCTTGGCGCACCGCGTCTTCCCAGCGCCGCAACACCTCGGGCGCCATCCCCTTCGGGCCGCACAGGCCGAACCAGCCCACCACGTTGAAGCCCGGGATCAAGCGCGACAACGGCGGCACCTCCGGGAACAGGGGCGAGCCGCCGTCGTCGCCGATGGCCAGCAAGCGCAACGCGCCGTCCTGCACCTGCCGCGTGATGTCGGCCATGTTGGTCATCATGAAGTCGGTGCGCCCGCCGAGGATGTCCACCACCGCCGGGCTGGCGCCGCGGTAGGGCACGTGGGCCATCTGCACGCCCGTCCGCTGCTTCAGCAGTTCGCCCGAGAGGTGCTGGGCGGAGCCGACGCCGGCGCTGGCGAAGGTGACCTGCCCCGGCCGCCGGCGCGCCGCTTCCAGCACGTCCGGCACGCCGCGGTAGGGGCCATTGGCCGCCACCACGAAGCCGTAGGAGGAGAGCGCCACGGTGGCGATGGGCGCGAGTTCCGCGCCGGGATCGACCGGCAGGTTGGCGCCCACGAGCTGGGGCGTGATGGCCATGGTGCTCATGGGGCAGGTGAAGACGGTGGTCCCGTCGGGGGCGCTGCGGGCCACCTCCGCCGCCGCGATCGCGCCGTTCACCCCGGTGCGGTTCTCCACCACCGCCCGGGCGCCGAGCAGCGGCCCCACCGCCTCGGCGACCAAGCGCGACACGAAGTCGGAGGAACCGCCCGCCGCGGCCCCGCTGACCACACGGACGCTGCGCTCCTGCGCCGCGGCAGGCCAGGCGAGCGCGGCGGCGAGGAAAATGACGCTGGCGAGACGGCGCGACATGGCGGTCCTCCCTCGGCTGTCCGACCGGAGTGTGGCGCCAGAAATCGTCGTTGTCATATCGGTCCGCCGCGCTTGCGATGACGTTCTCGCGCCCACGCGGGATCGCGGCCGCAGCGCCTACACCCTACGTCGAAGATCGGCGCTGGACCGCCTTCCACCACGGCAAGCCGTCGGCCGAATCCGCCCGTTGCAGGAGACCGACAACTGGCGCCGCCGTCAGCCCGCCGCCGGCTCCAAAGCCCGGAGAGCGAGGGCGGCCGCGCCGACCGCCGCCTCCTCCGACGCGGCCGGGACCAGCGGCACGCCGAGCACCCGGGCGCGGATGGCGCCCCAGACCGCGTTCCGCGCCCCGCCGCCGACGCCGCGCACCGACCGGAGCGCAGGCGCGCCCAGCTCCGCCAAGCGGCGGTAGCCGAGCGCCTCGATCCGCGCGATGCCTTCGAGCAGCCCGTGCAGGAAGGCCGCGTCGTCGGCGGGCCGCGGCGTCTCGCGCGGCGCGAGCGCGGCGTCGGCGCGGGGGAAGCGCTCGCCGGCGCTCGGCAGGGGGTAGTAGTCGAGGCCGGACGGCCGCGACGGGTCGATGCGGGCGGAAAGGCGCGCCAGCGAGGCGGCGTCGAAGTGGCGCGCGAGCGCCGCGCCGCCGCTGTTGGAAGCGCCGCCCGCGAGCCAGATGCCGCCCAGCCGATGGCTGTAGACGCCGAACTCCGGCGCCGTCAGCGGCCGGTCGCAGGCGAGCTTCAGCGCCATCGAGGAGCCCAGCGCCGTGACCCCCTCGCCCGGCGCCCGCGCCCCGGACGCGAGGAAGGAGGCGCAACCGTCCGTCGTCCCCGCGGCGACGACCACGCCCGGCGGGAGTCCGAACCGGCGCGCGGCGGCGGGCGTCACCTCGCCAAGCGGCGCGCCGCATTCGGCCGCGGCGGGCAGCAACTCCGTCCGCAGGCCCGCGCGCGCCAGCCAGTCCGGCCAACGGCGGGCCGCCGGGTCGTAGCCGGTCTTGAGGGCGTTGCTCTCGTCGGTCCGGTCGAAGCGGCCGAGGAAGCGGCCCGCGACCCAGTCCGCTTGGTGCAGCAGGCGCGCAGCGCCGGGCAGCACTTGGAGATCGAGCGCCTTGGCGAGCGGCGAAGCGGGGCCGAGCGCGGCGCTGTCGGGCGGCGCCGCGTCCCGGACAGCGCGCAGGGCGCAGGAGGCCGCCGGCTCGTTGTACATCCGCGCCGGCCCGAGCGGCCGCCCGGCCGCGTCCACGGCCAGCAGCGTCCCCGAGGTGCCGTCCACGGCGATGGCGCGCACGGCGGTGAAACCGGCCTCAGCGCGAAGGGTGTCGAGCGCGCCTTCGACCGCGGCCCACCACGCTTCCGGATCGGCGCGCCGGTCGCGGTCGAGCGGCGCGGCGCCGAGCGCGAGGGCGACGCCCGCCGCGTCCACCAACGCCGCGCGGACGCCTGAAGTTCCGACGTCGAGGCCCAGGG